>NZ_KE384343.1:50773-381665 GCF_000425265.1 Maridesulfovibrio zosterae DSM 11974
ACTCTTCCCCCGCGATAGGCAGCGACGGCACAATTTATGTGGGGTCATCTAATAGTAGTAATAATTTATACGCAATAAACCCTGCTGACCACAGTATAAAATGGTATTGTTATACAGATAAAGAGATACAATCTCCCCCTGCGATAGGCAGTGACGGCACAATTTATGTGACGACAGCTGGTGGTGAGTTATTCGCAGTAGAAGGAAACTCCGGTGGGTTAGCCGATACCCCATGGCCTAAATTTCATAACAACGCTAAAAATACAGGTTATAGAATCTTTGATGCTGTACAAGCCAGTTCGATTCAGGCTTCCGGTGTTACCGTCGGGGTTACAAATTGTTGTGCTAAAGAGATGACAAATGCGGAATTAAACACAAAATATTCAACAAACGGCTTTAACATCAAATCTATGATCAGGTCGTTTAACGCTACTATTAGCGTAAATGGCGGTTGTGGAACATTTAAATTTAATTCAACAGCTGTTCCCACAAGCAGAGTTGCAGACCTTCGCTTAATAAAATTTTACGACACCAACGGAACCTCAAAGGGCTATAGGACCTATGCTTCATCCGGTCCGGAATACGCTATTGACGGCAGCTGGTGGCTGACCAATTCCAGCGGAACCCATCTGGCTGCAAGTGATGTTACAACTCTCGGAACTGAATATTATGTATATTTTGTTGTTCAAGATAACGGCGACTATGATGAAAACAGAGCGCTGGGTGCAATTACTGACCCCGTTGGTTTAGGATCAACAACTGGAGATTCCGGCTGTGTTCTTAACCCCAATGCCGGGTTCGGCATTGAATGGTTATTTATGGGACTAGTTGCAGTAGTGTTGATGTTTAGAATGCGATTTGTAAGTGATTAGAGAAAGTCGTGAGGAATGAAGGTAAGGTGTGTGTTGTTTTTTGAATTGACGTGTCAGGTGAGAGTATCTGCTATGATAAACTTAAAGATATCCTATCAAAAGTTGGATTGGTGGCATGGTTTAGAATTGTTGCAAAAATAACTAGGCTGAGGTTATTCAATAAGTCTGGTTATTTTGCATGCAGCGCAAGCCGCTCCGAATCCATTATCAATATTAACAACCGTAACACCGCTGGCGCAGGATGTGAGCATACCCAGCAAGGCGGAAAGTCCTGAAAAATTAGCTCCGTAGCCGACAGAAGTAGGAACTGCAATAAGTGGCTGGTGAACCAGTCCTCCAATAACACTGGAAAGAGCTCCTTCCATACCTGCAATTACTATCAGAACAGTCGCTTTTCTTATCTCATCGATCCGGTCGAATAGGCGATGGATTCCGGCAACGCCGATGTCTGAGATTATAGTGGCATGACTACCTAGTATTTCACAAGTTACTTTTGCTTCTTCAGCAACAGAAAGGTCAGATGTGCCTGCCGTAATTATCGCGACAGTTCCTTTGCTATAAGTTATTTTATTCTCTACGTATGTAAGAGTATTTGCCATTGAATTGTATTTTACGTCGGGAAATAGCGATCGAATATGTTCAGCCATTTCTTTGGAAGCACGGGTTACCAGAACATTGTTGCGCGTATGCATATGCATAAAAATATCTGCAACCTGTTCAGGTGATTTGCCTGCGCCGTATACTACTTCAGGAAAACCGTTTCTAAGTCTGCGATGGTGATCAATTTTAGTGTGACCGATGTCCTGAAAAGGAAGATCCCGTAACTTATCCATTCCCTGTTCAACATCAAGTTTGCCGTCGCGAATTTGATTTAAAATATCTTCCATAGAATTACTCATATATATTCACTTCCTGTGCTTGCTTACGGCTGTTGCACATCGTTTAAACTTCCCATGCTGTATCCTGAAATATCAACGGCAACATAGCGGTAGCCGAGCTCTTTAAGTTTTGATTCGATACCGTAAATTTTGCTGGCTGTAATAAGTTCGATTATTTTATCTTCGGACACTTCAATGCGTGCAACATCGCCGTGGTGGCGTACCCGCACGGCTTTAAAACCTATATCCATGAGGAAAATTTCAGCCTGTTCAACCTGTTGCAGAGCTTCATCTTTAACATGTTGCCCGACAGGCATCCGGGACATGAGACAGGCAAAGGATGGCTTATTCCAAGTAGGGAGTCCAAATTTTCGTGAAAGATGTCTTATCTCTGCCTTATTAAGATCTGCCTCCACAAGAGGGCTGCATATTCCAAGTTCAGCAAGAGCTTTAAGTCCCGGACGATAGTCATTGAGATCGTCAACGTTGGTTCCGTCAAGCACGCTGGACAGGTTCTTATCGAGCGCAATTTCAATTAATTTACTAAATATGATTTTTTTGCAGGTATAGCAGTGGTCAGGAGGATTGTAACGCAGTTCTTCCGGAAAAGGCATATCTACTGCAACATGGTCAATTTCCATCTGTTTTGCAAAAAAAACAGCCTCTTTGTTTTCCCATTTTGGAATGTAGGGAGTTGAAACAGTTACCGCAAGAATCCTGTCACCTAAAGCCTGTTTTGCAGCATAAAGCAGAAATGTACTGTCCACTCCTCCTGAGAAAGCAATAATTGCGCTTTTTGCTGTAGAAAGATTTTGCAGGAATTTTTCGTATTTGTAATTGAGTGCTGCGGAAGTCATTTCATTTTTCCTAAATTTTACGGACCCTGCCTATCTGCAGGTATACTTCCCCGAGAGGCATATTGTGAAGGCTGGCCAGTTTACGGCAATCCTCAAGTTCCGGCTTGGAACGGATTATCTTTCCATCAAGGATTGCATTTTTCATGGTGACTTCACCAAGAGGGGTTTTCAGCTTTTCAAAAGAAATATCAAGCACTGTTTTTTCGATGGGAATACTTTTTATTCCCAGGGTAGTTGTATGCATGAAAATGAGTTTTTTAAATTTATCTTCATCAATTTCGCTGCAAAGAATTGAAAGAGTGGTTGCAGGACGGTTTTTTTTCATCATTGCAGGGGTAAAGTGTACATCCATAGCTCCGCTTTCCATGAGTTGATCCATGACCGCTCCAAGCATTTCTGCGGTCATATCATCAATATTGCACTGGAGCAGGCGGGCTGGAATTGTTTTAAGCGTGCCGGACTCTTCGGCGACCTTTGCCAGATGTACACGTAGAACGTTAGGGATTTCCGTATCTCGATGACCTATTGCATAACCTGTCCTTTCAACAATCATTTTAGGAGAATCAGAAAATTTATCTACCAGAGACGCAAGTATCGCCGCTCCGGTAGGTGTTGTGGTCTCCTTTTGCACTGCACCTCTGGTTGTCGGGCAGCCTTTTAATATATCTGATGTCGCAGGGGCAGGAACGGGCATTATTCCATGCGCACATTTAACAAAACCGCCTCCAAGTTCAATGGATGAGCACCAGACTTCGTCGATTTGAAGTTGATGAAAACATATTGCTGCCCCGACTATATCTACGATGGAGTCAGTTGCACCAACCTCGTGGAAATGGACATCATAAAGTCCTGCTCCGTGAATTTTAGCTTCAGCCTCAGCGACATGCTTAAAAATGGCAAGACTGGTTTTCTTTACATTTTCATTAAGACTACTGGCTTTGATGATATTTTCGATATCTTTTAGATTTCTGTGTACGTGATGGTGATGATGACCACTATTATGATGGTGATGCTTAAGTTCTACATCAACCCTTGTGCCGTGAATCCCTTTACGGGAGTCTGCTGATACCTTTACTGAAAATTCATGATCAAGGTTCAGTTTGGATAATTCACTCCTAAGATATTCAGGAGTCACACCCAATTCAATCATAGCTGCAAGATTCATATCACCACTGATGCCGGAAAAACAATCGTAGTAAAGTATATTCATTGTATTCTGCTCTGATTTTATTTGTAAATATGAGTTTGACGTCTTGAAATTATAGATACCTGACAAGTCTAAGCATTCAGTAATATAAATGTATTAGCAATGTGTTATCTGTCACTCTTTTTAATGAATTCAGCATTTCGGATGCGCTCCTCAGAAATACAGAAGTCATGTTCGTAATGGTATACTGCGTGATCATCTGTACAGCATGTATGATTTTTTATGTACTTTGCAGTTACCTTACCCTCGATGTCCAGATCTTTCTGGGGGGATGATTGGGAGTATGTAGAAATGGAAAACTGGTGATTTATTTTACAAAAAAGTGCTTCTTTTATTTGCAAATATGTAGACTGTAAGTTTGTTTTTTACATATTTGTAGAAAATACATTTTTGAATTTTATTGTAACTGTCTTATATATAATGATTTTAACTATTTTGATTGAGTGGCACTCTCTTTGCTAGTCCATGGCATGTACTCCTCACTGCACGGATTAAAACTTTCAGCGCTGGTTGCTATCTGTCAGGCAATCGAAAAGGCCCTTAATCTGGAGTCGGCCCTTGATGGTGTGCTCAGTATATTATCAAATAAACTGAGCATGCAGCGGGCCACTGTTACTTTGTATGATCCTGAGACAAAGCAGCTATCAATTAACGCCTCGTACGGACTTACCCTCGAGGAAAAACAGCGTGGTGTCTACCGTCTTGATGAAGGTGTGACTGGACGTATTTTTCAGACCGGTGAGCCTTATTATGTTCCTGACATTACTAAAGAACCTCTTTTTCTGGATAAAACCGGAGCCCGCAAGATTCAGCGTGGTCTGACATCTTTTATCGGTGTACCTATTACTCTGCACTCGGAGCCTATCGGAGTCCTCAATGTTGACCGCATCTTTGAGGACGATATTGCTGCGGAAGAAGATATTGATTTTTTGAAAATTGTAGCAACTCTGATCGGCCAGTTTATCAGTCTTAACGAGAAAGTTATGGAGCGTGAAGCCGCTCTGAAACGAGAAAACACTTCTCTTCGCTATCAGATTTCAAAGAAGACTAAAGGACTCTACATAGTTGGACAGAGTTCAGCCATGGTGGAAGTTCAGAGACAGATTGAAAAAGTTTCTCCCACCAAAGCAACTGTTCTTCTACTTGGTGAATCCGGAGTTGGTAAAACTCTCATCGCCCGTATTATACACGAGCTATCAGACCGTAAAGGGCATCCTTTCATTAAAGTCAACTGTGCCTCCATTCCTGAGAACCTTCTTGAGTCTGAATTATTCGGGTATGAAAAAGGTGCATTTACAGGAGCCAGCGGAACACGGCAGGGACGCTTTGAAGAAGCTGATTGCGGTACTATTTTTCTGGATGAAATCGGCGAATTTCCTATGAATCTCCAGTCCAAGCTTTTGCGTGTTCTGCAGGAAAAAGAGTTTGAACGTCTAGGCTCAAACCGGACACGTAATATTGATGTACGAATTCTGGCTGCTACTAACCGTGATCTTGGAGAGCTTGTCGAGCACAACGAGTTCCGGCTTGACCTTTACTATCGCCTCAATATTTTTCCTGTAACAGTTCCTCCTCTGCGTGAACGTAAAGAAGATATTACAGGACTGCTCAACCACTTTTTGCAGAAAATGTCTGAAGATTATGGTCGGCTGATGTTTTTTACTCCTGCTGCATTGGACGCACTCATGATTTATGACTGGCCAGGCAATGTGCGTGAGATGCAGAATTTAATTGAACGGCTCGTTATTATGTCTGATTCTGAGTATATAACTCTTGAATTTTTAAAGGCATACCTTTCACCTGGACAAAATGGTTCTGCAATACCGGGATCAAGTGAAAATGTGAGTGTTTCCCGCGATGAACCACCTCATTGCACTTCTTTAAAAGAAGTTGAGCGTAACGAAGTAGTGGCTGCGCTCGAAAGAAGCGGATGGATTCAGTATAAGGCTGCTGAAACTCTGGGACTGTCGGCACGTCAGATGGGCTATCGTGTTAAGCGCTACGGGCTTGAATCAATGATCGCTGAAGGTCGAGCCAGACTTAGGCGTATGAAGAAAGACTAAAATTTCCTGACTGGCTGACGCTATGGCTAGGTTGCCATGGCAGAACAAAGTCCTCACATCGGGTGAGGACTTTTTTTGTAAAAAACATTCAATGATCTTATTATAGGTGAAGGCCCTGACAGAGCAACTTGTCAGGGCCTTCGCAGTGTATAGAAACGGAGTTTTTCTATCGAATATCAGTTTTCAGTGAAAGTGAGATCAACAAAGATACACACTATTATTCTCACCTGTTTTTTTCAATGTATGTTAACCGCATTTAGTACCGGTTCCGGTACAGCAGGCGTCGGCTATGCTGCCACGTCTACCTTTGAGGGCTTCAATATTTCCACCTTTATAAATTACGTTCAGTGCATCTTCAATGAAGCCGCTGACAATGTGCGGAGTTATGCCATTTTCTTCAAGCAACATCTGTGGTGTTTCCCCTATGGCTGCAGCGAGAACGGCACGACAGTCTTTGAGCGTTGCGGCGAGGTCGGCCCAGCGCTGAGGTCCGCACCCAGATCTTGGGGCTTTGCGTTTTTCAATAAGTTTGAAGTTCCCGGATTCATCTTCCCCCCAGATATGGAATTCTTTAGCTTCACCTAGATGCTGGTTGATGAGCATGCCTTCACGTGTAGAGACTGCAACGTATGGGCGTGGAGCTTTAATATCTATAGGTTTTAATTCGGAACACGCTTTTAGTGTGCCGCAAAGTGATGCTGATTTATCATCCCCAAGCAGCCCGACTGCATCTGCACGGCAGCGTTTGCAATGAGTCATCTGTTCTATTATTTTTCCGGCTTCTTTGCGTAGAGGTCCTATAATTTCGTGACCGGGTTCTTTAACATCAGCAAAAGGAGTATCTGCAGTAGGCTTGATAGGGATCATGTTCTGTATATCCGCGCCAAGTTCAGAGACAACTTTTGCTACTTCAGGAATGTGGTCTTCGTTTACTCCGGGAATGACTATAGAGTTAACCTTAACTACAATGCCTCTTTCCTTAAGCCCTTTGATTGCAGCAAGCTGACGTTTAAGCAAAACTTTTGCACCCTGTTCGCCACGGTATACAATTTTACCGTCTTTAACCCATGAATAAATCTTTGCACCGATGGCAGGATCAACCGCACTGATGGTTATGGTTACATGAGATACACCAAGCTCAGCAATTTCATCTAAATGTGGCAGAATGCCCATACCGTTTGATGAAAGACAAAAAAGTAATTGTGGATGTTTTTCGTTAAGCAGACGCATGGTTTCCAGCGTTTCTTCTGCATTTGCAAAAGGATCACCCGGACCTGCTATGCCGGCAACAGTGATGCGTGGTTCTTTTGCCAGTACTTTATCCATGTATTCAGCTGCCTGAAAAGGTTTTAAGACACCACTGGTTACGCCGGGGCGGGATTCATTTACACAGTCATACTTCCGATTACAGTAGTTACACTGGATGTTGCATTTAGGTGCTACCGGAAGGTGAACACGTCCGCATGAGCCTGCGGTTTCTTTATTGAAGCAAGGATGTTTAGTGGTGTCTTTCATGATCTTTCTCCCTGTATATGTGAATATATTAATTCAAGTTATTTTAAAGAAAATCTATTCGAGGTTCAGAAAGGGCGTTGTCCCTTTATTATGAACTTAAGTTACATGTAGCCATATCCGATCTGGCTATCTGCCTGTTTTTTCTCAAGAACCGCATTGACGATCTGATCGAACAGAGACAAAGCTCCTTTGTAGCCTAAATGCAGAATGCGCTGACCTCCGAATCTGTCGTGTACCGGGAAACCTATACGGATAAGTGGGATATTCCATGCTTTTGCGTACTTGTATCCTTTAGAGTGTCCGATAAGCAGGTCGGGCTGCAATTCTCCGGCTCTTTCTGCAATGTCATGGAAGTCAACCCCTTCGTGGATTTCAGGTTCGTTACGGGCAACCCCTTTAGTAACGTCCTTAATGGCTTTTCCCAGCCCTCTGTTCTTTGCTCCTGTTCCGGCAAGGATCACATCAACACCTATTTCCGCCAGAAAGGAACAAAGTCCGGTTACTAGGTCTTCTTCACCGTAAACAACAGCACGTTTACCGAATACGTATTTGTGCCCGTCCACGTATGCATCAATAAGCCTACCCCTTTCCCGTTCATAACTGACAGGGGTATCAATGCCAGAAATAGCCTCAAGTTTATCAAAAAAATTATCGGTCTCGCGCAGGCCAATTGGAAGGCCTATACGGTGGTTTGGAACATTAAAAGCCTTCTGAAGGCTGGTTCCACCGGTAGCTCCGGGTAGACAACGACCGAATTCTATGGTGGCTGCTGCACCGGACATTTTTTTGATGGATTCGATTGGAGTCCCGCCGGAAGGTATTTTTACGTAATCTTCAAGGGCCGGGCCATCGAGAGTATCTGAAATATCAGGAAGAATAGTCGATTTAAGTCCGAAACGGTCACATATATCTCGCAAGTGGCGGACATCTTCGCATGAAACCATGTTTGGAAGTATATTTACACTGCCATCGTATTCAGCCTTTTCAGTGCAAAGCTGTTCTACAAGAGAACGAACCGCACCATGCCAGCCGTCAGTATGTGTTCCGTTGTAACTGGGGGTGGATACTTCTACTATTTCCGGTAATTCAAGGTCGCCGAATTCATCATGAAACTCTTTAAGATACATGGGCACGTTATCGCCGATTGTTTCAGTCAGGCAGGTGGTTGCCACTCCGACGAGCTCTGGCTCATACTTTTTCATGACATTAAGAATGCCTTTTTTCAGATTAGCAGCGCCTCCGTAGATTGCGTGCTTCTCGCCTAGTGCGGAGGAAGCTATATCAACAGGTTCGCGGTAATGACTGATAATGTAACGGCGCATATAAGTGGCGCAGCCCTGTGAACCATGTAGAAAAGGAATAGCTCCTTCAACTCCGCGGAAAGCAAGGGATGCACCAAGGGGGGTACAAAGCTTACAGGCATTAGTGGTAGATGTATAATTCTTGCTGGACATATCTGGACTCCGTATATTCCTGCGGCAGTTCTCCTGTGAAGGAGAGAAAGCTTCTGTGAAAGCTTTGACTGCTCTGGATCATCTATTTGTAATCTTTTTATGAACTTAAATATTAACGTTGCTCTTTATGGGACGCTAAGCAGTGATTAGCTTTTCTCTTTACGTCTTTTTGCTCTTCTTGGAGCAAATTGCCAGACTGGACTCATAGCTGATGAATGTATCTCTCTGGCGAAGTTGAGCATACCGACAAAGCCTTCCAGAGCTTCTTTGCGTTCGTGATTGTGATCACAGAAACCTACGCCCAGCTTGAATGCAATGGGTCTTTCTTTTACGCCGCCTACAAAGATATCTACGTCTTTTTCTTTGATGAATGCTGACAGTTCCAGTGGATTGGCATCATCGACCAGAATGGTTCCCGGATCAGAAATCCTTTCCAGTTCCGCGTAATCTTCTGGGGTTCCGGTCTGTGAGCCTACCATGACAACTTTCATTCCAAGATGTCGGAATGCTTTGAGAAGTGAGAAGGCTTTGAATGAACCTCCGACATACATGGCAACTTTTTTACCTTCGAGGTCTTTGCGCATAACGGCAAGCTCAGGCATAAGTTTTGAAAGTTCGTCACGAACGAGTTCTTCTGTGCGTTTGACAATGTCCGGGTCGACATCCTTGAAGAAATCAGCAACCTGATAGAGGGAGTCCGCCATATCTTCAATGCCGAGGTAGGAGACGCGCATGTATGGTTTGCCGTACTCTTCTTCAATCATTTTTGCCAAATCCAATGTCGCACCCGAACACTGTACAAGGTTCAGGGCCGCTCCGTGGCTGCGCCCGATATCCTTTACACGTCCGTCGCCAGTAATATTGGCAACAACTTCCACCCCCATCTTTCTGAAATATTCACGGATGATCCATATTTCTCCGGCAAGATTAAAGTCACCGAGAATATTAACGGACAGAGGGGAAATATCTGAAGTATCTTCTGTTCCGACCAGTTTGAACATCGCTTTACAAGCGGCCAGATATCCTTCCCTCTTGCTGCCTTTGAATCCTTCAGACTGTACAGGAAGAACAGGAATACCTTTCTTTTCAGTCATTTTACGGCATACTGCCTCAAGGTCATCGCCTATAATTCCGACTATGCAAGTGGAGTAAACAAAAGCTGCTTTAGGAGAATGTCGGTCTATAAGTTCATCAAGTGCTGCTTCAAGTTTTTTTTCACCGCCGAAAATTACATCCATTTCCTGAAGATCCGTTGAGAAGGATGAGCGATGCAGCTCCGGGCCACTGGAAAGTGCACCGCGGATATCCCATGTGTAAACCGCACAGCCTATGGGACCGTGTACAAGGTGCAGAGCGTCAGCTATCGGGTAGAGGACAACCCTGGATCCACAGAATACGCATGCTCTCTGACTGACAGCTCCAGCAAGCGATTCACGGTTACAGGCCATGTCTAATGCACCTTCACCTGTCCTGTGGATCTGATCTTTGCGTTCATCTAAAATTGTATCAGTCATGGCTTACTCCTAATTTATACACTGTGTTTTTTTCGAAGGCAGATGAGGCTGGTTCTTTCCCAGCCTATTTTGTCATAAAATTCTAGGGCTGTACTATTGTCGCAGTCTGCAAGTAATTGCAGTCTTGTTGCTCGATTTTTTTTTGCGAAATCGTATATTCCCTTCATGAGCATTAAGCCTATGCCCTGTCCTTGAAAGTCTTTACGGACAACAACGTCTTCCACTAAAATTGAGGGACCTCCCTCTGCTGTGGATATTACGATCTGACCGGTGCACATGCCGACCACTTCACCATCGTGATCCGCTACAAGTATGCTGGCTCGTGGGTTTCCCAGCATCATTCTAAGACCATCAAGCTGTTTAGATCTCTCAACTGAAAAGTCCGCTTCAATGGAGAAGAGCATTTTCAGCAGGTCTGCTAAAGGTTCAAGGTCAGCAGAACGTGCGTTGCGGATAGCTATTGTGGTCGGCATGTATTCCTTCCCTAATCAATCAAATATTTAGAACATGGTTCGCCGTCTTCAAGTCCATCGAGAATTTCATCAATTGCTTCTTCAGAATCAACTCCCTTGAACCACCAGTTTTCAGGCTGAACCACGAGAATCGGTCCAGATTCACACTGTTTAAGACAGCTAGTGGCAACAACCAGTGTATCCAGACCACGGTCCAGGGTTTCTTCCTCAATGTACTGCAAAAATCCTTCGGTCTGTTTATGACAGATACCTTTAGGGGCACCGGCTGCGCGGAAGCTCTGACAACAGATGATCATTCTTTCGGGGGTAGCCATATTATCTCTCCTTTGTGCTGGTTATCAATTGCGTGCCGTGAGGGTTGAAAACCCTGCTGGGCGTATGGTGGTTAATTCGCCTTGGCGGGCAAAAATATATTGTTCATGGGCTGGGTTTATTTACACTTTTTACCTTTTTTACCACCGCCATAGAGGACATCTACCAAGCCTTCGACGTTATCCTCTGAAACGATGACATTGATGCCTTTGGAACCTAAAATTTGTTTGGGATTGTCGCCTGCCCCGGCGCATATCAGCGCGAAACAATCATTCAAGGTTTCAGCCAGTTTTTCCCATCTGGCAGATCCTCCTCCCGGTTCAGGAGTGGGCCTTGTTTCAAGCAGACAGGCAAGGCCGTCTTGGCGCGGACCGTAAATAATTACCTGACGGGTATGTCCAAGATGCAGGTCTACATCCATGCCGGAAGAACTAACGACCGCAACATTAGGACGGCTTTTTGTCGGTTTAGGCATTGTACACTCACAGGGGGCTTCAACATCTATTTCAGCTCCGCATTTCACCCAGGGGGCCATCAGTTCAATATGTTTTCCTGCCAGTTTGCGGGCTTCTTCAATCTGTTCATTTGTAACGCTTGAGAAATTGCTGTCTTCGGCGGGAATGAAAGGAGTAATAGACATAATGTCAGCTCCCAGCTCTTTAACCGCTTTAGCAATGTCTTCAATGTGATCAATATTTTCAGGATAGAGGGTTGTGTTGATTTTTACAGTCAGTCCTGCCTTTTTGAAAGCCGCGATAGACCTAGCCTGTTCTTTTATCAGTAATTTTGCTGCTTCAGGTAAAGGTACGTTTTTGGTGGATGGACGAATCCATGCATATAGTTTTGCGGCTACGCTCGGATCCACCGCATCCACCAAAACAGTGATGTGGGATAGATTTAAAGTTACCAGATTTTTAACACATTCTGTTCCACCGATTCCAAGGGTAGTCAGACATAAATTCATAGCAGGATATTTGGTCCTGACCAGCATGAGGGTTGAGCTGGTGGTGTTAAAACTGGCTAGTGGATCTCCGGGACCGGTAATACCGACTACTTTGATTTTCTTGCCTTCTTCGATGAGGCTGTCCAGCATGCATACTGCAGCTTCAGGCTGCATCGCAACGGGCGACTTTATTTCTGGTGTGAAGCGTATGCGGGCATAAGATTTGGGAGCAACCGGAAGGTGAACACGACCGATGGAGGCCCGAGCGGAAGAGCCAAAACAGGGATGGGAAGAAAAATTTGAAGAAGTCATATCAGCTCCGTAATCTTTTGCCTTTGGAAAATTTTATTGCCAGAGGTGCGAAGTATATTAGGTCATCTTAGGTCTGCAGGACCTTCGAGTCGTTGCCGAAGGTCCTGCAGAGCAATATTATTAAAGAACCAGTTCGAATTTTTCTTCGGAATCATCTCTGTCTTTGCGATCGAGAAGCAGTCCGAGGATTTTTTCAAGAAGGCGTAATCCGCCTTTATAACCCACGGTAGGAAAGTACTGATGGCCCTGACGGTCTACGATGGGAAATCCCCAGCGTAGGAAAGGTACGTCTTCGTCTCTGGCGATGTACTTGCCGTATGTGTTACCGATGAGCAGATCAACAGGCTCATTTTTGATCCACTGGTGCAGAAGGAACATGTCACCTTTGGCTTTAACTTTGACTTCGAATGGCATATCTTTGGTGATTTCTTTAATGCGTTTTTCGAATTTTTTACCGGGAGTTCCGGTAACCACGTACACAGGGCACATGTCGATAGAGCAAAGAAATTCCACCATAGATATAAGCTGATCAGGGTCGCCGTAGATGGCTACGCGTTTACCGTAGAAGTACTGGTGCATGTCAGAGATCAGGTCCACCAGCTGTCCACGTTCAAAAGAGATGGAATCAGGAATGGACACTCCTGCAACGGTGCGCAGTACATCAATAAAACGGTCTGTTGCACTTAATCCGAAAGGCATATCAAGTACTGTGCAAGGCACTTTGTGCTTGGAATCCAGCCAGCGGGCAGCGTCAGCAGAGCACCATTCGCCAAGGGCAAGAGTTCCGATTGCTTTACTTGTTTCTTTGAGTTCTTTTACGGTTACGCCGCCGTCAGGGAACATTTTATATTCGCCGCTCAAAGGACCGTTTAAAACTCCTGAAGTGTCAGGAAAGAGAGTTATATCTACGCCGATAAGAGAAGATAGGCGCTTAATCTCTTCCATATCGCAAGGTTCAACCCAGCCTGGAATGATGTTTACTTTGCCGTTCTTTTCAGAAGTAGGCTCGGCAAGCTGAGCCATGGCTTTAACCATATTTGAAAAACCAGTGACATGAGAACCTACGTAACTTGGAGTAGGTGCGCCGATCATGGTTTTCCCTTCTGGAATCTTGCCTTCTTTTATTGCTTTGGTTCTGATCTGGTTGAGGTCATCACCGATTGTTTCGGAAAGGCAGGTAGTGTGGACCGCAATAACTTCAGGATCATAAACTGTGAAGATATTGTTGATAGCCTGCAGCAGGTTAGCCTGCCCGCCAAAGACGGATGCGCCTTCGGTGAATGAACTTGTAGCTGCAGAAACAGGCTCTTTGTAATGTCTGGTCAACATTGATCTGTGATAAGCACAGCAACCCTGTGAACCATGTGAATGTGGCAGACAGCCATGGATGCCCAGTGCTGCATACATGGCACCGATGGGCTGGCAGGTTTTTGCCGGGTTGATTACAAGTGACTTACGGTCTTTGATTTCTGTGGGGGTGTGTCTGAGTAACATATCTATTTCTCCTTACTCCCACACAAAAGTGGCTGTGAGTTCAGGGTTTTCCTGCCAGGGGGCTTTCATGTAGCTCCAGACTTTACTACCAACAAGACGGTCAATTTCTTTGTAGAAGTTGATTGCGCCCTGAAAGCCTGCATAGGGGCCGCCTGAGTCGTAACTGTGAAGCTGTTTCATAGGTACGCCAAGTTTCTGGATAGAGTATTTTTCTTTAATACCGGCGCAGAAGAGATCCGGTTTCATGAGTTCAACCAGTTTTTCAGCTTCGTACTGGTTCAAGTCGTCAACAATGATAGTTCCTTTATCCATGTCCGGATTAAGTCCTTCGTAGTGCTTGAACTGAAAACCAGACTCTTCAAGGGCTTTGATTTCTTCAGGGGTTTTACGGGCACGATAAAGAGCTTCATCTGCTTCGACTTCGATTTCTTCAATGTTCCTGGAGTCCGCATCAACCTTGATATCAGGGATAACATCACGGCCTTCGTAGTCATCGCGATGACCGAATTCGTAACCTGCGGAAATGGTTTTCATGCCCATTTCATTGAAGAGATCCTGATAGTGATGGGCACGTGAGCCGCCGACAAACATCATTGCAGTCTTGCCCTCAGTGCGGCTGCGCACGTCTGCTGCAACAGCTTCAACTTCTGGCAGTTCTTCAGCAATTACTTCGTTAATTCTGTCGATAAGTTTTTTATCACCAAAGTATTCGCCTATTTTACGCAGGGACTTAGCTGTTGAGGTTGCGCCGATGAAGTTAACTTTAATCCATGGAATACCGTATTTGGTTTCCAGCATGTCAGCCACATAGTTGATGGAGCGGTGACACATTACGCAGCTGAGGTCCGCATGCTGTGCAGAAGCAAACTGGTCGTATGTGGAGTTACCGGAAAATGTGGCAAGGTTGGTGATACCGCATTTTTTAAAGATGCGATCAATCTCAAAACCGTCACCACCAATGTTGTATTCACCAAGAAGGTTGATTTTATATTCGCCTTCTTTAGGTTCAGTGTTTTCACCAACCAGATGGGTGAAAACCTGATTGTTAGCAATATGGTGACCGGCAGACTGGGAAACTCCTTTGTATCCTTCACAAGAGAATCCGAATACGTTGCAGTCACCGAACTTGGCTTTCATCTTCCTTGCAACAGCGTGAATATCATCTCCGATAAGTCCGACAGGACAGGTGGAGAAGATACAGATGCCTTTTGGATGAAATAGGTCATATGCTTCCTGAATGGCGGCTTCGAGTTTTTTCTCACCGCCGAAAATGATGTCCTGATCCTGCATGTCTGTTGAAAAACAGTAAGGCATATAATTTTCGCCATCAGGACCTGCGGAGGTCTGGTTGCGGCGTGTCAGCCAGGAGTAGAATCCACAGCCGATAGGACCGTGGGTAATATTTACGATATCGCGGGTAGGGCCCATGATAACGCCCTTACAACCTGCGTAGGTACAGCCGCGCATGGTTATGATGCCGGGGATTGTACGGACGTTGGCAACTATTTCCGGCGGAGCTTCACTTTCTGTTGCCTCGTTGATCATTATCTGTTTGGCGCGTTTGCGGGCTACTTTCGGCGGATACTTTTTAAGGAGTTCTTCCTTGATATCCGCTGGGTCCCACTGCACCACTTTCTTCGTAGTACTCATTGTCTATTTCTCCTCTACTTGGTGCTAGATGATGGACTTTTCGCCTGTTTCGCCTGTTCTGACTCTTACGGAGTCTCCAATGGAGCTGACGAAAATTTTACCGTCACCGGGTTTTCCGCTCTGATTGGCCTTGATAATGGCCTCGACCACACTGTCTACAGCATCATCTGGAACTACTGCAGTTACAATGCGTTTGGGATAGAGTTTGCCTTTTTCCCCGAGCACGGCAGCAGCTTCTTCGTAGCCCGATTCAACACCTTCAAGGACGGATGGATTAACAAATCCTTTTCCGCGGCCCTGAGCCTCATGTGCGAAGAAAGCATCTATGCCTGCTTCTGTGAGGGCTTTTTTGGTGCGGTTCATCATATTCATCCGCACAACTGCGATGATTTCCTTCATGCTACGCCTCCTCTGCAGGGGCTGCTTCATTTACGCCGGAGCTGATGGTGTAGACATCATCCACATCGGTAACAAATATTTTACCGTCGCCGAATGCGCCTTTTGCACCTGAACGGGCTGCGTCCATGATGGTGCTGATTACAAAATCTTTATCAGCAGCTTTAACTACGCTCATGAGCATGGTTTTAGGGATTTCATCATAGGTTACTTCGCCGATCTTGATGCCGCGCTGTTTACCGCGGCCTGCTACAGAGTATTTGGTTACGGCTGGAAAGCCGTTGTCCATAAGTGCTGCGAGGACGTCATCTGCTTTTTCCGGTCTTACAATTGCTCTCACCATGATCATCATTTGCTTCTCTCCTTGTGTGCTGTGTGTGCTTTTTTATTGAGAAATTAAACTTCCATCAGACCGTAATCGAGCAGAAGCTGTTCAAGTTCTTCGATTTCAAGAGGGGAGGGGACAACGAACATTTTATTTTCATCAATGGCTGTTGCCAGTCCACGATATTTGGCAGCCTGTGGAACGGTGTCGTCCCATTCAATAACTGTTTTACGGTTGATTTCAGCGCGCTGAACGTCATTGTCGCGGGGAACAAAGTAAATCATCTGTGTTCCGAGCTTTTTAGCGAGCTCTTCAATCATTTCCTTTTCGTTATCAACATTACGGGAATTACAGATCAGGCCGCCGAGGCGAACTCCGCCGGATTCAGCATATTTCATAATACCTTTGCAGATATTGTTAGCTGCATACATAGCCATCATTTCACCTGAGCAGACAATGTAAATTTCTTCAGCTTTACCGTCACGGATAGGCATTGCAAATCCACCACAAACAACGTCACCAAGAACATCGTAGAATGCGTAGTCAAGACCTTCTGATTCTTCGTATGCACCGAGGTTCTCAAGCATGTTGATGGAAGTTATGATTCCGCGTCCTGCACATCCTACTCCCGGCTCAGGTCCACCGGATTCAACACACCATGTGTCTCCGAAACCAGGCTTACGGATATCCTCAAGCTCAACATCTTCACCTTCTTCACGCAGAGTATCGAGAACTGATTTCTGAGCCAGTCCGCCCAGCAGCAGGCGGGTTGAGTCAGCCTTAGGGTCACAACCGACAACCATGACTTTACGGCCCATTGTTGCGAGACCTGCTACGGTGTTCTGAGTTGTTGTGGATTTACCTATTCCGCCTTTTCCGTAGATTGCTACCTTTCTCATAATTTCCTCCATGGGGTTTGGATTGTTTTTGTTGATGCTGACTCTCATAAGGCAAGGTATGTGCCAAAACTCTATATCTGTTATAAAGTGTTGGTATAAAAGAAGAAAGTTGCTTAAATTGATTTGTTGATCAGCCTACGAAAAGTGTAGGTAAATACTGTGTGTAGGTACGAAAAGTGTAGGAAGCTACATTTTTGTATGTTGTTGGTAATAGGGATTGATATAGAGTTTTTATATTAAATTAAGGTATATAAAAGGGCGATGAGAATTGGCATCAATTGTGCTTTATTGGGAGTATAGGTTTTTAATCCCAACGGAGTTTGAAAAATGCTGATAGATACTACTCTTCGTGAAGGCGCGCAGTTATTCGGAGCTTACTTTAATTTAGAAACTCGTAAGCGCATTGCATCATCACTTATTAAAATAGGTGTGGATGAAATTGAGCTGGGATGGGTAGGACAAGAGAAACTTTCTGAACTCGTACAGTATGTCAGCTCCATTGCAGAAGATACGGTCTTGAGTGTTTGGTCTCCATGCAGGGAAAAAGATATTCTTGCTGCTGCCGAATTATCAGTTGATCGTATCAATATTGGAGTTCCTGTTTCAGATCTACATATCGAAAAAAGGCTATCAACTGATCGTAAAGCTCTGCTTCATAAAATTTCGGCTGCTGTCCGCACTGCAAAGGCTGTAGGCTTTAAGTACGTCTCCGTGGGCATGGAAGATGTTTCGAGAGCGGATATTGATTTCGCTCTGACAACGGCGCTTCTTGCCAAAGCTTGTGGAGCTTCCAGAATCAGGCTTTCTGATTCGCTTGGACAACTGACTCCTCGAGCCATGGAAAAGCTGGTCACTAAATTTCGGTCTCAGATAAATATAGATATTGCAGTTCACTGTCATGATGATTTCGGTATGGCCACAGCCAATGCAGTTACAGCTCTTGAATCAGGAGCTATGTATGCTGACTGTTCCGTGCTGGGGATAGGTGAACGTGCAGGTATTGCTGTCACAGAAGAGCTGGTGGCATGGCTGGCTCTACGTGACAGTAATGACCGTTATTCAACAAAAGTTTTAAAAGATGTTTGTTTGATGGTATCGGCCGCTTCAAAAGTTCATGTGCCTCGTACCAAGGCTGTAGTCGGAACTGATATTTTTGCCTGTGAATCAGGTTTGCATACTCACGCACTCAGTAAGCTTCCGGAACTTTTTGAACCGTACAATCCAGAGTCCGTCGGAATTTTCCGTAAATTGGCTGTGGGAGGAAAAAGCGGTAAAGCTGCTGTGCGCTCTGCTCTTGATGATTGCGGAGTAGATTGCGCTGCAACAGATCTTACAACTCTTACCGAAGCTGTACGGCAGCTTTCCTGCCGTTTGGAACGTCCTCTGACCCGTAGTGAATTTTTGAAGCTTAATGATGAAGAGGTGCTCTCATGATTAGACGTGTTCTGCTTATATCTTTCTGGATAGCTATTATGGTCAGACCCGTCTATTCCTCTGACGCTGTGTTTTTCTATCAATTCAGCTGTGGAAGTAATTCCGGCGCGGTATTGAAAAATATTTCATCCATATTTCAGGATGGTTGCCCTGCCGCAAAGATGAAATTATCTCTGAATATTTTAAACACAGGCGGATAATAAAGATGAGTAATATAGATTTAACAGCACTTGCGGTAACATTAAAGCTGGCTCTTATTGTAACCCCTGTACTTTTAATTATATGCCTGCCTGTTGCATATATGCTTGCTAAAGGTAACATTCGCGGCAAACATTTTATTGAGGCCGCGTGTAATCTGCCCATGGTTCTGCCACCAACAGTGCTGGGCTTCGGTCTGCTTATGATCATGGGACCATATTCCCTGCTGGGTACAGGTTGGAAGGCATTGACCGGGGGAAGTTTAACATTCTCTTTTGCAGGGCTTGTTTTCGGTTCTCTTATATACAGCCTTCCCTTTGGGATATTACCTCTGAGAGCCGCTCTTGAAAAGGTTGACGATGGGATTATCGAAGGCGCTAGAGCGCTGGGTATGAATGCATTTCAGGCTTTTATTTTTGTGACCCTTCCTAATGCGATTGGTGGATTAACTGCTTCTGCTGCACTGATCTTTGCTCATACTGTTGGAGAATTCGGAGTAGCCCTGATGATTGGAGGATCTATTCCGGGTGAAACCAAGGTTGTTTCTATTGCGATTTATGAACAGGCTGAAATGCTTGATTACGGAGCTGCCGGATTACTCTGTCTGATTTTACTGGTTGTCAGCTACGGTGCTCTGTTGATTATAGGAAAGAATTCTGGAGGAGGGCCTGCCTTTTTCAGCAGTCGATGCTGTGAACACAAGCCTTCTGACTATAGAGAACTTAAATATTTAAAAGAGGAAGACTCTATTTCTCTTGGTGTTAGGAGAGCTGTAAATGAAATTATGCAGAACTGATTTTGGTGATATCCCTGTGTCAGGTGCGGTTGAAAACTATCCAGATGGTAGTATTCGGTCCTGTTCTCCATCCACGGAGTGCTTCTTAACAACTGAGGCTGGGGAACTCATCCCCCAGTATTCCACTGATGATCTCAGGCGTAAAACTGTGCAGGCTGTACATTTTTATGAAAACGGTAAACTAAAATCTCTGCCACTTGAGATGAAGACTCCGGTATTTACTCCAGCCGGTATTGTCTCAGCAGAAATGGTAACATTTTATGAGAGTGGAAAAGTAAAACGGGTATTTCCTCTTAACGGAAAGCTTTCCGGATACTGGGCGCAGGAAGATGAGGAAGGGCTGGCTGAAATTTTGACTCTGGATACTCCATGCGGACCGATTTCTGCCAAGGTTATCAGCATGTGTTTTTATGAAAGTGGACGCTTGCGGTCTCTTACCCTGTGGCCCGGTGATAAGATAAACGTATCAACTCCATCCGGTGTTATAAAAACTCGTGTCGGTCTCAGTTTTAGTTCTAATGGCAAAATAAAATCCTTGGAACCTGCCGAACCTGTATCAGTTAAAACTTTCATTGGAGATATAACTGCTTATGATCCGGACGCTGTAGGTATTAATGGTGATGCAAACTCGCTAACATTTGGCGAAAATGGCGAAGTAACCAAAGTCGTAACAACTTTAACATCCATCATCGCTACTCATCATTCCGGGCGTGAGTTGACTTTTATTCCTGAGTATAGAGAGTCTCTATGCGGTGATGGTGAAAGGGAGGTTATCCCGATGTATATAAGTTTTGATAACAGTGGTGTCTCTATCTGCTCTGGAGTTGATTCAGATCCGGTATATCTAGATTTTAGTGAGCATGAATTTAGAACTCAGCCATTTTTGCCTCAGCTGGATAATTTGTTCGGTGCATTAAGGTGTTCCGTATAATTTAAAGAACGTCACTGGTAGTATTTTGTATTCAGCTTTTATTTATTCAACCTTAATGTCTTTTGTGATAAATATCTTGCATTATGGTGCTTAAATAAAAAGACTACTTTTTTAAAATGTAGTCTTTTTATTTATGTCCATTCTTAAAAAATGTATCTCTAAGTTCATAAACACTATTTATACGTAACATCCGTCCTGTTACAGTCATTTTGTATATAAAAGTGTATTCATTTAAATTTGTGAAAAATATAACCATCTCAAAAATAAAAATATTAATGTAATAGCTGTTGACGCAGCATTTAAAAGCCTATAGCTACACCATCCCTGACCATGGTTTTTGCCTCTATGCATATCATTTCGGTGCCTCTGCTTTTATGCCTCGTTCTGTTTATCATAAGTAACATTTATAAATTTTAGCCAATCAAAAGGGAGCTCTCTTCCGAGCTGACCTTTTGGTATGGTCCGGTTATGCACTTTGTATTGATCGTGCAATCAATTTTTGTAGTTCTCTAGTAATTGAGTTGTTCTGTAACTGATTATATTTATTAAAAAAGGAAAGAAATAATGGATGCAAGCTGCGCTATCGTGCCCAGTTCAAAAGGTTCTGTTCAAAGTGATATCTTTTCAGGTCTTACCGTTGCTCTGGCATTAGTGCCGGAGGCTGTAGCCTTTTCATTTGTGGCTGGAGTTTCGCCTATTGTAGGACTTTACGGTGCATTTATGATGTGCCTGATTACAGCTGTTCTCGGAGGGCGTCCGGGCATGATTTCAGGCGCTACAGGAGCCATGGCTGTGGTTATGGTCAATCTGGTTATGGAAGGTAATGCTCTTGGTGGTCCAGGATCACAACTCGGCGTGCAGTATTTGTTTTTTACTTTGCTTTTAGTTGGTATACTTCAAGCTCTTGCCGGAATTTTTAGGTTGGGCAAGTTTATCAGAATGGTTCCCCGCTCTGTCATGATGGGCTTTGTAAACGGGCTTGCCATTGTAATTTTTCTTTCACAGTTGAAGATGTTCAAGGCAGACGGTCATTGGATACAGGGTGATTCTTTATTCATAATGCTCGGACTTGTCGCTCTGACCATGGCAATTCTGCTTGCTGTTCCTAAAATATATAAAAAAGCACCCGGAGCATTAGTCGCAATTCTCAGTGTTTCAGCTTTGGTTATTTTTGCAAGGATCGATACTGCAACAGTTTTATCATTTATTCAGTCAAACGGTGGAAGTGGAATCAAAGCCGGATTACCGTCTTTCGCAATTCCTCAGGTTCCATTTACATGGGAAACCATGGTTTTTATTTTTCCATACGCATTAATCCTCGCAGCAATTGGGCTTATCGAATCTCTTATGACTTTGAGCCTGATTGATGAACTTACTGATACTCACGGGAATGGCAACAGAGAATGCATGGCGCAGGGGCTGGCGAACTTTGTTAACGGACTGTTTGGAGGAATGGGCGGCTGTGCAATGATCGGTCAAAGTATGATCAATATTACTTCCGGCGGGCGGGGTAGACTCTCCGGTATTGTGGCAGCATCTGCTTTGCTGTTTTTTATTCTTTTTACTTCCAGCTACATTGAAGTGGTGCCAATAGCTGCTCTCGTAGGGGTTATGTTCATTGTTGTGATCAAGACTTTTGCGTGGAGTACCTTTAATATTATGAACAAAATTCCCAAATGGGATGTGATCGTCATTCTATTGGTAACATTCTTGACTGTTCAATATGATCTTGCTGTGGCTGTAATTTGCGGAGTGATTATTTCAGCTGTTATTTTTGCCTGGGAGAACGCTCTTCGTATTCGTGCCCGTAAAATGGTGGATGAGCACGGCATCAAACATTATCAGATTTACGGTCCACTGTTCTTTGGCTCTACAACGCTGTTTATGAGCAAGTTCGACGTGAAAAATGATCCGCAGGAAGTCATAATTGATTTTGAGGAGTCACGTATTATGGATCAATCGGCAATTGAGATTATTAATAAAGTTGCTGAAATGTATCAACGCTCCGGTAAAACCATTCATTTATGGCATCTTAGTAAAGACTGCGTGCGTTTGATCAAAAAAGCAGAAAAAATATGCGTAGTAAATGTTCTGGCCGATCCTGATTACTTTGTCAGTATCGATGATTATCATAAGTTTAAAGCTAATGTGTAATTTTTAAGAATCAGTATTTAATATGGGGGATGCATTTAATTATGCATCCTTTTTTTATATAAAACCATTTTTACCATTAATAGACAGGTTGTCTGTTTCTTTATGATGATATATGCAGGGTAAAACTATAATTGGTTGTAATTTAGTTAAGAACACTGACGGGTTATATTTTGTGGAGATGATGAGATGGTCGGATTTAAAAAAAATATGATTGACAAAAATCAGTCCGCGTTAAAACTGGCGAATATTTTACTGTTTATAATCTTGTTTCTTGTAATGGCTGGTTGCGGCTTGAAACGTAACGCAATCCCTGTTGAGCTTCAAAGCGAGGCCACAGTAGTCGGTTACAAATATATACGTTTTTATGGAGATACTACTCCGGAAAACATGGATAAAATGATGAGTACGTGGGCAGACCTGAGTAAGCAGGCTGAGCGCACTCCAAATATTAATTTTCTAAGTTTATCCGGTGGAGGTGCTGATGGAGCTTTTGGCGCAGGTTTTTTGTCCGGGTGGACAGCTAGAGGTGACCGTCCTAAATTTAATATTGTTACTGGAGTAAGTACCGGAGCTTTGATAGCTCCGTTTGCATTCATGGGCGAGGAATACGATCCTTTTATAAAGTTGTTTTACACGACTTTTTCCACAAAAGATCTGGTTACTCCCCGGCCATATGCCTCAGCCATTTCAGGAGACTCTATATACAGTACTAGGCCATTGAGGGAAGCTTTAAAGAAATATGTTTCAGATGAATTGATTGTCAAGATTGCCGCTGAGCATCGCAATGGAAGAAGGCTGTTTATCGGTACAACCAATCTTGATGCTATGCGTCCAGTATACTGGGATATCGGAGAGATTGCTCAGTATAAAACCAAGGAAGCATACCAGCTTATTCGGGATGTGATTCTTGCTTCTGCTTCCGTTCCGGTCGCTTTTCCTCCAGTATATTTTAAGGTTCAGGCAAGAGGCCATCTTTATGATGAAATGCATGTTGATGGAGGTGTATCAAATCAGGTTTTTTCATATCCTCCGAGTATCCACCTTGCTGATGAATTGAAAAAAATAGGTGAGACACGAAAAATTACACTCTATGTAATCAGAAATGATGCTCTTATATCAGAAGGGCAGCAGATTGATCCATATCTGGCCGGAATTGCAGCACGCTCCATGGCCGGGCTCATTCGCAATCAGGGGATAGGAGATTTATACAGAATTTTTTATACAGCTCAGCGGGATAGAGTCGATTTTAAACTTGCTTTTATTCCCCCTGAATATAATGAGGAATCAGACGAATTGTTCAGCCCTGTTTATATGCGTAATTTATTTGAATTAGGTTATAAAATGGCAAAGAGTGATCATCCTTGGCATGCATCACCTCCGTCCTGTGTCGGGCGTGAAAACTATTAGTCCAAGTTGCTTCTTCTTTGTGCGGTTTTTTATAAAAACTGGTTTTAGCTTTTTTAGATCAGCATATTACAGACTTCATTAAATGTGTTTTTTTTAGTAAACTACGCACATGATGAATAATAAAGACATGTAGCTGTTAACTGTGATATTTGTATATTTATGGAGATAGAAGGAAGTTTATCCCTGTAAAATATACTATGACCGTTTGTCTTGAAGCTGTTCTTTCGGGGAGAAGGAGGACCTATATTCGTATAGAAAAGGTCAAAAAAGTAACCTAATAATTAATTTAAGCCTAAATAAAAAAATCAGTCTTCATCGTGAAGCAGGTTCTCCATTTAAGCATTATTTTTAGGTGGAGGGCTGGAGCATATTATATGTCGAATTTTCTAATAGTTCATATTGCTACGTCCACAGCAGGCTACCTTGTCTTTGCTATTGCATTCGTGATTGCCTGTCTTTTTATTTATCGGGAAAAAACAATCAAAAGCAAAAATGTGAATCTTAAAGAGAGATTTTCTTTCAGTCTCGATATACTGGATAAGTACATGTTTACTGCTCTTACAGTTGGTTTTATTCTGCTGTCGATAGGAATCCCGACAGGAGCTCTGCTTCAGAGAAAGATGTTCGGGAGCATAAATATGTTCTCACCACGGTTAGCAATTCCATCAGTGTTATGGTTGTTTTACCTGATTATTATTTATGCCCGTTATAGATCCGGTTATCGGGGCCGGATTACCTCTTATCTGGTTATTTTTGGAGGATGCTGCACCATGCTTTCTCTGTTTTATGAATTGTACAGAGTTAATTTGTAGATATTGTTTTTATGAATTTAATAAAAAAGGCATTCAAATTTGAATGCCTTTTTTATTTTGTCTGTCCCGTCCTGAAATCGGTTTAGCTGTTGTCTTTTAGATCTTGAACGATTCGTTGCATTTCGGATATCTGCTCAGCAAGTGAGTCCAGGGTTGTTGCAAATTCACGTGTACCACTTGCCGTTTCAATCGTTATCTGGTTGATCTCATCGATAGCGTTGTTGATTTCTTCCGATGTTGCAGACTGCTGCTCGGCTGCTGTGGCAATGCTATGAATTTGAGTTGCACTCTCTTCTGCTCTCACGACGATGTCATGCAGCATTTCTCCAGAGCTGCTTGAGAAATCCGTAGCTTCTTGAATGCGCTTAAAAACATTTTCCATTGAGGTGATGTTTTCTCCTGCAACTCTTTGAATTGCTACAATTGAGTTTGAAACTTCACTTGTGGCAGCAACTGTTTTTTCTGCAAGTTTTCTTACTTCGTCAGCAACAACTGCGAAACCACGGCCGGCTTCACCTGCTCGTGCTGCTTCAATAGCGGCATTAAGGGCCAGCAGGTTCGTCTGGTCGGCGATATCAGTAATTACACCGATAATTGTTTCAGTCCCTTTTGCCTGCTGATCCAGTTCTACCATGTTGCCTTTTAGATTATTTACCTCAGTGACAGTCTGATCAAGTGATGATCTGGACTTGTTCACAACTTCAGCCCCATCCTTGGCTTTTCCCTGAGCTTCTGTGCCAGAAGTAGCTGCGTCACTAGCATTTCGTGCAATTTCCAAAACAGTGGCATTCATTTCTTCCATCGCCGTTGCAGTGCTTGCAATGCGATCACTTTGAATTTCTGCCCCGCGTAGCAGCTCATTTGATTGTAGAGACATTTCCTCTGATGCAGAAACAACCTGCTCAAGAACTTGTTCTACGCGGCTCGCAGCGTGCAGCAGTCCTTCGGTTCTGGCCCGGTCCGCTTTTTCTTTAGCTTTTTCTGCTTCTGCTGTTGCATGTCTTGCTTTTTCAGATTCCTGTTCTGCCTTTTGAGTTTCCCCTTCGGCTTTATGGATAGTTTCTTTCAGCTCTTTTACCATTGCCCGCAGAGAATCAGCCATTTTTCCTATTTCATCTCTCTGCTCGATATCAAGAGTAGCATCAAGATGACCCTTGGCAACAGTTCCAGTATAATCTGCAGCTTTGAGAATAGGTTTACTTATTATATTAGCTAATAAAAGTAGGATCATCAGTAGGATAAGTATCGCTACAACGCTTACACCTATACTGATCTTGGCAATGCCGTTGGCCTGAGCTTCCACTTTTTCCATCGGAATAACAATGGCAATACTCCATGGAAATTTTGTTTTGCCTACTTTGATAGGGGCAAAAGTAACGTATTCCATATTCCCGGTTGTCGCAGATGGGGCTACATATGAATATGGCTCACCATTTCTTATCGCTTTAAGAATCTTGTCCGTATAAGCATTTTTCAAACTTCCGGAGAGGTTTTTAGCCTGAAGATCTGTATCGGGATGGGCTACAATAGTCCCTTTGTCTGTAACAAGATATGCAAACCCTGTTTCAAAAGGCTTGATCTTGAGTACTTCTTCCTGCAGGTCGTTTAGATAGAAATCAACCCCGACCACTCCGATATTTTGTCCATTCTTTTTGATTGGATAACCTGTGGATGCAAGCCAGAATGTTTTTCCATCCACATCAAATGGATAAGGTTCTCCAAGTATTTCAACATCACCATTCATGGGGACTTCAAACCACGCCTGTCCGGTTAGGTCTTCCTCGCCAACAAATGACTCGGCTATTTTTCCTCCGTCACGATAATACCAGTTCCGATAAGTTCCTTTATACTTGTCATGGTATTCATCTTCTTTGTTGTCGTATGCATTGGGCGGGAAAGTGCACCATGTGCCTGATAGTCCTGAGTGAAGTTTAAGTGTCTTAATTAGCACTGAGTCGAGAAATTCTCTGTCAGGAACTGTTTTATAATTGGCTCCTTCCTCAAACATTGCTGCTAACGTCCGTGTTACAGTCAATGCTTTGCCAAGAGTCTCGGCAATTTGATTGCTATAACTTCTAGCTTGTTGATTTGCTATTTTTTGTGCCTGATCAACAGCAAGCTTTCTTGATTGAACCGTCATAATCGAGGTACTGATTGCAAGGATTATAAGCACCACTAAAAAAGTGGGGATAATGATTTTATTTTTCAGGCTCCAATCTTTAAAACTCATATTTTCCGCCTTTTGTTTTTATTGCTTAAGTAAAATATCACAGCTTTGAGCGTAGGCACCAACTACACGTTTAAACTGAACGTTTGTATAATATTCAAATACAACTCGTCGATGTTTTCACTATTTTGTGAGTATTGTAAAGATTATGTTGTAGTTTACAGGGTGAAGATTGTAAAAAAATATTGAAAACAAGAGTAAATACAAAATGTTCCATAAATATGGTGTATTGTTAAAATTAACTTACTTGTTTCGTAATTATTTTATGTATTATGATGTGGATTGGTGATGTGTACATTGCGTACACTAGAAAATATATGGTGAAATTACTCAATACATCAGTTTGACTTTGTCTAAACAAAAACCAGCTTTTATCTAGATAAAAGCTGGTTACCAATCTGAGCGTTTTCCAATATCTGAGGTAGGAAGCTTTGAGCCAAAAGCATATGATCCTGGTTTTTCATGCGGGCTTAATGTTGAGGCTGCTTTGCGAAGAATTTTTTCCAGTCCAGATGAATTGATACTGGCAGTAGGAACAATGAAAATTTTTAGCCTTTCACCTTCTTCCGGACGCATCAGCCTTACTGAGCATTCTTTCACTTGGGGGAGTGAGTTGAAGAAAGATTCAACATTAGTCGGGTAGACGTTAATCCCAGCGACTTGCACAGCTTTGTCTTTGCGGCATATAGGGATGAATTTATTTTTATCTTTCCACTCAAAAGCATCTGGCAAAGAGAAACTTGTGTTTTGGTTGTTTACTGGTGAAATCCGCTCTAATAAATTTTCGTCAATTTTTGTCCAATGGGGCAGCAACGTATAGAAATCTGACGGATTATGCCGATAGCCTATACCGCCTGTTTCTGATGAACCGAACACCTCTGTCATGCGGGAAAGGCTTTTATTTAAAAGGCCATCAATAGTTTCCTTCGGGCATGGCCCTGTAGAGGTCACACCGAAAATATTATTATTAAAATTTGCCGTAGTTTTTTGCAGCTTAGACCAAAGCAAGGGGAAAGCTATAACCAGATCGCCGGGGCTCAGGCTGAGGATAAGTTCTGGAGTTGGCAACGGTGGCTTAAAAACAGCGGGAATACTAAGAGCTTTAGGCAGCAGAATAGAAAAGAGGAATCCATATATGTGATGTCGTGGAACAAAGCTGACGATTCGTTTCCGCTCAGGAAAGAGTGTGGCCAAAGCATTTATTTCCTGCCACGCATTTGAAAAATATGAATCAGCCGGAGTCGGTTTACCGGTACTGCCGGATGTAAAAAAGATCATTTTTTCCGGAGTTCCGGAAGTTTCACTGAAAATAAGCTCTGACATTTCCTTTAGCGTCAGACCTCTCAGCTGGACAGAATTTTTAATACTGAATTGCCGGGCAATGTGATCGAGCACGTCATCTAATTCTGGAAGGGAATCATTATCAGGAATAAAAGAGTTGCTTAGGGTGTTATTATGTATATTGTCCAGTCGTTTTTGGTAAGCCATCTCCGTTAGCAGAGTGGATGAAATCATTTCCTGAATATCAAGAACAGTTAAACTTTGCTTCGGGGACATGTTAACGCCTGTTGTTATGAAAACATATATGAGTGAATTTCTTTCCAGCCTGTTCTATGCAGACAGACGGTCTGTTCTCATGATTGTAAAGAACAGCTGCAGCTAGTTCAATAGCAGCTGCCGTGGGCATGTCCGCACTTAGTGATGCTTCAGCTGATACATTTATTTTTTTTAATCTAGCTATGGTCCGTTTTGGGGCAAATATCGCAGAGTCTTTACACATATCAGCAAGATCATTTTGCCGAATAGTTTTAAACTCCAGTGAGCCGTATTTGGCCGATTCTGATTCAGATGCATCAGAAAGCATAAAAAAGCAGGCTCCCTCCCCAAGCGGGATATCAGTGTTTGATGCTTTTTTATCAAGCATACGTTTAGTGTTATGTTCAAGAAGAGGAGTTTTTTCATCAACAAGACCAAGCAGAATGTTTTTGGATCGTCCTTCGGTTATCCAGCATGCAGCGTTGTTCAGTGCAGTTGTGAGCGGGGCATAGGTTTGACAAATGGTCGTGCACGGACATTGATAATTTAGAAAAAGACTGATTGTAGCTGCAGGGATATTGTGTACTGAATGTGAAAAAGATAGTGGCGAAGCACATTCAGCCCCGTGCTCAATGATGGAGTCTAGAAAATCAAAAACTGTTTCAGACGGGCCGTATCCTGAGCCGATTATTATGCCCATGTCATCAGGGATGGGAAGTTGTGTTTTAAAATCATCTTGACTTATGTCAGCATGGTCCTGCATGGCCCTACAAGCTGCCAGCATGGTCATACGGGTAAAATGATCCACGCGGCGTAATTTGCGGGGGGAGAAATAATTATTAAGTTCCGCTGTCTCTGTTTTTTCAGGTAAAGACTGGATTATTGTTCTGTTTACAACGTTTTTTTTGAGCTGTTCTAGATCAATTCCCGCGGCGGCAAGGCCTACTCCTGTTATAGCCAGTCGCATTATGCTACTCCCCGTTCGAAAACTATTGCAGAATTATTTCCTCCGAAAGCAAGAGATTCAGAAAGAGCATATCGTGCATCAATTTTTGTTTTATTCTGCACTGGGCAAATTATTATATCAGGGTCTGCCTCTGTAAAACCTTCAGTGGGCATGAGTTGGCTTTTACATAGCGACATAACTGTCATGACAGCTTCAATAGCTCCTGCAGCACCTAGTGTGTGCCCTGTGAAACCTTTTATTCCAGTGAAGGGAGTGTCTGTGAAGATGTCATTTATGACTGCTCCTTCAATCCGATCGTTATTTTCGGTACCAGTTCCATGTGCATTTATGAAACCAATGTTATCGGCTGTAATATCGCTGCGAAGCAGAGCATGATGAATGGCTTTTTTCAGTCCCTGGCCATCCGGGTGCGGGGCAGTGAGATGATGAGCATCACTGTAAGTGCCGTAGCCTAGAATTTTACCAAATGGTGTAACATTCAGCTTTTGCAGTGCTTTTTCTCCGATAAGGATTAGAACGGCTGCACCTTCTCCCAGATTCAGGCCTTTTCTGTTTTTATCAAAAGGTTGGCATGGCTCATGGCTGGTTATCATGAGTCTGGAAAAACCAGTGTATGAAATTTCACTTAACTCGTCTGCTCCTCCTGCAATAACCAGATCACATAATCCCTGCCGTATCCATGATGCGCCTATCCCAAGCGCATCTGTCCCGGAAGAACAGGCATTGGTAACAGTTTGGACGGGACCGCTCAGTGAAAAATAGTCAGCCAGCGCTGCAGCCGGATTGCTACAGAGATAGCTGTCAATTTCTTTGAGGTCCGTATCTTTTCCTTCACGCCATTCTTGATAGAAAGACTTGAAATTAAGCGATGCTCCGGTTGAAGAACCAATGCATGTGCCGATATTGAGGGTGTTTAAAATATCAGATGAAAGTCCTAGCTGCGTAAGGGCTTCCTGTGTTGCTTTGAAAAGCAGTCGTGCTGTTTTTGTGTAACTAGGAGAACATTCTACTGAGCTTATCCAGTTTTCGTTCACAGAGAATACAGGCGAGTGCATTTTTTGATTGTATAAAACAGTCCCGTGGAAACTTGGTAAAATATGTCCATTCAGCATTGTTTCAAAACAGGACTCAGTATCGCTGCCAGCAGCGCAAACGCATCCTGTGGCACAGATGGAGACAGGGGAATCCATGAATTATCCCTGTCTTTCTTTAATAAATTCTACAAGGCTGTTGATGGACTGAAATGCGACTTTTCCTTCGTCCATGTTTTTAATCTCAACTCCGAAATTTTTCTGGACCAGCACAACAATTTCAACCGCATCAAGAGAATCAAGATCGAGGCCATCTCCAAAGAGAGGGGCATCGTTTTCAATCTCGTCAACTGTTACATCAATTAGGTTCAGCTCTTCTATGAGAAGCTCTTTTAGTCTGGTATGCAATTTTACCTCTTATTCTGATTGCTTAATAAAAAAAGTAGTCTGTTACTGCCACATATTGAAAAAATTATAGAACTGGTACGGATAATCCTGACAATATTTTTCAAGTTCACGAGCATATTCCTGCGCATATGGTTTAAAGGCTTCAGCTCCGCGAATTTCGCCTTTATCAGCGTCATGGGGCACGGTAATTGTTTTGATTAACCGGAAATTACCTTTCCCCGCTCCTGTCCTTTCTGAAAAAACAATGGCTATTGGGGTGCCAGTTGCTGCGGCTATTTTATACGGACTTACAGGAAGACTAATTCTGTCTCCTAAAAAGACAACCTCAACCGTATTTTTCATGCTGCCGAAAGTGCGGTCTGCATTGATACACAGTACACTTTTATTTTTCAGTGCGCTCAGCATCTCAAGGGAACCGCCAAGTGGAGCTGCCGGATTAATTATAGCTATTTCTTCAACACTCTTTTCAGCGTTTCGTGCCCCTGATTTCTTCCACTTAAAACTATGCTGATCAACATTTCCAGTTTCCATAAGCATTACAATTGCCTTGGGAGCATTGATAAAATCCAGAAATGAAATGCCCATCTGCCAGCAACCGACATGTCCTGTAATTAAAATAAGCCTGTTGTTTATGTCATACAATTGCTTCAGTTCTTTCTCATGTTCGCTGTCATTGGTGGTCTGGAAGCGGCCTAGAATTCTGAAAACTGAGCGGTCTACCAACATTTTTCCAAAATTCCAGTAAAGCCGAAATGTCCGGACAAATGATCTTACTTTGCCGGCTTGACCGAATCGTCGTTGCAGATAGTATGAGGATCTTTTACGAATCTTGGGTAAAAGACAGTAGAATATGACAACAAAGAAGAGCAACAAATATGCAGCTTGATGACCTAATGTACGAATAATTAAGTAAAATATATTATGAAAAAAAGCAGAAGCCAGACTTTTACTGGTCCATCTTTCAGCCTTTTGCGGATCTTTTTGTCTGCTCACTGTTGCGCTCTCAATTAATTATAGCGGTTTCATATCTAAAAACCGTCTAACAATAAAGGCCATGACATAAATAATCATTCCTATAAGCAAGGCAAAAAGAGGACCTAACACAAGGGAACCAAGTATCCACTCATAGAAGCGTTCTAATGCTTCATATCCAATCGTATGCAAAGAAATTTCAGTTAGAAATTCATTGTTACGGATGAAATATCCGGTTTCGATACATAGAGCTGGAACGAGTGGAGGAATACATAGCTGGCTTACAGCCAGGCCTGTAATCTTACTCAGTCTGAAGAACCCGCAGACAACAATTATTGCAATAGAGTGCATAGCAATAAGAGGCAGTGTTCCAAGGAGCATCCCTACTGCTCCGGCGATAGCCAGTTTAAAAGGTGTTTCATCTTTTGAGAGAAGAATACGCAGTGAACGCAACGGATGAATAGGTGTAACTTTACCTTCTTCATCCTTGTCAAATTGTCTGTGTGGAATAGGGATAAAAGATCGTGCTGTAAGCCTTGTATTTAAAAAGGAGATTCTTATGTTGTCTTTAAATTTATCAAAATGCGAGATTCTTTCTTCGGGGGAGGGGTAATATACTTTAATAGGTATGTCACAAAGCTTATATCCGGCCCATGCAGATTTAACCAGAATTTCGATTTCAAAGGCGTATCGGCGTTCATATGTTTTGACTACAGTAAATATCTCAAGTGGGTATGCTCTAAATCCACTTTGCACATCACTAAGCTTGCTTCCAGTTTGAACACGCAGCCAGAAATTAGAAAAACTGCGCCCGAATTTGGATGCACCGGGAACATTCGGTCCATCAAAATCACGACTGCCTACCAAAATAGCTTCGGTATTTTTTTCAATGGCATTAAGAAAAAGCGGGATATCTTCTGGAAAATGCTGGCCGTCTGCATCAATGGTGATAATATGAGTCTTGCCCATCCTGATTGCGTAATCTGCCGCAGTCAGGATAGCCTGTCCCTTGCCCGCATTTTTTGTATGGCTGATGGTGGCAACTGCAAGATCTGATATTTTTGCAAGTCCATTGTCAGTACTCCCGTCATCAACAATCAGCACATCTCCATATTTAAGACATCTTTCAGTTACATCTCGCAGAGTTTTAGCATGATTAAACAGGGGAATGACTATCAGTGGTTTTATGACTTGATTACTCAGATTATGCTCCATATTCATTTTATTTTTCAGGCTGGTCGAATTTGATTAACTGATCCCAGAGAATTCCTCTGAAGCCGAACCTTTTAATAATATTAATGCGTTGTTGACCTTCATCGGGGGGGAAAAGGCGATCTCTGCGTTTTTTAAATCCGGTGAGTAATGCTGTATTCATTTCATCTTTATCAAGTAATGGTGAAAAATAGTAAACTGGATCAATTAATGGATGATCTGGAGAAATTAGACCCTCTTTTACTGCCCGTGTAAAGAGCGGGGTTCCCTTATGCAGCCTGATTCCGGAAAATGGAAATACCACGCAATTGCGTAGGCTGTTCATATTGGAAATGCCTTCGTTTACAGTTTTGATTGTTTCATCAGGTCCACCGAAAATTACGAAATGAGCACATGGTATTTTTTGAGCAATGCATTTTTCATTGAAATCCACAACATCGTCAAAGGTAAATCCTTTATGCAGTGCTTTCATTGTGGTATCTGTGGTTGCATCTGTTCCGACTTCCATGGCTTTAAGCCCGGATTGCTTCAAGAGTTTTAATTCGCTGTTTTCAATTTTATGAGGCTGAAAAAAAGCACACCATTTAATGTTTAGTTTACGGCGAATAATTTCTTCGGCAACCAGCAGGTAATGGCCATTACGGTCATTGAAAACTGAATCCGTAAAGAATAAATTATCAGCTCCCTGTGCATAAAGAATTTCGATTTCATCAGCTATATTTTCAGGGGGCCTCACTCGCATTTGGTGTCCTTCCAGAAAAGGATATGTGCAATATGAGCAATGGTTTTCACAGCCTCTTTTGGTCTGAACATTAACAACGCCGCTTTCAGCAATGTAAAATTTCAAAAGTTCCTCAGACCAAAGGGGGAGGGGGATATTTTCTCCCTGAATCCCTTCCTCAGGTTTGAAAATGGCAGGAACTTCATCACCATTTTCTAATTGGCTAATGAGCCGGACCATTTTTAATTCGCCTTCACCTACAATGCCGTAATCCGCACCTATATATTCAAGTATTTCTTCTGGAAGCAAAGAAAATCCTGCTCCTCCTGCAATGACCTTGATACGCAGTCCTTTTACTACTTTTACTATTTGACGGACTTTATGGATATATTGGTTTGTGTGAGAGGTGAAAGAGTCAACATTATCAATATTGCGAATAGAAATACCTGCATAATCAGGGTTCGCTGCTATGATTGATTTTTTTAGATGATCAAGGTTGTTGCCACTGGCAAGCATGTCGTATTGAATGACCTTATGACCAGCATCCTGTAATGCTTTAGCAATAACCGACATACCAATGGGGTAAATAGGATATGGTTCAACATTCGTGTTAGATGAGATCAAAAAAATCGAGGGCATACAGTATCTTTTCCACTGCTGGTTATAGCTGAATATTTATTACTTTGTGCGTCTATTCCAAAAAAAACTATACGAGTTTTTATAAAAGGCCTTTTGCCCATTTGGTACATAATTCTGAAAATAAATCAGGTTGATACATCATAAGCTCATTGTCTTTGATAAAAAGTTGAACAGTGCATCCTGTAGTGGATTTTTCTCCCTCTGCGTTGCGTATGATAAATTCATAGTTCATACGTGCAGCTTCGGTCCAGTGCAGTCTTGTCTCGATGGTAAAGACTTCACCGAAGTGAAGTGGTTTAATGTAATCTACCTGCATTTTTTTTATGGGTGCAGCAATCTTGTATTTATATAGGTCCATATATCCTATGCCGTACTTATCACCAAGTGCGACCCTGCCATCTTCAAAATATCCGGGATAACGCCCATGCCAGACAATATTCATGGGATCTACTTCTTCGAATCTAACTTTACGTTCAACAGTGAGACGAAGGGGAGCCGGAGAGTTTTCAGGAATCTGGAAATAACTTTTGCGACTCACGATTTTACCTCTGGACTGAAAATGAGCTGATAGGATGCTGCAATTTCATTTTTCACAGTTATTTTGCAAATGCTTATGTGCTTTTCTTGTTTGTTTTTTATATTGAAGCCTAAGGAGATATTTTCGTCAGGTTTGATTGGTCGTAAAAATTTACAACGGGTTACGCTTGTCAGCACAAAACTTTCATGCGGAAACTGCATGTTCAATATACTTAACGAGCTTGTTTCACCAAGCAGTGTTTGAATAACTCCCGGTAGAATGGGGTTACCTGGAAAATGTCCGTCAAACCCTGGAAAGTCAGGTGTGAAACAAAATGTACGTGAAAATCCATCTGTTTCCTCTACTATTTCTGAACCTCTTCTTTCGATATATGTACAAAGATCCATTTTATGGTTCCATTTGTTCACCGGAGTTTAAAAAAAGCTCCAGCGTATAATTCTTTTGGTTATTTTTTATTATAATGTGTTTAGCAAAATTTAAGTTGCCTATATGTACGATTCCGCTTTCAGTTAATGTCAGTTGGTCAGATTTATCTTTTTCAGGAGCAAGATAAATTTTATATATGCAGCGCATACATTCAGCATAAAAATTTGGAATTGCACGTAAAAAAGGTGAAATAAAAAGCGGCTTGGAATGATATCCTGTTCCATCAGCCTTAATTTCAGCAATTAGCAGTTTCATTCCCATGTCACTTAGTATGACTACTTTGGCCTGCTTATACTGCGGTTCATAATGGAGCATTCCGCGAAGAGGAATTCTTTTTTTTTCAATTGAGAGTACTGCGGAGTGCTTCAGCGTGTAGGTCGGACTAGGTTTTAGTAGAGGATATTTTTGTATGCGTGAAGAACAGGAACTGCAAAAAAATACAGTCAAAACAGTCAAAGCGAGTATGGTCAATCGTATGTTTTTAGTCATTGATATACTCTGTTCCGGTTTTAAAACGAAGTAGACAGGGCAGGATAAAAACCGCACAGATAAGAGCTGCACTGACCCCTATTGATACAGTTGCTCCAAGAGAATGAAGTGAAGGGTGTTTTGCAAAAATAAGTACACCGAACCCTGCAAGTGTAGTCAGCCCTGATATTTTAACCGCTTTCACGGTGGAAGCTGAAGGTGTTTTTATTTCCTGAAAGACCATAAATATTCCGTAGTCTGCCCCAAGGCCGATGACAAGCGGTAATGCCACAATATGGAAAATGTTGAGTGGTATATCCAGTAGTCCAAGTGCTCCGAAAGTAGTGATTACTCCGAATACTACCGGAGCAATAGCCAGCGCAGATCTGCGCATATCTCTGAAAAGTAAGAAGATTAATAATGCTACAAGCAGGCCTGAAAAACAGATAAATTTAATGATATCTTTCTTCATTTCATTTTCAAGCTCAGCTTTGAATTTGGATTGCGAGACTAGTCTTGCGTTAAGCTCATGTTCCTTTACCGGAGTGTAGTAGTCTAATATTTGTCTGGTTTCCGGCAACAGGGTCATGACCAGTTTTTGATTAGCATAGCCTTTTTTCGGTATTAGCAGTTCACTAAGGAACTCTAACGGGCCAGAGTTCATCCTCTCTAGCGTGATTTCTGGTGGATCAGTGGTTAGTTTATGGATGGTTTTGTCAAATATTTTTGACGCAAATCCTAGTTTCTGGGCTTTGGTATCTACTCTTTTAGCCGTCTTAATTATCTTTTCGGCAGTCCAGAATGTATTCCAGTTCAGCAGGTTTTGATTCTGAATTGAAGCAGCAGGAAACATAGGAGTAAGATTTACAACTTTGGTTTCGGGCATATTTTTCCAAATATCAACCAGGGCCTTTCCACTGTTTTGCAGTGCTTCATCCAGGGTTGCTCCCTTTGAAAAGAGCATTGACTGCCCGTGCAGATTTCCCCATTTTTTATGAAATAACTGCTCAGAATTTTTAATTTCACTTGAAATATAACCAAGTTTTTTAAGCTCCGTATCAAAAGAGCTGGAGAATGCTGCAGATAATCCAATTGTTAGAATCAGAATGGCTGAAATAATTATTGCCGGTTTGTGCTTATTGTTAATTTTTAAGCATTTCTTTTCAGTTCTGATTACAGGGAAATAGTTACAGAAATTAGGGATAAATAGGAGGGAATAGCCGCAGGCAGCGACAATACCGGTCACAGAAAAAACAGCCAGTTGCCTGATGCCTGGAATTCCAGAGACATAAAGTGCTGCAAATGCTGCGCAGGAAGTTGCGGCCCCGAAAAGAATTGGAGATATGACTGTCTGCAGGGCTGAGTCTTTATTTCCTTTATTGTCAGCCAAGGCAAAATATGTATGTACCGCAAAGTCTATTGATATACCCATCAATACCGCACCAAAACCTATGACAATAGATGACATCGGCTTGAATACTAATGAGGTCACTCCAAATCCGGCAATTATGGCAACTGCGGGAGCAAGAAAAACGGTTAGTGCTCCGCCGTGCCGAAAACATACCAGAAAGAGAAGCAAAAGAGCTCCGAGTGAAACTGCGGAGACAGTTAGAATGTCTTTCTTAATGATTGAAGCGTTCGCATCAGTATAGATATGACCGCTGATCAGGTTGATTTCAATTTTGGTGTTTGCAGTCTGGTATTTCTTTAATGATTCATTTTTAATTTGTTTGAAATGAGAAAGAAGTTTTGCTCCTGCTTTCGAGTCAGTCATTGGTATTTCAGACTTGGCAATCAGCAGCAGGGCGGTTTTGTCTTTGTTAAATAGATGTTTACCTTGCATATTAAATCTGGGTAGATTTTGCAGTAGAGAAATTTTGCGTAGATAAATTGACCTTAAATTCAGAGGATCAGCAGCAATAATATCTTTCATTCCTAGGCCTGCAGGAGACAGAAGCTGTTTCTTGCTTGCAACTAAACTGGAATCGATTTCGTTGTTAGAGGTAAGTTTCTTCAGCCGTTTCAGGTCCGCATTATCGGTAAGTCTTGGTGCATATCGCAACAGGTAATTGGTGATACTTTGTGGAGTAATGTCAGAGTAATCTTGAATTACCAGATACGGAGGCGTCATTTTAGAAGCTATAGAGTCTGCAATTTGAATAAGTAGTTCCGGCTTGGCTGAAGAGCTTGATATGGATATTAATACCTTTCCAGATAACGGAGACTTTTGCAGAAGTTTAAAGTCGTTGCGTATGTTGTCATTATCTCCCTGCGGGATCATGGTTGAAATATCTTCGGTCAGTGATCCTTTCAGTATCGGCAGTGTGCATAAAAGAAAGAACAACAGCAAAATTATAGCTGCCTTAATCTGTTTCGCTGAAAGGATAGGTGATTTAGGGGGCTTAGTGGGTAGCATGCTATCTTTTTTCGAATATTTCTGTAGCTATATTCCCATTAATTATTACATCTGAAAATTTTATTTTAGTATAATCTCCATCTGGTTCATGCAGTTCAATTCCTTGAAGATATCTTGAATCTGGCGAAAAAAATATTTTAATCAAGCTCAAAAAACTTTTTGCAGTTTTTGATTTAGGACTCAGCTCCATAACAGGTGGGCTGTAGTTAATCATTTTAATGGAATATGTTGAGCTTAACCATGTCATATTCATGGTTGTCCATGCTAAAATCTGTTGAGAAATTACAGCCATTTCAGGAGATGTCTGAGTGCTGAAAGGAGTCGGTTCTGCCGCAGCTTCATCCCATTTAAGCCCTGTACTTCCCTTAAGTAGAAAGCCGGAAACAAAAGGCGATGAGTATTCCCATCGCAAGTTGTCTGGTTTGGAGAAGGTAAATTTTCCTTTTGATTCCATAGTATCTGCAAAAAGAGAAATATAGCTTTTCTGTGTGAAATTGCTGCTGATAGAATGAATATTTTTTGAACCTGATTCTAGGCTTAAAAGAAATTGTTGCTGTTTACTAACGTCGGCAAGAGCAGCTGATGCCATGAGCATTGTCATAATGAAGAGGAATAAGATTCGTTTCAGATAAATCATTTAATTGTATCCTCAATATTATTTTGCTGTGCTGTTAACTGTTCAACCGTTTCTTCCTGCGGAACAAAAAGTTTAATTTTACCTTCAGCGAGAATTTTGCTGTTAATCGAAATAATTCCTTCTACGACCGCAAAGCCATCAAAGTCCCCGATGGTTTCCACTGAAATAGTAAGATCATGATCTGTGCATGGAATATTTTTCTGATAAATTTCAAACCGCTGGACTCCGACAAGGTAGCCTTCAGGGATAGGATTTCTTTGCAGTAAATAGCTGTAGCCGCATACAGCAGCATAAGCTTGTGCCACCAATTCAATATAAAAAGGGCTAAGTATTCGTCCTTTAGAACTTACTGCAATAGATTCCGGTGGAAGTTTTGCGGTAACAGTCCCCGTTCTGCCGTTTGCAGAAATAATATGATCAATGAGCAGCATTTTACCTCTATGAGGTAGTACTTTTTCAGCAATAAGTGGAAGGTTCATAGCATTTCTCGGGGAATAATTGTGCCGTCAAAACTGGTTTTGAGATTATTGCACTATATGTATTATGATGTGGTATGTCCCAGTCGTTCTAGTCTCTTGTCCTAACAAAGCATTCTTTCAGTCTTTAAATCTTGATATGCTTTATAGTCAATTTATTTGTATTTACAGATTGATTTTAAGGCCAATTATAGACATCAAAATACAAGCTACTGCAATTACTTTGAATGTTATTGCAGTAGCTTTGTTTGTTGTGCTGAAATATAAAGATCAGCTAGACTGGGGTATGTTATTATATTGCCCTAACTCTATGTTAATTGCACGGGCAAGGTTGTTAATCCATCCGTTATAATTGCTATGAATAGTATCACCTTTGTGCTTCAGATTTGTGCTGTCTTTATAGTTGATACTGTAGCTTTCAGTAGTATAAGTGATGTCGACAACTGCTTCATGCGACCGAATATTAAGAGTTGCTATCAAATGGCCCGGAGAAACATCAGTCATCTGCCAGTTGAGGCTGTATCCTGCTTTGATGATAGAGTTTTTGACTTCTTCCAGAGTTCTTGTGCTTTGAGAATTATTGATTATAGGAGCCAGCTCAATATTATGAATAGGAGCTGTTCTGCAGCCTCCAAGCAGGGCGGCACATAAAATTAATACGAAAGCTAGAATACGTAGGTTTTTCATTTGTGAATTCCTCCCTTGGCAAACAGCAATTAATTAAATTTCGATTCTTTTTCCTTTAACTCATCAATCCCAGTAACTATAATTTTTTTAACTGCTCGGCGCAATTCAATATGTCCGTTTTTCATCTTTTTATATTTATCCGGATAAATAGGGTCAAATATTTTGCCTCTTACTTTGGAGGGTCGAATAAGCATGTTGCCCTTTGAAAGAAGTTTGTAAGTACCGGAAAGACATAAAGGGACAATAGGCATTCCTGATTCAAGGGCGATAAGAAACGGACCAGAGTGAAAGCGATTTAATTTTCCATCACTGCTTCTCGTGCCTTCAGGAAAAAACATGAGGCTTGCCCCGTCGTTAAGAGCATTAAAAGCTTGTTTTTTAATACTGCCCACTTCTTCATTTTCAACATCAATATATCCGGCAAGGCGCATGTAAAATCCATAGAAAGGAATTTTAAAAGGCCAGCTGCGTACAGCAAAACAGATGTTTTTTTCAGGCTGTAATGAAACCAGATAAGGATCAAAGAAAGATTCGTGGTTGGCTACAATTATGCAAGGACTGGGTAATGTTACATGCTCAGGCCATTTAATATCAACAAAGAAACTCATCAATTTTGAGCAGCTCCAGCCGTAATGCCAGATCATTTTACGAAGAGTTTCTGATTTTGCGTGGTTTAAAATTTTGGTGAAAAAAATATAATATACCGGCGAGAGTACTAAACTGATAATTGTTCCGCAAACAAGGCTGATATATATTCCGGCATTTATCCAGAACAGTTTTAAGTATGAAGACATCAAATGTTTAGAGAACTTGGGCTTCTATGTTTAGCTGCCCTGATTTTTTTTGTTAAGAATAAAAGTATGTAGGTCACCAAGTGTACGGATTGATTTAAATGCTTCGTCTTTTTTTATTTTGATTTCGAATTCCTGCTCGAGAACAATAACCATGTCTACGGCGTCGAGGCTGTCCAGATCAAGGTCGTCTTTGAAAATAGCCTCTGGTACCATTTCAGGCATGTCCAGTTCAAATTCTTCGGCAAGAGATTTATTAATACGCTCAATTATTTCCTGATCAGTCATTTATTCTCCTAAGAACAAGTGATGTATTAATGCCCCCAAGGGCAAAGTTGTTCTTCAGCGCATATGTAATTTTTCTTCTTTCTAATTGCAAGGTGTTGTTTATTGATGCGCAAAGTGGATCGGGATTACGTAGATTAGCTGTTGGAATTATTGTTTCTTCCTGCATCATTTGTATTGTCGCGATTGTTTCAATTGCGCCACTGGCTGCCATGGTATGCCCGAGATGGCCTTTGAGACTGCTTACAGGTGCCTTCGAATCCAATTCTGTAGAAATTGCTTGTGCTTCTGAGGCATCTCCTTGCAGCGTTCCTGTCGCATGGGCATTTATATAGTCGATTTTATCTACTGAAATACAGCTCTCACTTATTGCTTCCTGCATGCATCTGCCAATTGCCTTCTGGCTTGGGGAGGCCATATTACTGCTGTCACAAAGGGAAGCAAAGCCGCTTATCTCTGCCAGAATTTCAGCTCCGCGTTTTCGGGCTGAGTCATAGTTTTCAAGAACGATGATACCGGCTCCTTCAGAGCAGACAATACCGTCCCGCTTGGAGTCAAAGGGCCGTGATGCTGTTTCAGGATGCTTTTCCCCAGAAATCGAGGCTGCTTCAAGGATATCAAAGGTCCCTATAGTTAGAGGATGAAGCTCATCTGTTCCTCCGCAGAGCATTATATCCTGTTTGCCATAGGCAATTGCTTCGGCTGCAAGGCCTATATTCTGGCATCCTGTAGAGCATGCTGCTGAGACTGAAACCACCCTTCCTGTGATATCCAGAAATTGTGCTAAATTAGCCGCACAACTGTGATTCATGATTTTAAAGAATTCTGTTGACCGGATTCCTTCGATTGAGTGCTCATTAATGTAGTGAGAAAAAAAATGTTCCATCATCTTGGCGCTTCCGGTAGTGGAACCAACTGACAATCCTGTGCCCCTGTCAGTGAGTTGCTCCTGTGTAATCCCGGCTTGTTTGACTGCCTCAAGAGCAGCCAGACTTGCAAAGATCGAAAGATCTGACATGGTGCGCCTGAATTTGCGGGGAATAGCGCTTGCATCACAGTCTGGAACTCTGCCTCCGATACGTGGCCGCAGTCCTGCTATTCCTTCCAATTCTGTTAAACGGGTGATTGCACTGCGTCCTTCAAGAAGTCCGTTCCATAGATTTTCAATCCCGCATCCATAAGGGCTGACCGCTCCCATGCCTGTAACTACTACCCGTTGTATATGCATCTCAGTTCCTCATGGATTTTATCGTGTCCGCTAATAATACCACATGTCAGGTAGGCTGAAACAATAGCCCCGAGTACTCCCGGTGCAATGATGCTCTGCCCTGCCATAAAAAGACCTTTAATCTTGGTAACCGGGAGCGGGTTATATTGAGAAGCTGTGTGAGCGACCCCGTATAAACTTCCGGTAGGACTTAAACAGTAATCTTTTAAGGTAAGCGGAGTTGCGCAATCAACAAACTCCACTTTTCCATATAGTTCAGGGCAACGCCGGAAACATTCAGTTTTAAATTCTTTTATGAGCTGATCTTTTAGTTTTTTATAATCCGGCGGTCTGTTTTTTAACGATGAGTCAGCCCATTTTGCAAATTTATCAAAGCTTATAGGCATAACTGCTGTAACAGCCTGCTTGCTGTTTGGTTGCGTTGTTTGTCCTGCTGAAATAAAAATAGCGCTTTGTTTTATAGTTGCTTTGCCTCTCAGTATCTCGGAGTAATTTCCATCAGGCCAGAGAAAAATATTTTTCCTGTTAAGGCTCTCGGTGGGAGGCTGAGCAATTCCAAAAAGAATGAGAGCAGATGTTGTCTCTGACAGATCATTAATTCTGCGTTTAAAAATCGGGCGGAAGGCTCCTTCTGCAGCACAGCTGACCATTGTCCTTGGGTGAGCGGTCCATATGCAGGACTCAGCCTTTATGGTTGTTCCATCTGAAAACTGAAGACCTTCAAACTCCCTATTGGAATTATGATTGATTTTACTGACGGAACTTCCCGTTAGAATATCTACTCCTGAGTCTGCAAGTACCTTCTGGAAAGCTCTAGCAATTGCTCTACCTCCACCTTCAATGGAATGGGCCGACATAAAATATGATCCGGCAACCAGAGCATGGGTTGAAAGCATGGCTTCATCCGGAGGAGTGCCGTAGAGCAGCGTGTGGTAACATAGCAGCCTTTTCAAATCTTCATTGTCTATAATTGAATCCAGAAAACTTTGTAACGTTTCTGTTTCTGCATGCGTGATAGATTTAATAGAGAAATTGCGATTAAAATTTAGAAAAGGTGAAAGATTAAAAGTTTCTTTAATTTTAGCAAGATAACAGTCTATGGCTTCTTTTTCTGCAGGAAAAGCTGAGTGTAAAGTTTTCTTCAGGTTATCATATCCGAATGGAATGTTGATTTGTTTTTCGTTGTGCTCAAATCTGAAGCAGTCATAGCCATTTTGATTAAATGGAATTTTAGTAAGGTTTTCAGAAAGGCCGAGATGTTTGAAATATACGTCAAGAGGGTGGTTGTCTCCAAGTCCGCCAAGTAGATGTACTCCCGTATCAAAGTGCATTCCATGACGATTAAAACCTCTGATTGTCGGAGCCAGTGTGGGGAATGCTTCTACAAGTGCAACTTTTCCTCCGCTGCGAGCTAGAAGGATTGCCGCAGTCATGCCTGAAATTCCACCGCCAACAACTATATGCTCATATTTATTCATCAAAATTTTAGTACCAGGCATGAATTGGTTCCGCCGAACCCGGCTGAGTTCAGCAGTGCATTACGTGGTGGTTCAAAGATCGTTTCTGACACGATGTTCAGTCCAGCCGCATCGCTGCCGCCATCTTTATAGTTGATGTTGGGAGCAATGAATCCCCCCTGATTCATGAGCACTGTATATACAACCTGACTTGCTCCGGACATCCATAGTTCGTGTCCTGTCATGGATTTGGTTGAAGAAATTCTGGGATTACTATCACTAAATAATCTTCGGATATTTTCAGCTTCAGCGGCATCTCCAGCTGGCGTCGCTGTGGCGTGTGCACATATGTAGTCTATATCACTGGCTGCAAGTCCTGCCTGCTTAATTGCTTTGGCTCCTGCACGGGCCAGCCCTGTCTTGCCGGGGACAGAAATATGTTCACCATCAGACGAAAAACCATAACCTGAAACCGTTCCCAGAATTTCAGCACCACGTTCTTTGGCGAGATCATATCTCTCGAGTACAATTGCAGCCGCTCCCCCGCTGGGGACAAGGCCGTCACGATCTTTATCAAAAGGGCGGCTGGCCTGCTGCGGAAGATCCGTTTTACATGAAAAAGCACCAAGACCGTCAAAGCTGCACATGGATTGCCAGTTGATTTCCTGTGCTCCACCACAGATAACTCTTTCCTGCTGACCAGATGAAATAAGGCTGAATCCCTGTCCTACAGCGTGACCTCCGCTGGAGCAGGCAGAACTGATGGTCCATGCAGCCCCACGGGTTTTGAAAAGTGTATTCAGGTTCATTGTAATACAGGAGGTCATAGAGCGAAAAACAGCGCCGCTGCCAATAAGAGAAGTCTGTCCTCGTTCTTTCAGTAACTCCACCTGATCAAGAGCTGCGATGCAACTGGAGTCGCAACCGAAAATCAGACCTGATTCATCGTTTTGCAAATCTTCAATACTCAGACCTGACTGATCAAGTGCCTGAAAAGCAGCGGCATAGGCTTGAACGGCGTGATCAGGCATAGTTTTAAGCTGTTTTCTGCTTAGCCATTCTTTGGGATTAAAGCCTGTAATTACACCAGTCAGTGGACTTTCAAAGCCCATTGTAATCCGATGCGCATCGACAATGATGCCCGAACTTCCTTTTTTTAGAGAGTTGCTGATATCCGCGCGGGATGATCCTAAAACCGAAATGGCACCAATGCCAGTAATTGCAACTTTAAACAAAAGAACTCCTGAAATCTCAGTTAAGTCTCACCACTCAGCCTTTTTAAGAGGTCGAAGACTATATAAAATATATTCTTTTTTTGTATATTAAGAAGGCATACCAAGAATCTGTTTACTGCATGAAATAATAACCTTGTAATCAGTTAATTAGATTTTGGATATGCAGCCGATTATTAAAAAAAGCTGGATGATGGTATGGGCGCATGTTGATAGATTTGCTTGTGAGTATTATGTATAAATGCCGCCGTTAACAGCTATAGTCTGACCTGTTATGTAGCTGGCTTTGTCTGAGCATAAAAAGGATACAACTCCAGCCACTTCCTTAGGGGTGCCAAGCCTTTTGAGCGGGATAGTATTTTTGATTTCATCAACTGGAAGCTCACTTAACATGTCGGTATCTATGAAGCCGGGAGTGACTGCGTTGACTAGAATATTGCGTTTTGCAACTTCCATTGCCAGAGATTTTGTAGCTCCTATGAGTCCTGCCTTGGCAGCACAGTAGTTTGTTTGACCGGCAACTCCGGTTTCGCCAGAGGTTGAAGCAATGTTTATAATCCGCCCGGTTCTTTTGCGCAGCATTCTGGATACAACCGGTTTAGTTACATTAAAAAAACCGGTCAGATGAACCTGCAGAACTTTGTTCCAGTCAGAACTATCCATCATCATCATAATGGAGTCGCGAGTAAATCCGGCATTATTTACAACGATATAAGGAACTTTTTTTTCAAGAAGAGAACTTAGATTCTCTTCAACAGCTTTTTCATCTGTAACGTCAAATTTAAGCAGAGTGCATTGCTGTCCGTGCTGCTTTATTTGTTCTGCTGTTTTATGTGCTCCTGCATCATCACTTCGGTAGTTAAGCCAGATATCATAGCCGTCTTCAGCAAGTTGCACGGCAATAGCTGCACCTATACCTTTGCTTGCGCCAGTAATTAATGCAATTTTTGACATTTTAAATTGATAGTCCCTGTTGTGTAGTTTTTTAGTCTGCATGAAGACTAAAAAGTGATAGATTCTGAATAATCTAATACTTCAAAATAATCCTGCCCATATCTTTAGATAGGAATTAATATTTATAGTTGTTTTTTTCTATAAATCATTAATAGATATCTTTGGTCCGATATAGTTATATGGCATCTTCGTCAGTATTTCTTCCTTCTTGATATCCTTTATGAAATTCTCCAGGCATCTCTTTTACTTCTTTAATAGCCTGACCTGTTGCTTTGCCCATTTTGGCACAGCCTAGAGAAGAAACCATGATTGTCGCAATTATGATTGCGGAAGCGATTTTGGTAAGCATATTTCCTCCAATATGTTTTGATGATGATAAATAATATTGGAAAATTTGAAAAGTCAACTGGAAGATATTATAAAATGTAGTTTACCAAGCCTGACGCATCTGCTGCTCTGTATTATTTCAAAATATTAGGCTGCAGCAATGATTGGATTTGATCGTGACTGTTTTCTTTTACCTTACCAGCTTTCACTTTCTTGCATAGATATTTACTCTGGTGTAATTAATACTGTATTCAGTCTATTATATTGATAACCTTTCTATATTCAGGAATCAGTTAATGTTTTAAAAAAATGGAGTTTAACTCATGTATTGCCTCTATGCCTTTAATGGTGAACTTATGTGCTTCGTTCACGTTCTTCTGAACGGACTTGATATGGCTGAAAAAGGTATGAAAGTATCCATCGTATTTGAAGGAGCTTCAGTTGCTCTTATCCCTGAACTGGAGAAGAAGGACTGTCCTTTTCATAAATTGTATATGAAGGCCAAGTCACAGGGACTTTTTGACGGAGCGTGTAAAGCCTGTTCCGTTAAACTTCAAGTGAAAGAAGATGTGGAAAAATCCGGAATCCCTCTTATTGGTGAAATGTCTGGACACCCGGCAATGTCAGATTACATTGAGAAAGGATATAAAATAATTACCTTCTAGTTCGTTATAGAACGCCACTCTCTCTATCATTTCGGTGGCAGAGTGGAGTGGTTTTCTTTTCGTTTATTGAGAACATTTGAACTGATCACCTCGTGCAGTTTTTCCTGCTCTACAGGTTTGGCAATGTAATCATCCATTCCAGATTGCATAAAATTGTTTTTATCATTTTCCATAGCGTATGCAGTAATAGCAATAATAGGTATGCGTTTGTTGTGTGCCCCGGCTTCTCCTTTACGGATCGCCTTAGTTGCTTCCACTCCGTTCATAACAGGCATTTGTACATCCATAAGGACTAAATCAAAGTCCTTGTAGCTTAGTAAGCCCAATGCCTGCTGACCGTTTTCAGCTGTTTCAACATCGCAGCCCATGGATTCAAGATATCGTTTTGTATAAAGTCTGTTTATTCTTTCGTCTTCGGCAACAAGTATTTTGTAGCCGGATAGAGGGAGTGCTTTTTTTGGTATTTCTTTCTTCTTACTGCTTATTGAAGCTGTGGGTGAATTTGTAAAAGGGATTGAAATATAAAAAGAACTTCCTTCTCCCATACGGCTTTCAATAGATATACTCCCGTTCATAAGGGTTACGAGCTGCTTGCATATTGCAAGGCCTAGCCCTACTCCCTGATGCTCACGCGTATATCCTTCACTTGCCTGTGTAAATGATTCAAAAAGTTTGTTTAGCTGCTCATCGGGGATTCCTGCTCCTGTATCGGATACGATGAACAGAATAGACGTTTTGTCCGGCTGGTTGATGTGTATTTTTTGAGCGCTGATAGTAACGCTGCCTTTTTCTGTAAATTTTAAAGCATTTCCAACTATATTACTTAATATCTGCTGTAACCTCAGGTCATCACCAATGATCTTTTCAGGAACGTCCGGGGCAATCTCAAGGTTCAATTTCAAACCGGAGTGCTGTGCGGTTACTCTGAACATATCATATATATGCTGCATGGTCTTAAGCGGATTGAATCCAGTATTCTGAATAGAGAGTTTTCCTGCTTCGACCCTTGCTAAATCTAAAATGTCAGAAAGGACATTGTTCAACCGTTTGGATGCCTGCATGGCTGCGGTTATATATTCTATTTGTTTCTGTGATAGATTATCAGCCTGCAACAGTTGCAGCATACCCATGATGCCGTTTAGTGGAGTTCGAATTTCGTGGCTCATGTTGGCAAGAAATTCTGACTTTGTATTGCTTGCAGATTCGGCTCGGGCTTTTTCAAGCTCAACTTTTTCCAAAGCACTTTTCAGGTCAGTAATATCTCGGACAATTCCTTCTATAGCGATGGCTTTTCCGCCTGAATCAGTGAGGAGAATATTTGTCTGCTGCATCCATTTGATTTCGCCTGACTTGTGCGTAATTTTGTACTCAACGACCGGTGAAATAACTCCTTTCATCAAGTTGGGCCAGTTTTTCTGTATCAGTGATTGCCATGGTTCATTAACAATCTTTATCATGAGGGTGTAGTCTGCATAAAAATCTTCCGGTTCGTATCCCATGACTTTTTGACATGCTGAGCTGATGTATTCATACTTTTCTGCGGCTAAGGAAAAGCGGTAAATCACGTCCTGAGCATTTTCTGCCATTAGGCGAAATCTTTCTTCACTGGCAGCAAGTCTGTCTTCAACAATTTTCCGGTCAGTAATATCCTCAATTGTTGCAATTACTTCGGTTGGAATATTCTCAGGATCAACAGGATTGAACAGAGCCTTTATATAGCTTGTTTTTCCGCCTGTTACTGATGTGTAGGCATCTACATAATGGCTGGTACACCCATTTAAAGCTTTTTTCAGAGTCTTACGTATTTTTTTAGGGCCATCTTCAAGTGAGTTGAACCCTAAGATTACTTCTTTGCTGGCACCCATTAGTTCTGTAAATTTGTTGTTACAGTCAATAATTATTCCCTTATTATCAAAACGGATTATGCCCAAAGGAGAATGTTCAAATATCAGACGGTGACGCTCTTCACTGTCCCGCAATTCTTCTTCAGCTTTTTTGCGGTTGGTTATATCACGTAGCGCAGTGAATCTAATTGTTTTATCTTCAATTTTTATTTGTCTACCTTGAATTTCACATGGAAAAGTAGTTCCGTTCTTACGAAGAGCATTTACCTCGTAAGCCAATTCATCGCCGGAAAGAATATGTTTTAAAACGGTGGGGCGATCTTCAGGGACAATCCAATCTGTAGAATTGCGGCCGATGGCTTCTTCTTGAGTGTAGCCGAACATTTGCTCTGCAGCTGAGTTCTGCTCAATACACACTCCCTTTTCTGATATGAAAATGGATTCAAACGTCGCATCGGATAGACGCCGATAGCGTTTCTCACTTTCTTTCAACGCCTTAGTTGTTTTTTGTTCTTCAGTGATATCTTGAAAAATACAGTGGGTGCAGATGAAATTGCCATCATCGTCATGCTGAATTCTACCTGTAACAGAAACTTTTATGATTGATCCGTCTTTTCGGATCATATCAAATTCTGCTCCGTCAATCATGCAGATATGTTTGAATATGGGGAAACGTTTTTCGAAAAGTTTTTGAAATTCTGGTGTCAGGATATCCCCGCACCATTTGCCGATGACTTCATTTTTATCCTCATAACCAAGAATCTCAAGCCATCTGTTATTCACATCTAGAAAATAACCGTATTCATCTAGAGATTGATAAGGCATGGGGGCATTCTCAAAAAGAAGCCTGAAACGTTTCTCCTTTTCCGGCATTATTTATCTCCACTTCAGATTATGCTTAGGCGAAAGAAATTTGTTTCACTCTTACTCAAAATTGAGAATAATACAATTGTGATTCTAATTCATCCAATGTGTATTGGGGGAGTTGTTGTTGAAATATGCTGTGATATTGAGGTCGTAAAAGTTTTAATTTATTCAGGTGCAGCAGGAGGGATGGCGAGTCCTGATGCACCTGAATATGTCAATTTTTACCAGCTGTCTTCACTATATTGCCAGCCCATATCTTCAGGCTCAACATCTTGTATCTTTACAAAAATTCCATCATCATTTTCGGCAATAAGAACATCTGCTTTAACCCAGCGATCCATATATTCGTCCAAACCGCGTCCTTTTGAGTCAGGCTCAACTATATATTCTTCTTCACTGTCAACCAGTATTGCCAATTGATAGCTTTCGTCCAGTTCACAGTTAAAGGGAATGACCTGACCATATATTGTGTCAGAGTATTCTTCGTTAGACACTTTTTCTCTCCATGCAGAAATTATAAATTAAAGTTTAGATTATTCTCTTGGCATATACAGTGTTCCCCGGTTCGGGAATAAAGAACTTATAATGTCTGGTCTGACGGGTGTAGCCAAGAAAGTTGAGAAAAATAGCTGCCGATTCATAATCTTGATCTTCCGGAAGTTCACAGAAAACTGTGCTTCCTTCTTCTACTGAAATATGTCTCTCAACTTCATCTATAAGAGCTGCGCCTATTCCAATGGATCTATAATCTTCATGGACTGCGATCAGGAAAAGTTCATAGCAGGATTCTTCTGCTGCGATTTCATTATATACGGCAAAACCGACTAGTTTTTGATTTGCTCCGTCTACGGCATGGGCTTTAATAAATGTACATAAAGGAGGACCTGAATTGTATGCTTCCTCCCACACCGTCTGTTCCAGCATAGAGAGCTTCTCTTGTGATAGATTTTGGCAGGTTGAAGACATTTCTAGGATTTCATCAATCTCATCCGGGGCTATTCCTATACTGAGTCTTAACTGTACTTCTACTTCAGGTTCAGCTTTGCTTCCGCCAAATCCTTCTTGAATACTGTACGAATTCATATAAGCTCCTCACTTAATTATGAAAAATATTCACGCTTTATTTTTGATTTGCGCAAACTATTTTTTCCATATTGCATGGAGTATGCCGTTGCTAACTTGCTTATATTAAAGGCTTAATGATAGATGAATAAACTGTTGTAGGAACTAGTAGTTCTTATGTTTAATAAGCTCGTAGCCGGCAAAGACTGCAGAATAGGTTTTCCTTGAGAAAAAAATACCGATTTTATTAAGTGTAGCCATGATGTAGAGATATTTGATGAATAGTGATTCGGGAGAACTGAGAGTTCTTTTTCTGGATATGACAGGAACTGCTATTTCTTACCGTCTACGAACTGATTGCGTTCGAGTTTATGCTTATTCATTAACTTATTAAGTTGTCGGGTGGTTATGCCTGCCATGCGTGATGCCTCTTTGATAACTCCTCTGGATACAGTAAGAAGTTTGGTGAGGTATGAATATTCAAAGATATCAATTGCTGATTGGCGTGCTTGTCCCAACTGGATTGTGGTGTCGATCATATCCGGAAGAGGAGTCATTTTACCATGTAAAAATTCAATTGGCAGGCTTGAACTTGTGAGGGTGTCACCTGTCTCCAGAATGCAGGCTCTTTCAATAATATTTTCAAGTTCACGTACGTTGCCCGGCCAGTCATAAGTCAGAAAGGCTTCAATGGCTTCCGGGGTAATTGATTTTATATTTTTATTAAGCTGAGTATTGAATTGCGCTATGAAAATTTCAGACAGATGGATTATATCTTCTTTGCGTTCACGAAGTGGTGGCAGTATTATCGGAAAAACATTGAGCCGATAGAAAAGGTCGCGTCTGAATTCCCCTTTACAGCTTAATTCATAGAGGTCTTCATTTGTAGCTGCAATGACTCTGACATTTAGCGGGATTGATGTTTCTCCGCCGACTCGTTGAACATAGCGCTCCTGAAGAATATCAAGAAGTTTAACTTGTACGGTAGAAGATATTGTTCCTATCTCGTCAAGAAGAATGGTTCCGGAGTTGGCCAGTTCGAATTTTCCCATCTTCCGTTTTATGGCCCCTGTAAATGCCCCTTTTTCGTGACCGAAGAGTTCACTTTCAACTAGGGATTCAGGGATAGCCCCACAATGGATATTTATAAATGGAGTGTCTTTACGGTCACTGTGGGCGTGTATTAATCGTGCAATAAGATTTTTACCTGTCCCTGTTTCACCGGAAATTAAGACGGTTGTGCCTGTTGCTGCGACTTTCTTGACCTTGCGCAGTACTTCTCGCATTGATTTACTTTTAGTTTTAACTACATCTTTATAGTCATCACCCCAGAACTGGTCGCGAAGATAATCCAGTTCTGAGTGCCTTATGTCGGCTTCGTGTACTTTATCTATAACCAGCTCGAGCTCTTCTTTACCTACCGGATGTGTGAGGTAATCAAATGCTCCTGCCTTTACAGCTTCAACAGCCTGATGTGACTGTTCATTTTGCGCAACGACTATAACCGAGGCAGATGGATGTTTTTCCCAGAGTTCTTTTAGAGCCTGATCTATCGAAAGTGAAGGATATATCAATGTATTGATATCAATTACAACTGTATCAATTCCATCTTGGAAAGTAGGTGAGGAGGATGGTTCTAAATCAGAGTTGTGAACCACTGTATGCTTGGACTCGAACTCCTTAGAAACCTCTGCCATCTGCTGCTTACCGCGAGTTATGACTAGTATTTTGCGCACGAATCTCTCCTTGATGAAATTCATACTTTTTTACTTAATTCAGGACAACAAAAAATAAACCGCTGATTTTTTGGATTGTGTCTATTAATTATGTTTGAAACACGGTGGTAACCATTGTATATAAGGGGAAATAATAATGTGTAGTTGAATGTTTTTTAAATAAATGTTGCTCATAATTTTGTGTGCTAATTAGATTCTGGAGCTGTGTTATGAATAAAAAATGTATTCTGGTAGCAATTTTAGGAGCTGCGGTAGCCTTGTTGGTCCTATGGATATCCGGTTTTTTCAGCCCAGAGATTATTGAGCAGGGTCGTGTTGTACCAACCCGTACTTCTGTTGAACCTGATGTAAAGATATCAGCAGAAGTTGTCTCCACTCCGGTTATGTATGAGGCTATAGGAACTGTACGTCCTGAAACCGAAGCTGCAATTGAGTCACAGGTTACAGCTAAAGTTATGCAGGTTCTGGTTCATTCAGGTCTTAAGGTACACAAAGGTGATAAACTCATTGTTTTGGACAGTCGTGGATTACGTGCCCGCCTTGAAAGTGCCCGCCAGGGCCTGAAGTCTGCAGAAGCAGCCAAGCGACAGGCGGCTGAGGCTATTAACGCAGCTCAGGCAGTATCTGATTCTGCCACATCCACATGGAAACGTATGAAGACGCTGTTCAATAATAAAGTTGCAACAAAAGATGAGTTGGAACGTGCCGAGGCTGAATATTTGAAGTCCGGCGCAGGACTAGCGCAGGCCCAGGATGGGTATGATGCAGCATCTGCCAAAGTTAAGCAGGCACTTAAAAGTGTGGAAGAGGCTGAGATCAGTCTCGGCTATTCTATAATAACAGCTCCTGCAGATGGTGAAGTTGCCAGTCGTACAGTTGAAAAAGGTGATTTGGCTTTTCCCGGAAAGACATTGATGCTGATTCAAACTGGTGGGTCCTTGCGGCTTGAAGCGTTGGTGCGTGAGGGTGTGATCGGTCGGGTCAAGATAGGGCAGGAACTTGATATTGATATTCAGGCTCTTGGTGAACTCGTCCGTGGGGTTGTGGAAGAAGTTGTTCCGTCTGCAGATCCGATGACCCGCACATTCCTGGTGAAAGTAGGTCTTAAAGCTATTCCTGGACTTTACCCAGGCATGTTCGGACGTCTGCTTATTCCTTTGAGTGAGAAATCTACTGTACTGGTTCCGCAAAAGTCTGTCTCCAGAGTCGGGCAACTTGAAACAGTATTGGTGAAAACCGGAAAGATATGGGAACCGGTTTATGTGCGAACCGGGAAAACTTATGGAGATAAAATCGAGATTCTGTCCGGTCTTGCTGGAAATGAAACCGTTGGTATCAATGCCAGTTATATCGGTGGGGGCAAAAAATGAGCATGCCTGAAAACAGTAGTCCGTCTGACGGTATGATCGTGTCAGCAGTACGTTTTTTTCTGCATTCAAAATTGACGATTATTCTGATCATGGCTTCGATTGTTTTGGGGATAGCAGCTATTGAGCTAACGCCGCGTGAAGAGGAACCGCAAATCGTGGTTCCTATGGCAGATATAGTTGTACAGGCCCCCGGAGCAGGAGTGGAAGAGGTTGAAAAGCTTATCACCACCCCGTTGGAACGTATTCTCTGGCAGATTGATGGTGTTGAATATGTGTATTCAATTTCTCGGCGTGATTCATCCATGGTCACAGTTCGTTTTTATGTGGGACAGGATCGTGAAGAATCTCTTGTAAAACTGCATAATGCAATTACCAAAAATACTGACCTGGCACCTGGTATTGCCTCTGGGTGGTCTGTTAAGCCTATTGAAATTGATGATGTTCCTATTGTCGCTCTTACTCTTTTTCCGGCCGATGGCAGAGATGATATTTCTGATTTTGAATTGCGTCGTGTGGCCGAAGAACTTTCCTCACGTCTTGCGGAAGTTGAGGATCTTTCGCGGGTTTCACTAGTTTCCGGGCGGTCTCGGGAAGTTCGTGTGGAGCTTATGCCTGAGCGCATGGCCGGGTTTAATATTTCTCCAGTTGAGATTGCTAGCGTTCTAAAGGGAGCTGACCAGTCTGCTGTTGCCGGCGCAGTTTTGGCTGGAAATCGTGAAATTACTGTTTCGGCGAATTCGTTTCTTGAGAATGCAGCAGATGTTCGTGATTTAATAGTCGGAGTGTTTAATTCCCGTCCTGTCTATCTGCGTGACGTGGCAACGGTTATTGACGGTCCTGAAGAGCCCTCCTCATATTCGCGCATTGGGTTTTCCCGTTTGTATCTTTCTAAAACAGGACAGGATGCTGAATTGGGATCGCGGCCTGCCGTGACAATTTCCTTATCCAAGAAAAAAGGAACAAATGCAGTAAAAGTTGCCGAAGCAGTTCTTAAGCGGATGGATGATCTTAAGGAAACTGTTCTGCCCGCAGGAATCGAGGTGGAAGTAACCAGAAACTATGGTAAAACAGCTGATGCCAAAGTGGGGGAACTGCTCAGTTCTCTGGGCTTTGCTGTTCTGACAGTAGTAATACTGCTGGCATTGACTCTTGGCTGGCGTGAGGCTTCAGTTGTTGCTCTGGCTGTCCCTGTAAGTTTTTCACTGGCTCTTTTTGTTAACTATCTGTTTGGTTATACCATAAACAGGGTGACTCTTTTCGCTCTGATTCTTTCACTCGGACTGGTGGTGGATGATCCAATTACCAATGTGGATAATATTCAGCGGCACATTCTTATGAAAAAGAAAAAGGCCGCAGAGGCAACTCTTGATGCTGTGGCCGAAGTTTTGCCACCAGTTATTATGTCCACTCTGGCGATTATTGTTTCTTTTGTTCCGCTTTTTTTTATTACCGGAATGATGGGGCCGTACATGGCTCCAATGGCTGCAAATGTCCCACTGACTGTAACGTTTTCTACGTTTTGTGCTCTGACGATTGTGCCGTGGATGGCTTTGCGGCTGCTCAAAAATATTAAACCCAAAGTTAAAGATAAATCTGCCTCAGGTCCAAGCCGTATTGAAAGGTTTTATACTGCATTGATAACTCCGTTTTTGGAGTCACGTCCAAAGCGGTGGCTGCTTGTAGGTGGAATTGTGGCTGCACTGATCTTTTCAATGTCCCTTGCTGTGTTTCGTTTTGTTCCGCTCAAAATGCTTCCCTTTGACAATAAAAATGAATTTCAGATTGTTATTGATATGGATGAAGGGACTCCGCTTGAACAGACTGATCGGGCGGTTCGGGAATTTGAACAGATTTTGCGCGGGGTACCGGAAGTAACCAATTTCGTAACTTACACAGGTGAACCTTCACCGATGGATTTTAACGGACTGGTACGTCATTACTACTGGCGAAATGGCGGGAACATGGCAGATATCAGGGTTAATCTTGCTGATAAGTCTATGCGCAAAGAGCAGAGTCATGCCATTGTTCTGCGTTTGCGTCACGAGCTTGAAGCTGTAGCTGAAAGAAATAATGCTAATATAAAAATTGTAGAATCTCCGCCCGGACCTCCTGTCATTTCCACTATTACAACTGAAGTATACGGAGCTGAGGACCGCCCTTATTCAGCGATAGTAGAAGGAGCAAAACAGATCCGCGAGGTTATGAACTCAGAGCCGGGTGTTGTGGATATTGATGATTCAACTGAAGCTGACCGTATCATGATTGATTTTGTATTGGATAAAGAAAAGGCTGCTCTGCATGGGGTCAGTGCCCGTGAGGTTGTTGAGACTTTGCAGATGGCTTTATCCGGTATGGTTCCGGCTACAGTTCATGTTCATGGGGAGCGTAGCCCTTTGCCTGTAAAGCTTATTCTGCCCCTTGTCCGCAGAGCGGATGTCTCCTCCCTATCTCATCTTAAAGTACGTACTGCTGCGGGTAAAAGTGTTTCGCTGGCAGAGCTGGGCCGGATTGTAGAAGTTAATCAAGAGCAGCCAATCTATCATAAAAATCTGAAGAGAGTAGTTTACTTATTTGCGGAAATGGCAGGGCGTGCACCGGGAGAGGCAATTCTGGATATGCAGTCTAAGCTTAAGAAAGACCCGCTGCCGCCATTTCTCTGGGTAGACTGGGCCGGAGAAGGGGAGTGGCAGATTACGCTTGATGTATTCCGTGATCTGGGAATTGCTTTTGCTGCAGCTTTGCTGGGAATTTATATTCTGCTTGTAGTTGAAACAGGATCATTTGGCATGCCTCTTTTGATCATGTCTGCAATTCCGTTAACACTTCTGGGGATTATGCCCGGCTTCTGGTTGTTAAATGTTATAAGTGCAGGAAAAGTGCAGGGACTGGTCGGGGCTGCGTTGGCAGATCCTGTCTTTTTTACCGCCACAGGAATGATCGGTATGATTGCACTTGGCGGTATTGTTATCCGCAATTCTCTGGTGCTTATTGATTTTATCCGGAAGTCAATGGCTGGTGGAATGGAGCTTAAGGAAGCAATTGTTAAATCCGGCTCTGTGCGCTTAAGGCCGATAGTACTTACTGCTGCAACCACAGCTCTCGGGGCATGGCCGATTACACTTGATCCTATTTTCTCTGGATTGGCTTGGGCATTGATCTTCGGGCTGTTTGCTTCAACTCTGTTTACTTTAGTGGTTATTCCTGTTGGTTACTATATTTTTGAAAGAGAAGATTAGTTGACCTATGTCATGTTTGTCATGTTGGTTTTGTGGGAAAAGAAAGCTGTAGCGGTTGAAATTATCAGTTTGGACTTTAAATACCTACCCATGTTTTATGGAGGTGAAAATGGCTGACTTAAATCTCAAAAATTTGAAAGATGTGACAATTAAAAATATCGATCACAATAAAGTTATCAACTTGATTGATATGGTTACTTATCAGGATGGGCAGGTTGTAAGCCGTACTTTGTCGCAGGTTAAAAATATTACGCTGACTCTTTTTGCTTTTGATGCGGGGGAAGGTATCAGCACTCACAGCGCTCCCGGTGATGCGATGGTGCAGGTGCTTGACGGCATTGCTGAAGTAACCATTGCAGATGAAGTTTTCAATGTCAGAGCAGGTGAATCAATTGTTATGCCTGCAAATGTGGCTCATGGTCTTGAAGCCCGAGAAAGGTTTAAGATGTTGTTAACTCTCGTTAAGCAATAAACATCAAGTAAAGAATATAATGACAGAAGGCTCTCCAGAGCCTTCTGTCATTATAAAATTCAAGCGACTGTGGTCGTTATGCACTGACTCCTTTCATCCCTTCGGCTGTATACCGTTCACCTTTCACTTCATTCTGATTCAGGATGCTATCTATTTCAGCAAGATCCATTCGGTTTAGCTCCACTTGCTGAGCATTGATATTTGAGTCCAGATTTTTAATCTTGGTTGTACCTGGAATGGGAATAATATTATCGCCCTGTGCCAGCACCCATGCCAGCGAAAGCTGAGCAAGTGAACATTTCTTGCGTTCTGCTACTGTAGAAAGTTGGGTCGCTATGTTTTTGTTATTTTCGTATGCTCCATCCTGAAAACGGGGAAGAAATTTTCTTACATCATTCGGATCATTTTCTGCTATTTTGCTGGTACTTAAAAGTCCTCTGCAGATAGGACTGTATGGAACAAAAGTAATGCCCAGCTCTTTTGTCAGCGGGAGCATTTCTTCTTCAGGGTCGCGAGTCAGCATGGAATATTCTGATTGCAAGGCTGAAACAGGATGAACTGCGTGAGCTCTACGAAGAGTGGCTGCAGAGGCTTCGGAAAGACCAATGGTTTTGATTTTACCTTCGTCAATCAGTCTGGACATTTCACCGATAGTTTCTTCAATCGGAGTGTTAACGTCTATACGGTGAATGTAATATAAATCAATGCAATCTATTCCGAGTCTGCGAAGACTGTCATGGCAGGACTTACGGACGTATTCAGGCTTACCGCATATTTCTCGTGAATATTCATTTCCTTCACGCACAATCCCGAATTTAGTTGCAATTACTGCCTGATCTCTTCTTCCTTTAAGGGCTGTAGCCAGAAGTTTTTCGTTGTGCCCTCCTCCGTACATATCTGCGGTATCAAAGAAATTTACTCCATGATCGAGGGCATGATGTATCAGTGTAGATGCCTCACTCTCTGTAGCTGGCTGACCATAAAATTCGCTGAGGCCCATGCATCCAAGTCCTATTTTGCTGATTTTAATACTGCTGTTACCGAGAGTCTGAAAATTTAAGGTGTCAGTCATTATCTGTTCTCCGTGAGTTAATTGTTGAAAGATGATGAGTGACTTATATGGATGGGCAATAAATATGTCGAATATATCTTTCCTATGGCAGTAATATCTAGTAGATATTACTGCCATGGAAACTAGACAACTGAAATATTTTGTGGCGGTTGCTGAAGAGTTGCATTTTGGCCGTGCTGCCAAACGACTGTATATCTCTCAGCCTCCGCTCAGTCAGCAGATAATGAAGTTTGAGGATGAGCTTGGGGTTAAGTTGTTTAAGCGTAATAAACGCTCTGTAGAGCTTACAGCTGCGGGGAAATCATTTCTTGAAGATGCAAGGACGGTATTACGCTCAATTGAACGGGCTCAAGATAATCTTGAAGCTTTTATTACGGGTGAAGGAGGACGGTTGAGCCTTGGTTATATAGGCCCGTCTCTGGAAACGACTTTTGCTGATATTGTGAGGGAGTACAAAACTGCTTATCCGGGGGTGCAGTTTGTTTTAAATGAAATGTTCACTAATGATCAGCTTAAAGCTGTCCGTACTGGAACTATAGATGCAGGGATTGTCCGTTTGTTTCAGCACGATGTCAGTGATCTTGAGAGTATTATGTTCCACAAGGAATCATATGCATTGGTTTTACCTACGGGGCATAAATTTTCAGAGCAGAAGAGTGTAGATGTATCGGAGCTGTCCGGTGAACCTTTGATTTTTTTTCCACGTGAGAGCCAGCCTCTGCTTTACGATGAGTGGATGAGAGTCTTTAATGATTGCGGATTTATCCCTAATATTGTTCAGGAGGCTGGAACCAAAGCAGCAGCGTTGGCCTTGGCAGCTGCACAAATTGGCATTTCCATCGTACCTGAAAGCCTGGCTCGCAGAAATCAGCAGGGAGTTTTCTTTAAGAAAATGACCGGCGATTATCCGACACTTGAATTGCACGTAATTTATAGAAAGGGTGAGTCGTTTGCGGCGCTTGATAATTTTTTAAAAATTGTCGAAAAATGGGCTGACAAGGAAAAAACAATAATTATCTGATTAAGCTCTTTCTTCAAAAGTTAAAGTTTACGAAAGGAATGTTGTGATGAAAGTTCCATTTTTTGTATCAGAAGTGTCTAGCAACCATTCATGCGATTTAAAGCGGTGTTACAACTTTATTGAGTATTCAGCTAAAATAGGTTGTGACGCAGTTAAGTTTCAATTGTTCAAAATCGATGAGCTGTTTGCTCCTGAGATATTGGCAAAAAGCCCTGAACATCGTGCCAGAAAAAAATGGGAGTTACCTGAATATTTTATTCCTGAAATTTCAAAGAGGTGTAAGGAAGTCGGAATTGCATTTTCCTGTACTCCTTTTTATCTGGATGCTGTTGCCCTGCTGGCTCCGTATGTGGAATTTTATAAAATTGCATCATATGAGCTGCTTTGGACTGATTTACTTGAGGCTTGCGCAGCAACAGGCAAACCGGTTGTCCTCTCTACTGGAATGGCTGCTATGGATGAAATTTCCGGCGCAGTTTCCGCATTACAATCTGCAGGGTGCAAGGAACTTACTTTGCTTCATTGCGTTTCCGGATATCCTGTGCCTGCTGCACAGGCTAATTTAGCAGCCATGAATAGGCTCCGCAGCGAATTCGGTTGCAGAGTTGGCTGGTCTGATCATACAGTTCAGGAAGGAGTCATCCAGCGTGCAGTCCATAAGTTTGATGCTGATATGATTGAGTTTCATCTTGATCTGGATGAAACAGGAGCTGAATTCTCAGCAGGACATTGCTGGCTGCCGGAAGAGATGGAAAGAGTGATTAAGAGTGTTCGCATCGGGATGGCCTGCGATGGTTATGGGGATAAAGTTCCTGCAGATGTAGAACTTTCGGATAGAGACTGGAGAGCTGATCCAGAGGATGGTCTCAGGCCTTTAAAATATATCAGAAACGGGTGATTTTCCGTCTATATGTCGAGCAGACTATTTAATGCTGAATACCATTCGCTCTACCGTAGGAGCTTCGTATTTTCGTGAAATATAATAAACAGCGACGACCTGTCCTTTGGAGTTGAGTGCCAGATCTCCATACCCTCCATGGAATCTGCCTCCTTTATACCACGCAAGTGTCTGCGCATGGCTCCATGTTTCGCCGTGATCGCGTGAAATTGAAAGTGCCACACGGCACTTGCGGCTTTTACGTATCATTCCGCGATAGATCATCAAAACACTCTGGTCTGGAAGGACCTTGATTGATGGGGCCTCACCATAAAGCCCGATTGGACGGGGATTACTCCATGTTAACCCATCATCATCCGAGTATGATTGAAAAAGTCCTTCGTAAACTGGTTGCTGCCTGATAACTGCCAGTATTCTGCCTGATTCAAGGCGGGTAATGGACGTTTCGTTAAGCCGGTATCCCTGGCTGAATTTAAAGATCAGCGCCTGATGAGATATTTCCAGACTATTCGGGTCCAGCCGGAATGTTCCGCAGCCCGGTCCGTTGTAAAATGTTCCGATATAGGTTTTTCCGTCAAGTGCAGGTATTAGATGACCAAATGAAGCCCATGCTCCGGGGGGAACATTTAGCGGCTTACGCTCAGCAAAGGTGTTACCTGCATCATCGGAAAGGGAAAAATAATTTTGATGCAGCTCGGTGGTATATGAGCGGGTGATAAGAGCCACTCTTTTTTCATCGAGCGCAGTGATCAAGGCATCATGTTCATTTGTTCTATTCTCAGCATGGTTAATAATGATCCTGGGGGTGCTGAAATTCCAGCCACTATCTTTACTGCGGGTCGTATAAATATCTCCGGCCATGCCGTGGTCCATTACTCCACGCATATCCGGACCGATATTGACAGCCCTTCGAAACCCCACAAGCAACTCATCATTTACCGCAGTAATAGTGGGGAAGGATTGGTAGCCATCCCAATGAACTGGGGTGATTCGTTTTGTATCAAGAATTGAAATAGTTAGGCGCGGACGTGAGTTAAGCATAATAATCAGTTTGAACTTAAAGCTTCATTAAGTTTTGAGACAATAAATTTGACATCTTTTTCTGTCATTGCGGGATGCAAGGGAAGGGTCAGTAACTGCTCATAGGCTTCTTCTGCCGCAGGACACATTCCGATATATGTTCCAAATATCTTTTTGTAATATGGCTGACAGTGAACAGGAATATAGTGTACGTTCACACCAATTCCGGCATTACGCATAAATTCGAATATTTTTTTACGTTTCTTTGCGGGAATTTTAATTACATAAAGATGGTAGGCGTGGGTTGCTCCAGCAATTAGTTTTAATGGTGAAACTTCACTTTCAGCTTTAAAAAAGGAATCATATACAGCTGCCAGAGTTCTTCTTTTTTCAAGAAAAATATCAAGCTTTCTTAATTGGCTTATACCCAATGCACACTGCAAATCAGTTATGCGGTAGTTATAACCAAGATCCTGCATTTCATAATTCCATGTACATTCTTCCTGACGGGCAGATGCATCAAGATTTATTCCATGGTTACGAAAGGAGCGTATATTCTGAGCCAGATCATTATTATCTGTCAGAATCATTCCTCCTTCACCTGTCGTGATGTGTTTTACGGGGTGAAAACTGAGTACTGAGATATCTGCTATGCTGCCTGCATTTCTGTCGTGAGGATCTTTTGCGCCCAAGGCATGGCAGCAGTCTGCAACAAGTGCCAGATTATGTCTGCTGCATATTGATCGCAGGATGTTGTAATCACAGGTTTGTCCTGCATAATCAACAGCAATAACTGCTTTGGTTGCAGGAGTAATTTTCCGTTCCACGGAAGCAGGATCAATTAAAAGAGTGTCAGGGTTTATATCTGCAAAAACAGGTGTTCCACCCATATATGCAACGCAATTTGCCGTGGCCAGAAATGTAATGGGGGGCAGAATAACTTCATCACCGGCTTTGATTTTAAGGGCGTGCATTACGGCGTGAAGTGCTGCTGTGCCGCTTGAAACAGCAATTGCATTTTTACATCCGATATAGCCAGCAACATTGTTTTCAAATTCTGAGACCTTAGGTCCGGTCGTCAGCCAGTCAGATTTTAAGACTTCAATAACTTCTGCAATGTCATCATCATCGATGATCTGTTTACCATACGGGATCATTTTTTATGCACCAGTTTAAGAAGCTCTTCTTTGCTCAGCCACTCTGTATTAGTGTCGGAGCTGTATTCAAAATCAGAAGGTACCTTTTTACCCGCGCATGTGACATCCATGCGTTCAAAAAAACGGTAGGCTGGTTGAATTACAAAATATTTGCCGCAATCTAAGGTGTTATGAGCTTCGTTCATAGGAACCATGACTTCATGCATCTTTTCGCCCGGACGGATTCCAGTGATCTCCACTTTACATTCCGGGCACATTGCTTCTGCCATATCACCAATTTTCATACTGGGTAGTTTGGGAATAAAAATCTCGCCACCCTGCATGACTTTCAAGCTGTTGATGACAAAGTCGATTGCTGCGTCAAGGGTTATCCAGAAACGGGTCATTTCCGGATTTGTAATGCAGACTTTTCCTTCTTTCGCGGCTTTTAAAAACAAGGGAACAACACTGCCTCTGCTTCCAAGTACATTTCCGTACCTGACCACCGCAAAGCGAGTGCCTTCTGCACCTGCATAGCTATTGCCGCTTATGAAAAGTTTATCCGAACATAGTTTTGTCGCACCATAAAGATTGACCGGGTTGGCCGCTTTATCTGTACTCAATACTATTACTTTTGAAACATCTTTATCAATGGCAGCTTCAACGATATTTTGCGCACCGAGGATATTGGTTTTTACGGCTTCAAATGGATTATATTCACAGGCCGGAACCTGTTTAAGCGCAGCGGCGTGAAATACAATATCTATTTTGTTGAAGGCTCTGCGAAGTCTTTCCTGGTCACGGACATCTCCGATAAAATAACGCAGGCACGGGTATTTTGCCGGGGAAAAAACCTGCTGCATTTCATGTTGCTTGAGCTCATCTCTGCTGAAAATGACAAGTCGCTTGGGGCTGTATCTTTCGAGCAAAGTCTTAACAAGTTTTTGTCCGAAGGAACCTGTTCCACCTGTAATTAATATAGATTTGTCATTAAACATTATTTGCTGCCAGCCTTTGAATATGGCTTTATACTGAAGCCTGTCGAAAAAATAAATTGTGTATTATCGCAAGCATTGTGCCTGCTGGTTTCATCCATTTCCTGCATTGAGAAGGCCACCCTGATAAAAGGTGTCGGCACAGCCTGACGGCATGTAACCATTGCAATGAATGCATGCTCGTCAACTAACGGTGATATTTCAAGGGCTGTTTCCTGCCCTCCGATGACCAGACGGGAATCGGTCATTCCTGATGCATGGGCTGAAGATACCAGAAAAGAGACATTATTACTATGGTCGAAGTCTTTGCCTTTTAAAGAGAATTCTTCTTTACCTCCTCCATTTGAAACTTCATAACGGCTGGATTCGTAATCGAAATTTTGAGTCAGTAAGGTGATGTGCCCAAGTCTGATGTAGCCTTGGGGAACATTTTCAAGCTTAAAACGGTAAAGTATATCTATTTGCTGTTTTTGCTTGTGAATTTTAATTGATTTTTCGAGGCGACCGCTATGGAGATTCATCTCACAGCTGATATCAATTGATTCATTTGTTTCAGAAAAGAGTGGGGCGACGTGGTACAAATCAGTCTCTTTTTCAACTCCAGGGCCTTCCATAATAAGGTGACCTGAAAAGAAATCAGCACCAAGGGCGATGTCTTTGAAATAACCATGTTCAAGTGTTCCGAAAACAGGGACCATATCATGGTCGGAGAAAGCGGCCTCATGTATTGCCAGCCCTTTTGCCGTATTTAGTACAACGGAGGTTTGTTCTGTCTCAAATCTGCAGTGTCTGCTCTTAATTTTGAGAGGCCTGCCTTTAACAACAAACTCCGGTTCACGTACGGAAGCTCCACTATACAATGCTAAGTATTGCAGTCTTCTGCATGCATTGTCGAATCTTTTTTGAGTTATATGTGTGCGGAAGTCACTGGACCAGCAGAAACATAGCTCTTTCCACATTTTTTCAGATGCCGGGGTTGCCGGTATTTTTTCAAGTTTTGTAGAAATAGCTTTGCAAAGTGAATTTATTTGAAAATCATTTCTACCGCTGACAGCCCAGCGTGTGAGATTATATTTACGCTGCTTTTTTACCGGAACAGGTTGTTCTGCAGAGCATAGATTAATCTTATTTCCTGCTAGTGGATTATCAAGGTCGGCTAATACCTCGGAAGGAAGAAAGAAAGTATGCCCGTTATCTCTAAGAGCATTGAAAGCTTCTTTTATAAATTCCCACTCGCTCTGTCCTGAGTAGTTGGATTCAGTCTTGTATCTTCCGGGGCGGTAGTCAAAAATTTCAGCGTCATTTCCATAGACGGGAAGCCAGCCATCGTTGGTTCCAAGGTTTTCAACATAATTAAGGTAGTCAGGCAGTTCCAACTCTCCATGGGCAAAGCGCTGCAGTTTTTGAAAAACCATAGAGCGGCTCCACAGAATAGGTATGGATTCTCCCGATACTCCTAGGGCTCGTTGAGGATAGTGCTGGATATGATCATCCCAGTCCGCAAAACGGGCCGGATTATCATAGTCCATAAAAACACCGCCATATCCGGTTTCCAGATAATGGCTTACAAGACCGGCAGACCACGCCTGTTCATTTACTAAAGCTATTTCAGGACGGCCCCCCAGAATTTTTTCACTGGTCTGCATTCCTATTCTAAAATTGGCCTTATTTACTGCCGCAGGAACAAGGGGGCCAATGATCTGGCCATATCCGCTTCCGATAAATTCGGCTTTGTTCGCTCTTAAAAGTTCTTTAAATTTTACAATCCAGGCAGGAGCAAGGTCTTGGATTATTTCAAGCGTTATTCCAGATGCTTCCACTCCAAGTGGAAAATTATATTTTTCAATAAGGTGTAGTAGCGGCCAGTAGCAGCGATTAATTACTTCTGACCTGTCTTCTTCAGGGATTGAAGAAAACATAAGGTTTAAATGGAAAATTGCATATATTTTCATGCTGCTACTGGGTGGTTATTTTTATAAGACTGACAGCTTTTTCAACATTTCTGACAGCTTCTTCTCCGGTCTCGGCTACACCTATAACTACGCCTGCACGGGCTGGATGGTTTGTTGTGGGGGGAATTATTTCTCCTTTTGCAGTTCTTATTTCCACCATACGGATTCCATCTATCTTGCGTGCTTCTTCAACACCATCAATTTTAATGACCTTACCTTGCGGTGGAAATAGGTATCGTTGAGCGACTCCCTTTTGATATGCAGGAGTTATAGATTCAGGGTCCGGGATATCTCCCATTGCCAGATGAATGGCTGCCTTCACAAAATCTACTCCTGCATTCCACGGGATCAGGTGCGAACAAAAATAACCGCCGGACAGCCTTGCTGCCATTTCAATTACATACGGCTTTCCTTTATGAAGAACCATATCTCCTTTAGCAACACCGTTATCAATACCAAGTGCAATTGCCGCTTCCCCTGAGAGTTTCTTTACAGCATGTTGTGTTTCAGCGTTAAGGAGGGAAGGAAGCTGTCCTCCATTTTCAATAATGTGCGGAGCAAATTTATCGATGAATTCATAATTGCGGTCGGCAAATCCGGGAGTATATGTTTGCCCGTTAATTACAAATCCCTCAGTGCTTATCTGGGGACCGTCAAGATAGCTTTCAACCATCACCCTGCCTGTGGGAGATTCATTGCGGGCATATTTGAAGGCCCATTCCGGAGCCGGCATTTTATCTGATCCAAATATGAGCCTTAAGACTCCCCGTGCTCCGCGGCTGTCTACAGGCTTGATTACGATTGTTTCACGTCGTGTTTCAATGATGCTTTGCAACTCTTCTGTACTGAAGATTTCTTTATACCACGGTATGGCAATACCTTCTTCTTTAAACCGGTCTTTCATTGCAAGCTTATCTGTGGCAAGAGCAGCGGTTTCCATACTTACTGATTTCAGGCCAAAATGTCTGGCTACGGCTGCTACAGTATGCGGGGCATCAACCGCTGCACACATCACTCCATCAGGTTTATTTCCTGATAAAGCCCAGTTGTCTAACGCCGTAACAGCTTTTTCAGGAGTATAAACACAGCCTATAACCTTTTCCTGAGCGTGGGCAAATCCGGGAGCCTGCGGATTAAGGTCCATAGCTACTACATGGATGCCCATCTCCACAGCTTTTTGGATGGCAGGAATCGTTTCGACCCCTGCCCCGATCATAATCAATTTTTCCTTCATTATGAGTTTTCTGGTTTGCGGCAGACTATAAAGGTATTTTGTCCTCTGGGGTCGTCTTCAAACACAACGCGGCCCTGTTTTATTCCGGTGATTTTCACAATTTCAAAGTGTTCTGAGCAGAGGTTAGTAATTTCTTCAAGTGAAAATTCATGCAGATGTTGTGAATTGACAGGGATATGTCCAAGGCTGTTTTGAGGAGTACTCAAGATAAGCAGACCACCCGGTTTAATGACTCTGAAAAGTTCCTTAAAGAATGGATCTGTATCAACATGTTCAATTGTTTCGAAGCTGGTTGCAACGTCAAATGATGCATCAGGGAAATTAAGGTTATGCACATCTGCAGTTTGAAAAGTTATATTGTCGTAATATGTTCCTGCCGAAGCATTTCTGACAGTTTGAATGTCGAGGTCGGCTGCGATTACTCTTGATGCCTTTTCTGCAATAATCCGTGCCCCGTACCCCGGACCGCAGGCACAATCGAGCACCCTATAGTCAGGTTTAATATAAGCCATAGCCAGTTCGTAGTGGAATGTAAGCTGGTCTCCTGCTTTGAATCCTTTGCTTTCACCTACCTGCATTCTACCTGCGAGGTATACGCCTTTAGCTATTTCTCTGCATCTGCTTAGCCATTCATCTGCAATGGGGGGATGATCTGTATAGTGAACACATTTAAATTTATCACTGTTTTTGATCATATAAAATTTAGGATGAACTTTATAAATACCTGCATTTACATGGTCTTCCAGCATTTCACATGCTTGTTTAAGAGCAGAAACACGATATATATCGGAGGTCAGCTGGCAGGGAAAACCATCGGGCATTTTTACGCAGTCCAGATTCTCATTCACTGCTATTTTAAGCATCTGATTTGCATGTTCCGGCAGCCATGCAAAGTGAAGTCCGTCAATTCTTATGATGTAATCTTCATCAGGGGTACCGTTTAATGAAGCAACCATTCGTTCAAGCGGACTGTCATCATAGCCGTAGAATACACTTACCTTCTTGTCTGGAAACATCTGCGGAATGTCATCAAGTCTTCCACCCTGATCAAATTCAGGGGCGATGATGCGTACATCTGCATCAGGAAATTCTTTAAAAGCATTGTCAATTGTCATGGCAACAACAGGACGACCATCAATTTCATTCATACACCAGTCAGGAGCGCCGCTCCATGCACGGGAAGCAGCTTGAACAAGAATCACGGGGGAGGTAGATTGAGATGTTGTCATGCGATAATAATTCCTTAATATGTTTGCGTAAAAAATGTATGCTGTCGGGCATCACAGATTTATGGTTAAGATATGAAGGTTTGAACTTTCTGCAAAGCCGGAGGATAAATTCCTGTTGTGCTGAAGCTCATGTTTGCCGTTGCTTTTAATTTGCTCCTTATTTGCGTTTGAGGACACGTTTTACGGCCTTGACAATATCGCTTGGTGTAAGGCCATATTCTATGGCGAGATCTTCCGGTTCACCGGATGCTCCGAAAATATCGTTCACAGCTACTCGTTCAACCGGAACAGGATGATTTTCACATACTATTTCCATGACAGCGCTTCCAAGACCGCCGTATTTAGTGTGATCCTCGCAAGTTACGATTGCTCCAGTCTCTTTAGCCGCACTAACTACAGCATTTTCATCCATGGGTTTAATCCATGACATGTTAAGCACACGGCAGAAGATTCCTTCTCCGGCAAGCAGCTTTGCAGCTTTGAGGGCTCTATGGACCATAACTCCTACAGCCATTATGGTTGCATCCGTTCCTTCATGTAAAATATTGGCTTTGCCATGCTCGAAAATTGTATTTTCATCAAAGACATTCGGCAGGGGACTACGTCCGGTACGCAGATAAAGCGGTCCCGGGTTATCAAGAATATAAGGCATTACCGCTTTAAGCTCGATGGGATCAGCTGGAGAAATAACACTCATGCGAGGAATAGAGCGGAAGACAGCGATGTCTTCTATTGCCTGATGAGTAGCCCCGTCAGGTCCTACATCCAGTCCCAGATGGCTGGCGGCAATCTTCACATTAAATTCAGGGTAGGCAATGGAGTTTCGGGCCTGTTCAATCGCCCGGATGGCAAAAATAGAGTAACAGGTCGCAATCGCGGTAACTCCGGATTCTGCTATCCCTGCAGCAACGGAAAGCATATTCTGTTCAGCAATACCGCATTGAATGAAACGGTCCGGATAGGCATCGCGAAAATGATAGGTTCCGGTTCCGACGGAGACATCTGCATCAAGAACAACAAAGTCGTCGCGCTGTTCAGCAAGTTCAGCCAGCACCTTACCAAATGCATCTCTCATATTTTCCATTAGATAAGCTCCTCGCATCCGCATTCACGCATAGCACATTCACGCTCTTTTCCGGTCGGAGCCATACTGCCATGCCATTTAGGAACATTTTCCATAAACGAAATTCCTTTGCCTTTAATAGTATGGGCTATAATGACTGTTGGCTTACCTGCCATGGCACGGGCTCTGGTAAATGCATTTTCTATTTCACGGAAATGGTGTCCGTCAATTTCAATTACATGCCAGCCGAAGGCCTTGAATTTGTCAATCAAGGGCTCAAGGGCTGTTATTCTGGTGTTCAGGTTATCACTTTGCAGCTTGTTGTAATCCACAATGGCTACAATGTTGTCCAGATTATAATGAGCTCCGAACATACATCCTTCCCATATTTGTCCTTCATTCAGCTCACCGTCTCCCAGCAGAGTATAGGTACGACAGCTGCGTCCAGCTCTTTTGGCTCCAAGAGCGCACCCTAAAGCAAAGGAGAGTCCCTGTCCCAGTGATCCTGAGTTAAACTCGATTCCCGGCGTTTTCAGCCGGTCAGGATAGGCTTGCAGCATTCCACCAACCTGACGCAGATTTTTGAATTCCTCTTTGGAGAAAAAACCTTTTTCAGCAAGCGCAGCATAAAGTGTCAGGGAGGAATGCCCCTTGGATAAAATAAATCTGTCCCGGCATGGATCATCTTTATTTTCCACGCAGAAATTCATTTCATTATTGAAAAGCCAGCTGATAATTTCCACGCAGGAAAGTGAGCCTCCCGGATGACCAGTCCCTGCATAACAATTCATTGTAATGATGGATTTGCGCAGCTTAGCAGCAAACTTTTTAAGCTCATCATATCGGGACATTTTATTTTTCTCTCCTGTGTCTGGAATTATCTGTTAACTAAAAATACAGTCCGCCGTTAACACTTATAGTCTGGGCGGTAATGTAAGATGATTCGTCAGATGCTAGATACACAACAGCATCGGCTACTTCGTCAGCATAACCAAGTCTTTTTAAGATGATGTTTTCAGTTGCTTTTTGTACTGCCGGGTTTTCAAGACTTGCATCAGCCATGTCAGATGTAATCATACCTGCGGCAATCGTGTTGCAGCGAATGTTCCACTGAGCTCCGAATCTGGCAATAACCTGACCGAGAGAAATAAGCCCGGCTTTGCTGGCAGCATAGTGGGCTGTTCTGGGGCCGCCATACTGACCGCTTACTGAACCTATATTAATCACGCTGGCATTGCTGTTTCTTTTGAGCAGATTAAGGCATTTCTGGGTACATAAAAAAGGACCCTTGAGATTTACCCCTAAAATTTTGTCCCACTCTTCGGAGGTGATCATATCAAAATCATTGGGATTATTAATTCCTGCATTATTAACCAGTATATTAAGTTTTCCCTCTTTTGACGTGATATCTGCCACAGCAAGATCAATTGAGGATTCGTCACTGACATCCAGTTGTAATGAGCGTGCTTTGCCGCCTTTTTCTGTTATGTTTTCGACGTTTTCATCTGCACTGGAAACATCTGAAGACCATGTAAGAATAACTTCAGCGCCGTTCTCTGCAAGTTTGCGGCTTATTGCTTTACCTATTCCTCTGCCGCCTCCGGTTACCAGTGCTGTTTTTCCTGCAAGTCTTTTCATATAAAACCTATTTATTTTTCTGTGCCACAACCAGAACAGTTCGTCCCATTCCGGCTTCAGCAAAACATTCATACAGTTTATCGAGAAATTTACGGTTCCCTGATTTTGTAAGGTTCAGTTCCAGTTCTTTGCGCATGGCATGGCATTCACGTCCCAGATCAGGGTTGTCGATATAGTTGCGGCCCATGAGCAGAAATAATTCCATTGGAAATGAAACTTCAGAATGAATTGAAGTATATCCATATTGTTCAAGAAGTTTTTCGAGGGAATTTTTATCAAAATAATTAATATGGTGCGGAGGAGATACCCACCATGGCCGGAAGTTCATATCTTCTGTCAGAATTTTTTGTACTGGAGTATATTCATTGGGAACCCCGATGGCAATCAAACCTCCGGGAATTAGAACCTGTTTGCAAAGATCAAGCATACATGTCGGGTCCGGTAAGTGTTCCAGAACATCCCCCAGATGGACAACATCGAATTTGCCAAGTGAAGCTGCACATTCGCTATCAAATGTAGAACAACTTACATCAACTCCCTGAGAGCAGGAATATTCAGCAGCCTTATATGAAGGTTCAACTCCCTTTACTGTCCAGCCCCGTTTTTGGGCTGTTTGCAGCAGAAAGCCGTTTCCTGAACCTATATCAAGAAATTTTCCAGCTTTTCCAAGCATACGTTCAATAGTCTCAAGGCGTGCTTCATTCGTTGCATCAAGCCATGACTGATCTTCAAGCTGGTGTTGAAGCATGAGGGGTTTAACCCTTACGTGGTAGTCATGCTTATATATTTCGCGGAGTTCATCTTCGTTTGGAATGGGGATTATATGCTTGAAGCCGCAGCTTTCACAGTCGATAACATCAAATCCTTCGGCCGAATGCAGGACCATGCCACTATGATCATTCCAGCACTTTCTGTCATTCACTGTTTCTGCTCCACCCGTTTTATGATTATACGTGCGATATTTGATGCGCCATTTTCGACATTAAGCTGTGCAGCTTTTGCCGACATGTGCTTGCGCAGTTGGGTATCAGAAATGAGTTTCTGCATGTTTCCCAATAAAGATTGTTCACTGATAAGGTCATATCTTCCTAGTGAAACGGCTGCTCCTGATTGATGCAAAGCAGATGCCGAGCGCGCATGGTCATCAGTTAGGCATAAAAGAAGCTGAGGAACTCTGCATGCTGCAAGTTCATAAGCTGTCATACCAAACGATGCTACGGCAAGGTCTGTTTCATTCATCAGTTCTGCCATGTTGCTTACGTTACTGACTATTTCAATCTTATTTCTCTGCACTACCGTCATATACTTAATCTTGTCCAGACTATTGAACATGGGACCTGCAATAATTTTAGCTGTCCACTTTTCATGAATTTTATGCAGTGCTTGGAGTACTGTCACAGTGAGGTTTGCAGGGTCGCTTCCCCCCATGCTGATGAGTATGCTTGGAGAATTTTTAATAGTGGCTACTTTATGGGGATTTGAAAATTCTTTGCGCAATGGAATGCAGTCCCAGCTTTGAAAAAGTTCTCCTTCGAAATCTGTCCAGTCAAGCTCCATTACCTGCGGAACCGGAGGATAAAACACCAGATCACATTTGATTCGGTTTGTTGTTGGGTCATCTATACTGCAAAGTAAAACGTTTTTTCTTTTTGCATCATCGAAAAAAATATTATCAAGTGGAATAAGCAAATCAAGAATGGCTACATCCCCAATTGAGAACTTCCAATCGTTGTAATCTGTTACGGAGCTTACAACAAATCCTGCCTCGATAATTTTATTGCGTGCAGGGCTGCTGCCTCGGAATACAAAGCGGCTTTCTCTTTGGTATTTCCGGCGAATAACATCGGCAAGAGCGATGCAACGGCCTACATGTCCTAATCCTCGTTCAGCCGAGCCTTCGCAAAAGAATAGAAACTGGGGTTTTCTGTTCATTCTTTTAGAAATGCCTGATACATTTTTTCAGCAATAAACCAGTCTTCTTCTGTATCAATATCAACAACCATATGTCTGGGCATGAAGTAAGGCATGTTCAGCTCCTGTTTGCGGTCCGCGGGAATATCTGTAAGTTCATGCCAGTAAAACTGGGCCGCATCATGAAAAAAAATCGGTAGGTCCTGTGATCTGCTTGCGGCATATTCAGGGAAAGCATATTCAACGCCGCCCTGATCATTTTTCTTTAAACTCCGTAAAATAGGAAAAGGAAATTCAGCCACTCCCAGCACGCAGTTTGCTTTGTGTTTCCGCATCAGCTTATAGCCACCGCTTATATTTTCTGAGGTAATGAATGGATTTGCATAGAACTGGCAGTATCTTTCAACATGCCCCCAGTTTGTTGTAACCCATTCCAGAGCGTGTTCCACCACCGGAGCAGTTGCGACAAAATCGCCTGAAAGTTCGTGGGGACGCATAAACGGAATTTCTGCCCCGAAATACTGTGCAATTTTAGCGTATTCATCGCTGTCTGTACTGACAATGATATGATCAAAGAAGCCGCTCTCACGGGCGGCTTCAATGGCATAGGCAATTAAGGGTTTACCTAGGAAATGGCGAATATTTTTTCCGGGGATGCGTTTACTGCCTCCCCGGGCTGGAATTATTGCGATTTGCATGAACAGTTATCCGTTTGTTACTGGTCGGGTTTAAGGAATTTTTTCTGGGCGGAAATCCAGTCTTCTTCGAAGTCGACCTCAATGCATGCATGGTCGGAAATATCAACAGGTTTGACCTTTGCTCCATCCTGAATGATGAATTCCAGACCTTTTTCAAAATAGTCTTGATCTTCACAGCGGCGAAGTGCTTCAGTATATGCCGGCAGGTCTGCTTTGCGAATCAGGTTTATGCCGACAGCTTCGCCTTCAGCTTCAATTACTTCTTTGGAAATTTCAGTTATGAAACCATCTTTATTGAGGCTGTATTTAACCTCTTCTTCCCCACATGATTTGCGGTCTACGCATACTAAATTGTGCTCTTTAACGGCAAGAAAATTTTTAAGTACCGGCTTTTCAAAAACAACGTCACCATTAAGCCAGAGAATATCATCATCAAGTTGTTCCACAGCCTGAAGCAGACTTTTAGATGTATTGGTAATGTAATAGTCCGGGTTGTATTTATAAAAGACATCAGGAAACTGCTCCATGATCAGGGTCATTTTGAAACCGACAACGATGAAGATTTCCTTAACTCCCAATTCACGCATGATACGTATTTGTCTTCCGAGAATTGTTTCTCCATAAGGAAGTACGGACAGGGATTTGGGAAAGGGGCGGCTGAGCCTGCTGCCGATACCTGCTGCTAGGATAATTGCTTTCATTGTGAGTCCCCCGTTCAGTTAAAGGTAGTTGGAAATAATGTGTTCACCCAGCCTGTGAGCTGACTTGCCGTCAGGATTGCTGAATGAAAGTTCTCTTAACCTTTTACGCTCTTTAGCATATTCATCTATATTATTTATCACGATATCTTCAAAAGCGGTATAGAGATCATCTTCTTTCATGACTTTTTTACCGGGAGTCATGGAATCAAAGTCGTAAAGCAGCTCCCTGTTCTTGGTGGTATAGTCTTCAAAGTCGTAGGCATAGAAAATTATAGGCCGATCAAGAAGAAGGTAATCAAAATAAATAGATGAATAATCAGTAAGGAGCACATCACAAAGGCTGAGCAGTGGATATGCATCACTTTTTGAGTTCATCATCCTGATGCCCGGGGGCAAAGCTACCTTACTAACCGTCAGGCAGGGGTGAAATTTACAGATGAACATAATGTCGTTTTGCTGGCAAAACTCTGACAGACGTATAATATTGATTGCGCCGTCTTCAAAAGGGCCGCCTCCGATGTCACGGAATGTAGGCATAAAAAAAACTACCTTACCACCCATTTTGCGGAATTTAACCATGTCACCGTATAGATCACGATCGACATTTATCATGTCATATTTTGATGGTCGACGCATTATGACATCGTTGCGCGGGTAACCTGATTCAATGAAATTTTTGGCTTTGAATGCCTTACCGAATGCATTCTCTGTAAAATAAGGAGAAGTAGAAACCACTTCATCGTAACCAGAGTAGGCAAAAGATAATTTAGTGGCTTTCTCAGGATTCATATTTACCGAGGAATTGATTTCAGGAAATCCGATAGCCTTGAGGGGAATACCGTGCCAGATCTGAATAGATACAGCCTCAGAGAGCAAAGCCCAAAGAGACGGCTGTTCTTTCCAGATAAAATCATCACTGATAACCAGCCCGGCTCTGGCCATTATAGCGGCTGCATTCGGATCGCTGACCCACATGGCGGGAAGCCCTTGTTCCTTAAGAATGTTGGCATCTTTTTTCGTGAAGGTCATAAAACAGCATTGCAACTGCGGTTGATGCTGTACACAGTGCAGAAAAAAATATTTAACATTATCGATAAAATAGATGCCTGATCTGCCGAAAAAAACAGCCAGATTCTTTTGCTTAGGCACAGATGCAGCTACTTTATGCAGTTTTTGCAGTTCACTTTGATCCATAACTTTTCAATCTTCCACTGGAAACAGGTTATCTGGGATAGTATAAAATGAGTGTTTTTCTGACACCTATGAATACTTTATTCAAATTGAATGCCAAAAACAATGGAAAGATTGAACAAATTTAATATTATTGATGTGTTTGTGTTTTTAAATCGGAATTTTTTTATTCGGAGGTTAAGGGAGCTGCTTACTTTGAAAATATCAGGTCGAAGAGGCCTTAAAATAATTTTAGTCTGATCATTATCTTTTTCTGCGGAATAAGTTTTTTACTGCGTTCAGTTTCTTTTTTGCTTTTTCTGTAGGAGTTTCTGGTTCTGGTGGTGTTTCTTCTTTTGCTGTGTTTTTGAATTTTGCAAATCTTGCCACTTTGCCAACCTGTTCTGCGGAAAAACGGGCAGCTCTACCCGTTGCTTCAAATGCTTTGTCGCTGGAATCCATTACCTTGCGTGCTGCGCTGGCCGCCTTTTCTCCTGCTGATCTGGTAATAGTTTTAATGTAGGCTGTTGTGATCATCTTTGTTGACCCCATGGCTATGGAGAGCAGCATTCCAGCTGCTTCTTTCAGCACTGTACGTCTGTACCCGGGTGATTTTTTATCTGCATGAAAATTGAAATGGCCTCTGGTAATTATGCCGACACGCAGGGCTAGAAACGCATTGGTTGATCCATCTAGTATGGACGCTGTAACAATGGCTGTGAGTCCGCCTGCACCAGGTATCATTCCCAGTGCAGATCCAGCCAGTACCGGAGACATAATAGCCTCAATCTGTGACTGTATATCAAGTTCTTCAACTGCACTGGCAAAAAAGGCAGTACCGGCAACATTGGCATAAACTGATACCATATCCTGAAAGGACGGGCGTTGGTTGTATATCTTTGAAATATCCCAGATCAGCTTAGCTAATGTGCCCAGCACAATAAAAGAATCAAGCTTCCCGTTTTGTGAAATGGCTGTTGATAGGAAAATACGCGATGCAACTGATTTCATTTTGTTCGTAGAAATTTCATCGAGCATATCTAACGCCAGTTCCATATCTTCACTGCTGGCTATACTCATGCCTGATTTACGTACGTATTGATTTTTGCGCAGCCGTTTACGCAGTTTGCTGATGAATTTACGTTCTTGAGCTTGGGTTGGATCTTCAGGCATTACCAGTGGTCCGGGGCGAAGGAGATAAATAAACAAAGGACTGAGGCAGATAGCTAAAAAAAGGCCGCTCAGTCCAAATAATACATAATCATGGGATGAAGGAAAGTAGACCGCGCAAAGCCCGGCCAGGGCTGAAATCTGATTCAGCATGAAAATGAGGAATCCGCCAATGAGCATCAGCAGAGCAGTCGTAAACAGTTTCATCAGTATTTTATTCATAAGTTTCTCATTATGTTATCTCACGAGTTTCCTTGTAATCATTTATCCTTGTTGCCTCAATCTCGTCAAATATTGTCAGTTGCTAAGGCTTTTCTGTTTATCTTGATTCTTATCAAAATTATTAAAAAAATGTACTGCTATATTTTATAAGAAATAATTTTCAAAGGAAAACAGCCCTGACACCAAAAGTGTCAGGGCTGTTTTCCTTATTATTGTTTCACAGTCAGGCTGGAAACTCTACTCAGAGGTTTATCAGATATTGGAAGCCAACCTGGTTTGACTATCTATTTTCCGGGGCACTGAGTTCTTATAGATTTTTATACGTTAAACAAGAAGTGGACAACATCACCATCTTTAACAACATATTCTTTACCTTCGGAGCGCAGAACACCAGCAGAACGACATGCAGATTCGCTTCCGTGTGTGATGTAGTCTTCATAGCCGATGACTTCTGCGCGAATAAAGCCTCGTTCGAAATCTGTGTGAATAGCTGCTGCAGCACGGGGGGCTTTGTCTCCCTCATTGATGGTCCATGCGCGAACTTCTTTTACACCGGCAGTGAAATAGCTGATCATACCCAGTGAATGGAAACCGGTGCGAATAATTTTGGCAAGTCCTGATTCGGTTACGCCGTAAGATTCAAGGAACTCATTATATTCTTCTTCATCTAGACCGACCAGTTCTTCTTCCATTTTGGCAGAAATTTTAACAAATTCAGCGCCACGTTCTTCAGCGAGAGCTCTCACTTTTTTCACGTAGTCATTGTCTTCTGTGAGACCTTCTTCATCAACGTTTGCGCAGTAGATAACGTTTTTAGCTGTGATCATGCGCAGATCCCGAAGCATCTCAATCATGATATCTGTATCGAGGTCACTGTAGGTGTTGACTGGATTTCCTTCGTTGAGATGTTCAAGAAGCTTTTCAGCCTCGGCAATTTTGGGGCCGAGAGTTTTATCACCTTTGATTTTTTTCTTCATGCCTTCGATTCTGGTATCAAGAATCTGAACATCAGCAAGGATAAGTTCTGTTTCAATAATATCGATGTCACGCATTGGATCAACTGAGTTGGAAACATGGATGACATCGTCGTTATCAAAGCAGCGGACAACGTGCAGGATGGCCTGTGTTTCGCGGATGTTGCCTAAGAACTTGTTACCGAGTCCTTCACCTTTACTTGCACCTTCAACCAGACCTGCTATGTCAATAAAGTCAACGGTAGACTGCTGAACACGCTGCGGATTGACAATCTCTGCCAGTTTGTCAATGCGTGCGTCCGGGACAGGTACGACAGCTTTGTTGGGTTCGATGGTACAGAATGCATAGTTTGCGCTTTCTGCGTTCTGGGCCTTGGTCAGGGCATTGAATAAGGTGGATTTACCAACATTTGGCAGTCCCACGATTCCGATACTAAGAGCCATATCTAAATTCTCCTGAAAATATAAAATTTCCTGTCAGGCTGCAAAATATAGCTCCGGCAACACATGAAGGTTGCACAAAATGAAAAGTACATGGAGCTAAGGTCGTAAAAAGGAAAAGAAAACGACCACCTTTCAAGCAGCATGAAAGGTTTGTTTCAAAATTTATCTATTAAAGATAACATTACGCTTCGCGGCCCCTAATACCTGTCTTTGAAGGGATGGGCAAGTACTGATTATGTCCAGAGTAAGGGGAGATTGTATGGTGATAAATATTTATTGTGGCAGGCAGCGTAATATTATTTCAAGAAACAGGATGTTCAACTCTTTACGCATTCATCAAACCATCCTACAACCTCGGGCATGCGTAACAATACAAACGATTCCACATATGACGTAATTATTCTCGGCGCGGGAGCATCCGGGCTTTATTGTGCCTTGCATGCAGCCACACTTGGTAAAAAAGTTCTTGTACTTGACCACGGCGGTAAGGCTGGTCGAAAAATTCGAGTCGCAGGTGGTGGTATGTGTAATTTTACCAATATGAATGTGGAGCCGGACAACTATGTGTGTTCCAACCCTCATTTTGTAAAATCTGCACTAGCCCGTCATAATCAGTGGGATTTTATCTCCCTTATTTCTGAGGCTGGAGTAGAATATGAGGAGCGTGAAGACGGTCAGCTTTTTACTCTTGGCGGAGCAGGTCTGATTGCCGGACTGCTGGTTTCAAAATGTCACCGTGCTGGCGTTGAAACTATTATGAATCAAGAAATAGAGTCTGTCAGCGGCAAAGGACCTTTCATTGTTAAAAGTAAAGCTAAGTCATTTGAAGCTCCTTCTCTTGTTGTTGCGTTAGGCTCTCCTGCATGGCCTCAAGTCGGTGCTACTCCATTCGGATATAAAATTGCTGAACAGTACGGTTTGAAAATAATTCCCCCCCGTCCGGCACTTGTTCCTATGAGTATAAGCGGACGTGACGGTAAATTCTGCAAGGAACTGAGCGGCAATGCTTTACCTGTTTCTATTGAATGCGAAGGGCGTATTTTTCAAAGTGATATGTTGTTCACTCATAAAGGTATTTCAGGTCCTGCTGTGTTGCAGATTTCAAATTACTGGCGACGTGGTTCTGTTTTGAACATCAATCTGCTTCCTAAAGATAATATTTCTGATTTGCTTGAAGCACATCGCAGTGAAAATACGGCATTGCATAATTTTTTGGCCCGATATTTTACCCGCAAAATGGTAGGGCTGCTTCTGGAAGATGAGGACGGCGATACGGCTATCAGTCAGCTTACTAAAGAAAGACGACTTAAAATCACAGAGCGCATTCATTCATGGTGTATCAAGCCGCAGGGAACTGAAGGTTTTGCTAAAGCCGAAGTTGCTGCCGGCGGAGTGGACACGAATGAAATTTCATCCAAAACAATGGCAGCTAAAAATGTTCCGGGTCTATTTTTTATAGGAGAGGTTCTGGATGTAACTGGCTGGCTTGGCGGCTATAATTTGCAGTGGGCATGGTCTTCGGGGTACGCCGCTTCACAGTTTGTCTAATGGGATGATATCTACAGGTTAACTGAAATTAATATAAAAGGTGGAGGCTGTAGTCTCAAAAGATAATCTGTTTCTACATATGGAAGTACATAGATTTATTTTTGAATAATTCTGATAATTTGTATTTTAAAAAAGGTTTTAGCTTTGCAGATGGTCTTCGGTAGCTTCCTTTATAACTTCTAATAATTCTGTTATATCAAAAGGTTTTGCTACGTAAAATTTAAGTCCGGCTTTTTTGAGATTTTCTTTGCTATCTTCATATGTATGGCCAGTCATGGCAATGATTGGTGTCAGGGACTTTTTACCAAAAACTGAAGTGTCACGAATTCTTGCTACAGCTTCATAACCATCCATGACGGGCATTTGAATATCCATAAGAATACAGTCGAAGTGACTTTCATGCAGTCTTTCAAGTGCTTGTGCGCCGTTGGCAGCACTCACCACTTCGTGCCCGTCTTTCTCAAGCAGTTTGGATGCTGATAGTGAGTTTATTCTTTCATCGTCGACAAGTAATATTTTCATAGATAAGAATATTATATTAAAAAGCCCCGTCTGTGAAGACGGGGCTTTTTAATTACATTTCGTTAGGAAGCTGTTTGAGCTGCTCGTATGTGTAGACTGGTCCGTCCTGACATACGTAGCTGCCGCCGATGTTACAGCGTCCGCAGATTCCGATACCGCACTTCATGCGTTTTTCAAGCGTGGTGATGATCTGATCATCTTTAAACCCAAGCTTGGCAAGGGCCTGCACTGTGAACTTAATCATGATTGGCGGGCCACAGGTTACAGCAAATGCGTTTTTGGAAGGAGGATTGATATCCAGCAGCACGTTGGGGATAAGTCCGACATTGTGCTCCCATCCTTCGTATTCTGAGTCGATAGTCAGGTGGGTGTCTAGATCATCACGCTCCATCCACTCTGGCAGTTCATAGCTGAACGCCATATCTACGGGGCTTCTTGCTCCGTAAAGTAGAGTTATTTTTCCGTAATCATCGCGATTATCCAGCATGTAGTAGAGCAGGGTGCGTAGCGGTGCCATACCGATACCGCCGCCGACGAAGACGATGTCCTTGCCTTTCATTGCTTCGTAAGGAAAGCAGTTGCCAAGTGGGGCTCGTACTCCGATCTGGTCTCCTGCACTTAGTGTGTGGAGCTTGCTGGTAACTTCACCTGTCCGCATGACGCTGAACTGCAGATAATCCATGCGGGTCGGGGTGGAGTTGATTACGAATGTTGCTTCACCTATACCGAAAGCGGACAGCTGTCCGACCTGACCGGGTTCAAAGGAGAAGTTTTTCTTAATTTCCGGATTGTTTAAAGTAACCCGGAAAGTTTTAATATTAGGTGTTTCCTCAATGACTTCCTGAATGGTAGCCATAGCCGGAAGGTAAGGATTGCTAGTCATTTGCTGCCTCCTTTGCTTCATATGCAATAGCGCTCAGCACCAGTTGCCTGATGTCAACACCAACAGGACAGCTCTTAATGCAGCGTCCGCAACCGCAGCAGGAGATGACTCCGTCGTGCAGGTCTGGATAGTAGCTGAATTTATGTCCGACTCTGTTTTTCAGTCGGTGAGCTTTTGTCGGGCGTGGATTGTGACCGCTGGCTTCCATAGTGAACATAGAGGACATGCAGTTGTCCCAGCTTCTGATACGTGTGCCGGAGATACCGTCACTTTCATCAGTGATGTTGAAACAGTAGCATGTGGGGCAGAGGTAAGTACATGCACCGCAGCTAAGGCATTTTGCAGACATTTCTTCCCAGTGCTCCATATTGTCGAACACTGCCAGAAGTTTTTCAGGAGCTTTGGAAAGGTCCTGTGCTTCACCCATGGATTTATCTGCTTCGACTTTTACCTTGTCTGCTTCAGCCTGTTTGGAGTCGCCATCTTCGAGTAGAGAGCTGTCCAGCAGTGATGCACCGCGGTCACTGACCGCTTCAAGGAAAAAGCCACCTTCAACAGGAACCATGAGCACATCTGAGCCTGTAGGATCAGATGGACCTGAACCTACCCAGTTACAAAAACAGGTTGTTTCACCTTTTTCACAGGCAAGTGTGATGAAGAAGGTGTTTTCTCTACGTGCTTTGTAATATGCGTCTACGTGTTTTCCGTTGAGGTAAACACGGTCAAACATGGTGAATCCACGTGCGTCGCAGGGGCGTCCGCCAAAAACAACCCAGGATGAATCAGGAAGATTTTCCTTAACATCAAGGGCGACCTTTTCAGGATTTTCAAGATCTTTTATATTGCTGAATTTCAGCAGGGTTTCACTTTGAGGGAAAATCGCCTTTTTGGGAGGGGCGGTAGCTTCGCGCTCAATAAAGAAACCTTTGGATGCATCATAGGGACGGAAGATGATTGAGTCACCTTCAAAGCGGGGTGCAAGCACTTCGTGCTTCTGGCCCAATTCTTCCAGCCAAGCCGAGACATTGTCTTTTTTGATGAATTTTACCTGAGCCATTACCAATCCCTCTCTTTGATCTTTGCTTCTTCATTTTTAAAGGTAAGAAGCGGAGGTGTAGCCTCAGGATCAAGTCCGGCTTCATAATTGAAGACTTCTTTGATTTCCTTATTGAATTTCTTCTTGAAGAGCAGGATGGGGATGTCTACCGGGCAGGCGCGCTGACATTCACCGCATTCGGTGCAGCGTCCGGTAAGATGGTAGGCATGGATAACCTGAAACATCCATTTATCACGAACGTGAGCTTCCTGACTGAGCCAGTGAGGATCACGACTCTGCGCTACACAGTGGTCACGGCATACACACATGGGGCATGCATTGCGACAGGCATAGCAGCGGATGCATCGATCCATTTCTCCGAGCCAGTATGCAAACTTTTCTTCGGTAGATTTCGCTTCAAACTCTTCAAGATCTTTGTAGCCGTCTTCAAAAGTAGCTGTGGTTGCAACTTCTTCTCCGGTAAAGTGGTCGGAGAGAACAGCATTGGGGTAACGGCAGGTTTTACACTTGTCGGAAAGGACTTCGTCCAAAGCCAGTTTGTGTACTTCGCCGGAAGCTGTGACTGTGACTTCTTTGTCAGTAAGCTCACATGCTTCAATATTACCCACGTCACCGATAATGCTGCGTATTTTAGTCTGATCCACAACTCCGTTACAACCGAAACCAAAGATTGTTACATCTTCACGTTTGATGAGGTTTTCCTGGAGTAGTTCCACAACAGAACGGCTGTCACAGCCTTTGACCACAATACCTACTTTTTTGCCTTTGAGGCCGGGCAGGTAAGTGGCTAGGTTATGAACGCAAAGCGCATCCACTTTTAATTTATCTATATCTTCTTCCTTGCGCATGAAATGCGGGGTGGCATGAAGCGGATCAAAACTGTCCGTCCAGCCAATCACCACATCCAATTCCGGCAGGGCTTTCCTTATTTGTTCTTTCAGATCTTCCAGATTTTTCACTCTGTTTCTCCTTGGTTGAAGCCAGCCCTGCCTAGAGGGACGCTTCCATCAATTTGAGTGTCTCTTCAGCATCCGCACCTTCAATCTTCTGTGCGGGTCCGAGTTTGTGAATCTGTTCGGTGAACTTGGTCACAACTTCCTGCCAACGCTGACCTTCTGATGCGGAAACCCAGGTGTAGTCAAAACGGTTCGGATCGATTCCCAGCATAGGGATGAACCTTTTGAGCATTTCAAGCCTGCGGCGGGCATAAAAGTTACCCTCAGCATAGTGGCAGTCATTAGGATGACAACCGGACACGAGTACTCCGTCCGCACCGGACATGAGTGTTTTCACAATAAACAGAGGATCTATTCGTCCTGAACAGGGAACCTTTATAATTCTTAAATCAGTCGGCTGGTCAAATCTTCCAACGCCGGCAGTATCCGCGCCGCCGTAGGAGCACCAGTTGCAGAGAAAACCGACGATTCTTAGTTCTTTACCTTCTAGAACCGGCATATTGCGTTAACCTCCGCAAGAATCTGGTTGTCAGTAAAATGCTGTAGCTGTACTGCCCCCTGTGGACAGGTGGATGTGCAGATACCGCAACCCTGACAAATTGTTTCAATCACTTCAGCTTTAGGCTGTCCACGGAAATCGATTTCTTTAATCGCTCCGAAAGGACAAGTGCTGATGCATTTGCCGCAACCGATGCAGCGTTTGATATCAACTACAGAAATCTGCGGGTCACTTTCAAGCTGGTCTTTTGCGAACATGGAAAGCACTTTTGCCGCAGCGGCGCTACCCTGTGCAACTGATGCCGGGATATCTTTGGGACCCTGACATGCTCCTGCAAGGAAAACCCCTGCGGTGTTTGTCTCAACAGGTTTGAGCTTGGGATGGCCTTCCATAAAGAAACCGTATGCGTCATAAGAGATGCGAAGTTTTTTAGCTAAATCAGTTGCGCCGATAGAAGCTTCAGCTCCAACAGCAAGAACAACTAGATCCGCATCAACTTCAACCTGATCGCCCATGAGGGTATCAGCTCCACGAACAATCAGCTTATCACCTTTAGGGTAGACCATGGACACGCGACCACGGATATATCTTGCTCCGTACTCTTCCATAGCTCTGCGGGTGAATTCATCATACATTTTTCCCGGAGCACGGATGTCCATGTAAAATACATATGACTGTGAGTCGGGTATATGGTCTTTGGTCAGGATAGACTGTTTAGCTGTGTACATGCAGCAGAAACCTGAGCAGTAGGGACGGCCAACAGATTTATCTCGTGAACCGACACACTGGATGAATACTACATTCTTAGGTTCTTTTCCATCTGATGGACGCTTGATGTGTCCTTCCGAAGGTCCTGAAGCGGAGAGCATACGTTCATATTGCAGAGAGGTGATTACGTCAGGATATTTACCGCCGCCGTATTCACCGTAAACAGTCCAGTCGAAGAGATCAAAACCGGTCGCGGCGACAACTGCGCCAACTTCTTCAGTGATGATTTCGTCTTTCTGTGTATAGTCGATAGCTTCCGATGGGCATACCTTAGCGCAGACTCCGCACTTGTCTTTGATCATCTTCATGCAGAAATCCGGATCAATAACCGCTTTCTTTGGGATTGCCTGAGGGAAGGGAATGTTGATTGCAGTTGTTTTGCCAAGTTCTTCGTTGAAAGGATCAGCTGCTTTCTTACTGGGACATTTTTCCATACAGATACCGCAACCTGTACAGAGATCCCAGTTAACATAGCTGGCTTTTTTCTTGATCTTGACTTCAAAGTTACCCACGTAACCGTTAACTTCTTCAATTTCTGAATAGGCATGAAGAGTAATGTTAGGATGCTGGGCAACATCAACCATACGGGGCCCGAGAACACAACTGGAACAGTCCACAGTAGGGAATGTCTTATCCAGTTTTGCCATCTTACCGCCGATGGAAGAAGTCTTTTCAACCAGAACAACCTGAAGTCCGCCGTCAGCGCAGTCCAGTGCCGCCTGAATACCGGCAACACCACCGCCGACGATCATGACTTTTTTATTCATGTCGAAGGACTTGGAGAACAAAGGTTTGTTGTTAAGCAGTTTAGCCGCAGCCATACGCACTAAGTCGACTGACTTATTGGTATTGGCTTCACGGTCTTTGCCGATCCAGGAAACATGTTCCCTGATATTGGCCATCTCAAACAGGTAGCGGTTAAGGCCAGCTCTTTCCAGAGTTTTACGGAAAGTTGGCTCGTGCATTCTGGGTGTGCAGGATGCTACTACTACGCCATCGAGATTATGTTCTTTGATAGCTTCTATTATTCCATCCTGTCCGGGTTCGGAACAGGCGTACATTGTATCTGTTGCGAAAACAACACCTGGGAATTCTCTCGCCGCCGCAGCAACTGCAGCGGTGTCAACGGTTCCCTCGATATTTGTCCCGCAATGGCAGACAAAGACTCCGATTTTCATTTAAGTCTTCTCCTTTACGTTATCAGCAGGGTCGTCCGCTATTTATTTTCACTGCCGATGGCATTGATTGCTTTGCGGGGGCTCACACAGAGCTTGTTCATTCCCAGTTCCTTTTCATTCATCCCCAGAGCCAGACCCATCAGCTGGGTATAGTAGAAGATTGGAATGTTGTGCTTGGCATCTGTTGCCGAGTTGATCTGGCTTTGGCGTAAATCAAGGTTCATCTGGCACAGTGGGCAGGCGGTGACCAGAGCATCAACACCCAGATCATCCGCAGCATCCAGCAGTTTTCCTGAAAGATTCATAACAACATCTTTACGGGGAATACCAAATGATGCGCCACAGCATTCAACTTTTAAAGGAAACGGCAGAACCGTAGCACCCAGAGCAGTCATGATATTATCCATGGCCATTGGATGTTCCGGATCATCAAAGTTCATGACTTCCGGAGGACGGTTCATGATGCAGCCATAGTATGCAGCAACTTTAAGTCCTTTAAGTGGACGGACAGTTTTATTTTTCAGTGCATCGAGTCCCAGATCTTCCACCAGAATCTGCAAAACAGATTTAGTGGTTACTCCGCCTTTATATGGATTATCCAGCAGCTTATTTGCTTTGTCTCGCATGTCGTCATCTTTCATGCGTCGTTCAGCTGTCTTAAGATTTGTGAGACAGCTGGGACAAGGTGTAATAGCAGTGTCCATTTTCATATTTTCAACCAATTGCAGGTTGCGGGCAGAAAGAGCACAGGACAAGGTATGGTCAACCGTGTGTGCCGGAGTCGAGCCGCAACAGCTCCAGTCCGGGATATCGGTAAGCGTAATGCCCAGTTCACGGCAGACTGCACGTGTGGACATGTCGTACTCCATCGATGTTCCGGTTCCAGAGCATCCGGGGTAATATGCAAATTTTAAGGAATCACTCATTTGCGGGACCCCTCTTTGTACCTTTTGAATATTTTAGCAATTTCTTCTTTTCCCTGAATCTGATGTGGTTTGAAATGCATTTTGCCTGTGGGCAAAATTTTTGGTCCCAGATCAAGGTCTGTCCAGAATCTTCCTGTTTTAGCAATGTATGCAGCAAGAAGACCAACTTCAAATACGCGCCCGTTGTTTTCAACAGAGTCGAGGAAGCTATCCCAGAACTTTTTGACAGTGGGGACCGGCGCATAACCTTCGCGGCGGGCCATATGGCGCAAAACATCCATGATGTGCGCAACGTCAATGTTGTTAGGACATCTTGTCGTGCAAGATTCACAAGTGGCGCACAGCCACAGGGACTTTGACTTCAGGACGGTTTCTTTCTGACCTGCCTGAGCTAGTCGCATGATCTTGCTGACTGGGTAGTCATACGCAAATGTGTATGGACACCCGGCGGTACAGTTACCGCACTGATAGCACAGTGCAAGATCTTGTCCGCTTTCTTCTTCGACCTGCCTTACAAAATCGGCATCGTAAGACTTCGTAATATTAACTATTCCCATAAATGAGTAGCCGCCTTTCCGATTTTAAGTCCGGTGGAGCGGACTTTTGTGTGTAGATTTGGCTTAAAGATTTTACAGAGGTTAGATTCTTAAGATGCCGTATACTGCCAGAAGATGCGGCTAATCTGCAAGCAATATTCCCGCATAATTTAGCAGGGAATACAAGTGTGCTGTTTTAATTGCTTTTTGTTGGTTAAAGAGAATAAAGACAGATTGTTATATTACTTATGTACGTGTCGTTGTGAGTCTTTTTAAGCGGTAGCATAAAGGATCTCACGAGGTTGTTTGATATGATTAGTATGTTGAGCTTAAAAATAATAGTAACAGTGGTACAAATTTGTATAATTATAATATCTATAACCATTTAAGTGATGACTTATTAATAATGATGCTACTCATAAACTTGTGTTGTTACTGTAGAATTATTTTTTTCCTTCACTTATAAAATGAAAGGGGATACCAAACATACAGTGGTGCTAAAAAGGCTATTTTGTAATTGTGATTTATTTTGCGGGAAATCAGTGGATTTCAACTATAAAGTAAAGCCTTTGTTTGGGGTTCTATATCATAACAACGGGGTTAGTTCTATGATAAGAAGTGGTTTTGCCGTTCGAATCGGGGTGTTTCTAACGGTATTTGTTGTTTTCGGGTGTGTGTTGGCTGATTATAGCTTTTCAGATTCTGCTATTTATGTAGGGTCCTCAAAATGTAAGGAATGCCATGAAACTGAGTATAGCAACTACAGCAAGTATTCTAAAAAGGCTCATTCCAGTAAAAGCGTAAAAATTATGGCTTCGGATCTTGACCCTGATGAGGTCAAAGAATGTTTTGCATGTCACGCCACCGGGTACGGGAAGCCCGGAGGTTTTGTGTCTTTTGAACAAACACCGGATCTTGCGGATGCCGGATGTGAAGTTTGCCATGGTCCTGGGTCTTTACACGCTGAAGACGGTGACCCCGAATTTATTAAAAGAAAAATGAATATTAAAGATTGCGAAACTTGCCATAACGCCGAGCGGGTAGATAATTTTAACTTTAAACCGCTGATTTTCGGCGGCGCACACTAGGGGGGAGTATGAATTTTATACGGAACTCCCTTGGCACAAAAGTTTTGGTGCTTACATCGCTTCTGACTTCAATTGTATTTTTTCTCCTGTTTTTGGGTAATTCTTTTTGGCAAAAAAATTCAATGGTAGATGAGATCGAGAATACTGCTCATCGATATGCTGACATGCTTCAACTTGCAATCAGAGAGCCTATGGCGAAAGGAGATAACTCTGCAACTACTGAAAAATTCGCAATAGTTTCTAAGAAATATAAAGATGTTGAAATTTATCTGACTAACTTTAAAGGCAATATAACTTATGCTACGCAAGCTCAGGAAATTCGCTCTGATTTGACTGCTAAATTTGACAATCCTGAGCTAATAAATCTCTTTGAACGTAGCCTGAAGGAACCTCTTGAGGAAGGAAGACTTGCAAAACTTGATGGCAGGAATGTTTTTGTTGAAGTTGAAACGATTAAAAATGAAAAGAAATGTTATCATTGTCACGGGCATAGACAGCCTATTTTAGGTTCATTGATGATGGTGCAGGATGTCACTCCACAATTTGTTGCTTTGCACGAGTCTCAGTACAAAGGTGCAGCTCTTTCTCTTGGAGGGTTATTATCTCTTCTCGCTGCATTACTTTTCTTTATGCGCAGGTCTATAGTTAGCCGTATTAAGGTCATATCCGGTGCTGCTGATGAGTTTATCGACGGTAATCTTAATGCTAATTTTAAAGTTGATTGTTGTGATGAACTCGGTTCTTTAGGTGAGCATCTCGGAAAAATGGCAAGTCAGATCAAGGACCAACTGGTATATAACAGTGGCGTATTGAGTGGAATTAATGTTCCAATGTTTGTTGTCGACAAAGATCAGAGAATAAGTTTTGTAAATGAGCCATTACAGAAAATTATGAATAAATCAGAGTCAGACATTCTCGGTTCTTCTGTTGAAAATTATTTTATGCACGAAGGTAAACCACTGACAGAAGAAGCTATTAGTTTAAATGGTTGTCCGGAAGGGTTGCTGCGCTATAATAGAGAAGACGGAATTGAATTTCCGTTACGGTATCAGGTCTGCTCATTGCTTAATGCTGAACGCGAAATTGTCGGAGCTATCGCTGTGATGGTAGATCTTACTGCTGAGGAAGCCAGTCGTATACATATCGAGCAACAGCAAGAGGCTCTTTTAGAGGTTGCGAACGAAGTCACGGAAGTTTCCAAGAATCTGCTTGTTTATTGTAATGATCTTGCTCTGCAGATGAACGAATTAACTGCCGGAGTTGATACTACAGCAATGCAGACCGGGCAGGTTGCAACTGCCATGGAAGAGATGAATGCTACTGTCCTTGAAGTAGCTCAAAATACAGGAGAGACAGCCGAAGCTTCTGAACGGGCAAATACTGTAGCCCGTGATGGTGGAGGAGTTGTCTCCAAAACAGTTAAAGAAATTCATCTTGTTACAGAAACTACAGATAAATTATCTGAAATGCTGACAGATCTTTCTGTTAAGGCTGAAAATATCGGTGAAGTCATGTCTGTTATTAATGATATTGCTGATCAGACAAACCTACTGGCTCTCAATGCTGCTATTGAAGCGGCTCGTGCCGGTGAGGCCGGTCGCGGATTTGCTGTCGTGGCAGACGAGGTTCGTAAACTTGCTGAAAAAACGATGACTGCAACGAATGAAGTTGAAGGTGCAATTAATCAGATTCAGCAGGGAACAAGCAATGTTGTTGACGAAATGGGCGGAGTCAGAAGTCGTGTTGATAATACCGTCAAGCTTGCTGAAGGGGCCGGCGGGGTCCTTGATGAGGTTGTGACCGAGTCTGTCAAAATTGCAGATATGGTTAGAACCATTGCAACTGCTGCGACTCAGCAGTCATCTACCAGTGATGAGATTAACAACAGTGTGACTGAGATTAATAATTTGTCTCACACTCTTTCTGAAGGGATTCAGAATGCCAATGCAGGTATTCAGGATGTTTCGGAAATGGCTCAAAAGCTAAGTCAGCTTGTAGAGCGTTTTAAATAAAATTGTTTTATAGTGAAGAAAAAAATGACCGATTGGTATTATATCAATCGGTCTTTTTTTTTAGCTTTTAATTAATAGGTTCGGGTTGGTGTTATATATTTAACGCCAGCCTTTTCCTGTATTGCTGAAAATTTCAGTTATGCGGATATTTTTTACAGGGGTAAATTTTTTAGACCGTGCTTCCTGCGGTGTTGCAGCTTTGCTTTGGTATATGGTTTCAATGTATTTGAGCATTCCCACCATTCCCTTTGTTTTAGAACTCGTGTTTTTAACAATACATTTGATACTGTCGGGGTTAATAGCATGATAACGAGCCATGTAGCTTCCATCTTCTTGAAGGATTATTTCCATGTTGTGGAATCCTTTGAGGTGGCTTCGATTGAGCTTTTTCACCCAGCCGATGGCAAAGATACGGAATTGATCGTGCTCGGCTTGACTGGCAAGGGTAGAGGCATAAGCAACTGAAGGCAGCAAAGAGAATAAAATCAGGGCTGCAAGAAATTTGTTAACAGTTTTCATTAAACACTCCAAATTGAAAAAAGGGTGGAAAGGTAGTCCTTTCCACCCGAGTATTACTCCTGATTTATCTTTATGCAATATCGATAAAGGAGATTTTAAGGTTTATTATTTCGTTATTAGTCTTCAACGTCAATTTCAACTCTACGGTTAAGTTTGCGGCCTTCCTTGGTATTGTTGTCGAACTTAGGATTATTTTCGCCGTAGCCTTTAACAACAATACGGTCAGCCGGGATACCGTTTTCTGCAAGCCAGTTAGCGACAGATTTTGCTCTGCGCTCAGACAGACCAAGGTTGTATGCTTCCGGGCCTGTGGAGTCTGTGTGTCCACCTACCAATACCTTAAGGTTAGGATATTCTTCGAGAAGTGCTGCTGCTTCAGTTAACGGTGCAATCATCTCGTCAGTAAGCTGATATTTGTCAAAACCGAAATTGAAGTTACGGAAAACAATTTTTTCCTGAACAGGAACAGGGACAGGAACAACTACTTCTTCAACTACTTCCACGATAAGTTCTTCTTCTTGTGTATAAAATACGTCCTGAGCAAATTTATCAAGGACTTCTTTACGTGAGAGATCAGAAGCATCTACATAGACACCGCATGGAGTCATTGAAGCAAGTTTTTTAAGAGTTGAAACTCCTTTAGGAGTATCGGCGACACTTATCACGTGCAGGCAGAAGCGATCGCCGTATTTTTTTTCCATATCAGAAACTATAACAGCAGGGTTTCTGCCTGAGTTGGCAAGGCCATCAGAAACAAAAATTACTGCGAATTTACCATCCCAGTTTTTCACAGCTCCATCAAGATCAGTGAAGCCTCTGCCCATGGGGGTAGCCTGAAAGAAAGATAACTCAGATGGAACTGCTGAAAGCCCTCTAGCCATCGTCGCTTTACTGAAAGTAGCTTTAGGGGAGTAAGTTACGAAATCTGGCATAGCATAAAGTGCAGACTGATAGCCAAGTTCAGGAACTACATTATTTAATCTTTTAAGAGCATTAAGTCCTGCAATAATTTTAGGTGTACCAGTGTTTTTGTATGACTTTGCCATAGATGGTGACGTGTCAACAAAATAAGCAAAAGCGTCTACTTTAGGTTTAAGAATAATTCTTGATTCAGCAGAAGCCATGGATCCGAAAGCCATTAAGGCGATCAGTGTCAGCGACAGGATAGAAAACGTTTTTTTACTGAACATATTTAAGTCCTCCAAGAGTAAGGTTAGCGGTTTATTAAAAAAATGCGTGCCTTTATAAAGTAAGGGATAAATATACCTTAATCAACAATTTTATATTATTTTCTGACATCTTTTAACTGTTTGCAGAAACAAAATGTTTTTCAAGCATTATTTTGAGTATGGTCCGGTCTGTATCAATCATACCCTGTGTGCTAAGTGTTCCTATGTTCTGCATCGTTTGCTCCGGTGAACTGCCAATAATTCCGTCGGTAGAGTGGACATTTACTCCATGAACTGCAAAAAGTGCTGCCTGAACAGCCGTTCCTGCGGCAGTTGCCAACTTCAGGGCACAGCCTGATTTTGCCCCGTCACAAATAATTCCGGCAAGATCTTCAGTCAGGTTGGTAATGGCCCCCGCCATTTGTGAAGTCGTCCCACCCATAAGATATGTTATGCCGGCTGTCGCTCCAGCCCCGGCTGCAACGGAACAACCGCATACAGCAGAAAGTCTTCCTGTCTGGGCTTTCACATAAGCTGTAACCAGATGGCTTAGTGCTATTGCTTCAAGCATTGTCTTTTCAGTGCAATCAATAAAATCGCTTACTGCGTAAATTGGTAATATGGCTGTTAGTCCATGATTGCCGGAACCTCCAGAACTCATAGCTGCGAGTTTTATTCCCCCCATGCGTGCATCGGAGGCTGCGGAAGTAACTATGCGTGCGGCAAGAATCATATCACGACTCAGGATTTTCAGCCGTGCCAGTCTTTCCAGAGTCATCCCGACTCCTAGTCCCGATCCATGTTTCAGCCCGTAGTCGGCAAGACGCATGTTATAGGTGATGCCCTCCTTGAGAAATGCAAAATCGTCATCATCGAGATCGTCAATCATCATAACAAGGTCATCTAACGAGAGTTTTTTAATGTATTCTTCCAATTTGGATACATCTGCCTGATGTGCCTGTTCTTCCTTAAGCAGTTTTGAATTGGGGACTGGTTTGCCGTCTATTGTCAGACTGGTAATATTATCATGCACTGTTTCAATTATTGCTTCTACTTGGTGTTCTTTATAAGTCAGCAATGCTCGAACATAAATACCATGGTGATTTTCTAGAAGATTAACCTGAACAGGATTTTCCTTTTTGTATTCGCATGCGTTCCTTACTCCGGTTAAATCTATAGGGTCCAGAACCTCAAGACCCAAAGCCGGATCTCCGTAAAGTGCTCCTAACGCTGCTGCGGTGTCGAGTCCATTAAGTCCGCCTGTGCCCGGTATAATTACCGCGAGTCCATTTTTATAGATATTTGGATCAACCCATACTTCAATTTTGTCTGGTCTCTCGTCTTTGATTACAGATGCAGCAGCTGCAGTGGCAAGTGCTATTGCTACGGGCTCAGTACAACCAAGTGCCGGGGATACCTCAAGGTGAAGAATTTCTTTTACTGAATAACTCATACTTCTCTCGTTTAAAAAGTGAAATAAATATTAAGAATAAAAAGTATATGGCAACAATAGATACAGTTGTTGTAAAAAAGTCTAGAAAAAATCATAATAAATTGATAATATTTTAAAAATATATCATGCCATGGTGCGGAGTGAAAGATAAAAAAAAGGTTATTTTTAATAAGGAAAGAGAATTATAGGTTGTAAGTATGCTTTCTTTGTTTTGTTACATTGTTTATGTAATGTATTATTATTTCTTTTACTTTGACTATCATTGTATATTTAATGCTTTATGTAGTTACTGTAATGTAAGTTTTTAGGTTAGAATGTAAGTGCAATGTAATTCTTGGCCGGTCACGAGTTTGGTGTTGTTGTACATGTCGTTTGTGAAAGTCCGATTTGTAACTGGAATAGAAAATAATATCTATATAAAAAATAAAATTATCAGTATGTTGGAGAGTAAAATTTGATTTGCCAGTTTTTACTTTTTTTAAAAGAGTGAATTTTATTTTATGAAAACATCAGTTGAAGTTTATTTATCTACACGATTGTAGTTGAAAAGAGTTAAAAAAATAAGTAACATCCGGCATCTTGAATTGTGTGACAGGGTTGTTTCCTTGTTATATCTACTTAAAATAGTTGGAGAATTGATTTATGTATATTGTAACTGGCGGAGCCGGATTTATCGGCAGTGCCATGGTTTGGAAGTTAAACCAGATGGGGATCGATGATATTCTTATCGTTGATAATCTTGCATCTACTGAAAAATGGAAGAACCTCGTTAATCTTCGTTATGAAGATTATGTGCATAGAAATCAATTCTATAAGCTTATGCTTGAAGGCGATGACCCATTTGAAACTGATGCAGTGATTCACATGGGAGCTTGTTCTTCCACAACAGAGCTTGATGCGGATTTTCTTATGGAAAACAACTACCGCTATACTCAGATGCTCTGTCGCTTTTGTCTCAATCATGACGTTCGCTTTATTAACGCTTCAAGTGCAGCAACTTATGGAGACGGGCGGTTTGGTTTTGATGACAATCATGATGGTATTGATCAATTGCAGCCAATGAATATGTATGGTTACTCTAAACAGCTTTTTGACCTCTGGGCTAAGCGTGGAGGAGTTCTGGATAAATTGGTCAGCCTGAAATTTTTCAATGTATTTGGGCCTAACGAGTACCATAAAGACGATATGAGAAGTGTCATTTGCAAGGCGCACAGCCAGATCGGTGAAACTGGTGAAATGAAACTTTTTAAATCATATAAACCTGAATATCCTCATGGTGGGCAGAAACGAGATTTTGTCTACATCAAAGATTGCGTGGATGTTATGTGGTGGTTCCTGCAAAATCCTGACAAGAATGGGATTTTCAATATCGGCACAGGGCAGGCCCGTGAGTGGAATGAACTCGCTAATTCTGTTTTTGCTGCGATGAATGTAAAGCCCAATCTAAGTTATATTGAAATGCCTGAATCCATCAGGGATAAGTATCAATACTTCACTCAGGCTAATATGAGTAAACTGGTTGCTGCCGGATACGATAAACCATTCACTTCTCTGGAAGATGCTGCAAAAGATTACGTGCAGAACTATCTTGCTCAGGAAGATCCTTATCTGAAAAGCTAGCATCTCTTTAAGGGATGCTTGAAACTGTAGAATATTAAAGGGCAGGTTGTTTTGAAATCAAGGTTTACCATACTCGTAGTTTTACTCCTCCTTTGTCTGCCGTGTGCTGTAATGGCTCAGGAACAGCTCAAAGTACCCATGACTAATAGTCAGGGCGAGGTTCAGAAGGGGGAGGAGTGGAAATTTTCTGCGGATAAGCTGGTCGTTGAAAACGACAGCGAATACCTGCAGGCTTATGGTAATGTTACTTTGCGTAGTGGTGATAACTACATCAAAGCTGATTTTGCCCGTTTTTACCAGGCTACGAAATGGATTTACTTGCGTGGTAATGTAAAAGCGCAGGTAAAAGGCGATTTTTACGACGCGGCTGAAGCTGAATTTGACCTTAATAATATGGTCGGTTGGCTGAAAAAAGGCCGCGTTTTTGTTGCCAAGCCACATGTATATTTTGAAGGTGATTTCATTGAAAAACACAATGGAGCAACTTACAGCTTCAAGGATGTAAAAGTTACAGCCTGTAGTGGTGAAAACCCTTTATGGTCATTTGAATCCGGTGAGGGTGACATCACCATTAACGGATATGCGCGTCTTTGGCATTCAAAGTTCAATGTCAAGGGTGTGCCTGTAATGTATACTCCTTATATGGAGCTTCCTGTTGCACGTGAAAGGCAGTCAGGTCTTCTGACTCCTGAAGTTGGTCATACCACTAGATTAGGTGGCAAGATAAATATCCCTTATTACTGGGCTATCAATAAAGAGATGGACCTTACTGTGTACGGTGAGTATTTGTCCAAGCGCGGTTTTAGGCCTGGAGTTGATTTCCGTCATGCGGAAGACGCAAACTCTAAAGGAGAATGGCGCGCTGACTGGCTGTATGATGGGAAGACATATGATAATACTGCCGATGCTGATAATGCTTTTCAAGGTGACGGGCTGATCAGACCCAACAGCAACAGATGGTGGGTCCGGTCTAAGTACAACGGCTATCTTGCGTCACCTGAGTGGCAGACTATATTTGACCTTGATTTGGTTTCTGATCAGGATTATTTGCGTGAATATCGTACCGGACTTAATGGCTATGATGCTTCTCGTGAAGGATTTATAGATCAGTTCGGCCGCGATATTAATACTGTTGATGATACGACAAGAACTAGTACTGCTCTTGTCGCAAGAAGCTGGAATAATTACTCTGTCTCCGCTTTAGCGCAGTACAATGAGAATTTGTTGTATCGTAACGGAAATAACCCTTCTTCTGAAGATCCTACTTTACAAAAACTTCCGCAGGTTAATGCATACGCATTTAAGAATAAACTTTTCGGGACTCCCCTAGAATGGCAGGGAGAGTTTCAAGGTGATTATTTCTGGCGTGAGTATGGCACTACCGGTGGGCGTTTCGATATTCGTCCTGAATTGAGTCTGCCTGTCAGTGCTGCTGGAATTACTTTCATCCCACGTGCTGGAATCAGGGCAACTTCTTATCTTGTTGATTCATTTCAGAATGCAAGTGCTGACATGAGTCGTGATTCAACTCAAACCCGGTTTCTTGCTGACGCAGGCATGAGCGCGGTTACAGATTTTTATAGGGTATTTGATCTGGGCGGAGCTCCTGCACTGACTAAAGAGAATGTCGGGAAGAGCAGCTGGACACGCTTGAAACATAATATGATTCCAAGATTGGAATATTCGTGGGTTCAGGATGATTCCGAAGAGCAGAAAGAACTTCCATATTTTGATTCCCGTGACCGTATTACTGAGCAAAATGACATTGTTTTCTCACTTACAAACGTATTCGACCGAAATAAAGGGACTGTAGCACTTGATTCTGAGGGTAATCCGTTTATGGAAAGCAGTTATCTGGAGTTTCTAAGAGTCCGTCTGGAAGAGGGCTACGACATAGACGAAGAGAATCGTTCTGTTGAACTTAATTATGAGCGTAGGCCGTTCTCTGATTTTATGGCAGAATTCATAGTTACTCCATATGATTATGTGAACCTTTCCTCTCGTACGTGGATTTCTCCATATCTCGGTGATGTGACTGAACATGAGAATATTTTGAAATTATTCCATGACTCGTATGGCGAAATCCTGTTTGGTTATGATTATTTAAGCAAAATTGATGAGTATAAACGCCAGCAGGATTCAGACATGCAGATTGTCAAATATGGTTTGAAAGCCAAACTACCTTGGGGAATGCAGGTAGGTGGAACATTTCGTGCAGATCTTAATGCAGGAAAAGATCTTGAGAAAACAGGTTCTCTTGGATGGAACCATCAGTGCTTTTTCCTTGAATTTGTCGCTTCTAAGACAACTGTTGATGAACGCTACAGCGTGAATTTTAATCTTTTTGATATGGGCCTTTTTTAAAAAGAGTCATAAATAACACAGTATAAATATTAAGACCCTCTGTGCATATTTCTCATAGAGGGTCTTTTTTGTCTTTTTATATTTATCCTAATTTCAATCGTATGTTTAATTGGCAATAATTAATATATTTAAAGTCTGTTAGTGTCTGATCTAGGTAGAGTCCTTTATTTTTTTGGGAGGGGAGTGAATGTTGAAAAGTGACCGTGAGTGGTTTTCAGGTATAGCAATCGTATGCCTGGCTGTCATAATTACAGGCATCTTAGTTGGTGAATTGTTAATTCGTCATGATGCTGAAAAAGAGCATTCGCTCATTAGCGACCACCTTCTAAATAGTGGGTCTCTCATTGCGCAGGATATTCAGCGCAATATTACTCACGGAATTTATGCAACTCAAACATTGGAAACATTGCTAAGAATAAATAATTTCAACACTTCAGACTTTGATGAATGGGCAAGTCAGCTTGTTGGAGCTGACTCCGGAGTCAGCACTGTCCAGCTTGCTCCAGGAGGAGTCGTTTCATCTATTTACCCTTTAAAAGGTAATGAAGCTGCTATAGGCCATGATTTACTGAAAGATAAAAGGCGAAATGATGGTGCACTGAAGGCTTTGGTTAAGAAAGAAATTACTTTTGTCGGACCTTTAAAACTTATTCAGAATGGTAAATATGCTGTAATTGCGAGAAAACCTGTTTTTCGTAATGATAATGGGATTGATAAATTTTGGGGATTTAGCATTGCTTTGCTCTTAGTCAATGACATCTTACCTTCGCAGCTTCATTTGCTTGAAAAACAGCATATCCTTGCAAGGATTGAGGGGGATGATCCTGATGCCGCAGATAATCCTGTCTTTTACCAGTCTAAAGGGTGGGGTGGCAAAGATACAGTTACCATGAATATAAAAGTACCGAATGGAGACTGGATACTCCGGTTAAAGCAGGGTGAAACACATGATAAATATTACAATGCAGTGCGAGCCGTTCTTTTAGCTATTTCTCTTGGAATTGCTATCTATATTTATATTCAACAATATTCTATTCGACTTAAGCAGAAAGAAATTCTGCTCCTTAATAAAAGACTGTTAGAGATTTCATCAATTGACGAACTCACCGGTGTTAGAAATCGCAGAGCGGGGATGCAGCTGCTGGAATATGAGATTGAGAAAGCTAAAAGATATGGAAAATGGTTAACTATAGCAATGATCGATCTTGATTATTTCAAACAGGTTAATGATGAATATGGGCACCTTGTAGGTGATGATCTGTTATGCCATTTGGCGGATCATCTTAAAATGTCGATTAGAAAAAGTGATACAGTTTTTAGGCTTGGCGGTGATGAGTTTATGATAATTTTTCCGCAAACATGTTTAAGTGATTGTGCTGTAGCTGTAAAAAATCTAGGGAAGAACTTGAAGGAAAGTCCTTTTAAATCTGGAAAAACAATTCTTCCGCTTCAATTTTCGATAGGACTGGCCGGGTATGAAGCAGATGAATCACTGAAATCACTTTTGAGTAGAGTTGATAAAAAACTTTATGAAGCAAAAGAAGCCGGTCGAGACACTGTTCGCTATTAAACTTTTTTGAAGTATAATTTAGTAAGTTTAAAAACAGAATTTGAAGGCTCTCGTTGTAATGTAGACGGGGGCCTTTGCTTATTGTAGGCTGATTGAAACTACATTATTATTTTTATTTATCGAATCATTTAAAAAAATATATTTATTCAAAATGACTAATTCTAAGATTCATGTACTCCCCGCAGCGTTACGCAACCAGATTGCTGCCGGTGAAGTGGTTGAGCGTCCTTCAAGCGTTGTTAAAGAGCTTGTGGAAAATTCTATTGATGCTGGAAGTACACAGGTTGATGTTACTATTGAGCGCGGAGGGCAAGGGCTGATTTGCGTGCGTGATAATGGTGCTGGAATAGCTCCTGATGAACTAAAATTAGCTGTAACCAGACATGCAACCAGTAAAATTGCGAATGTTGATGATCTTTCGGCAATCACAAGTTTTGGTTTCAGAGGTGAAGCATTACCGAGTATTGGTTCCGTTTCCCGTTTTAAAATGACTTCCTGCCAGAAAGGGGCATCTGAGGGCTGGTTTATATCAGTTGAGGGGGGCGAAGTTATTGATGAAGGGCCTGCTGTCATCCCCGGAGGAACATCCGTAGAAGTGCGCGATCTTTTTTTTAGTGTACCGGCTCGCCTTAAATTTCTTAAAACTGAGTCAACTGAGGCTCGGCGGTGTAATCAGACTCTTTTTAAAATCAGCCTTGCCAATTTAAATGCGGGATTATCTTTTATTTCTAATGGTAAAGAACAATTCAGATTACCTCCCGGACAGTCCTTGCCAGAGCGGCTTGCAGCTTTTTGGCCGCGTAATATTTGTGATTCGCTTTTGGACTTTTCACATGAAGCTGGGGAAATGAAAGTTTATGGATGTGCTGGTATTCCTGCCGCAGCGCAGGGGCGCGGTGACCGGATAGTCATGTTTGTGAATGGTCGTCCTGTTCAGGATAAACTTTTGCTGAGCGCCGTCAGGGGAGCGTATAAGGGCCGCCTTATTTCTCGTGAATATCCTCAGGCTGTGCTTTTTTTGGAATTGCCGCCGCATTTAGTTGATGTCAACGTACATCCTGCAAAAATGGAAGTACGCTTTCAGGATGAGCGGCCTGTTTTTAGCGTGATACGTAATGGTATTGCTCAGGCTTTGTCACGTTATGAGCTTGGTATCGTTGATGGTGATGCACATGTTCAGGAGCAGATGTTCTCTGAACATCGCGCGGTAGCTAAAGAAACAGTGACTCCTTCCAGAGCATCTCTGCCAATTGAGCCCGCAGCTAAATTTTCAAGCTGGAATGAGTTTAAGAATACCGATTTCACAACCCTTGATAATGGACCCGAACAGCATGCTTCATCAGTTAATGCTGCTTTTGGTTCTATTTCTGACACAACTGATTCAGATTTTACAGCTCCTTTATCAGGAAATGGATTTGAATCTGATATTATACGGGAAGAGTCCAGTAATTATAGAACAGAAAGTAAGCCTCCAGATGCTGAATCTTCTATAAATATTCAGAAAAGTAGTCATGCCGTGCTGCGTGTGCCTGGGTCCGGCATTGAATATCTAGGCCAAGTTGCTGATACTTACCTGATTTTAAAACTTCCTAATGGTTCGTTAGGTCTGCTGGACCAGCATGCTGCTCATGAAAGAGTTATTTATCACAACATGCGTAACCAGAGGACTAAAGGAGATTCGCGCCTTCTTGCTATTCCTGTAGAGCTTACTTTGCATTCCAGTGAGGTTCATAGGTTGCAGGAACTGTGGGAGGAGTTGCAATCGGCTGGTTTTGTGCTTGAACTTGAAGGTGGGCAGAACCTTTTTATGCGTGGAATTCCTCCCGGACTTGAAACTGGAGAGGCAAGAGAGTACTTAAGAGCTGCTTTGGATGGACAGGCCAAAACCCTCGATGATCTCTGGATTATGCTTTCATGTAAATCTGCAATTAAAGCCAATCAGCCATTAGCCGTTGATGAGGCTCTTGCTCTACTGGAAATATGGGTGCAATGCCCACAGCGCGAATATTGTCCTCATGGTCGACCTGTGCTGGTCAGTTGGTCCTCATTGGATATGGAAAAACTTTTTAAGCGCAAGTAGCTTTTAACTTCATACGGAATAATCATCATGACAATCGGATACAATACTATTGACGTTCAAATTGATTTGGATGCGATCAGGCACAACTATCGTGTGCTTTGTGAAAAAGGCAGTAACGTCTATGGAGTCGTTAAGGCTGATGCTTATGGGCACGGTCTTTTAGAAGTTGCACGCGCTCTTGAAGAGGAGGGGGCGAATACATTTGCAGTCGGTGCAGTCGATGAGGCTCTGACACTGCGCAAAAGTGGTTGTGATAACCGCATAATATCTCTGCTGGGTCCTCTTAATGAAGCTGATTGCTTTAATGCGTCTCAGTTTAATATAATTCCCTTCATTGGAGAGTTTGAGCAGTTAGATATGCTTTCCCGCGTTGTTTCTGCACAGGGAAAGAAAGTTGATATCTGCTTAAAGTTTGATACCGGAATGTCCAGACTCGGGTTCTCAATTGATGAGATTGAAAAACTTTTGTTATGGCTAAAGGCTAACCCTCAAATTAATCCAGTCCTTGCCAGTTCACATCTTGCAACCTCTGATGATCCGGCTTACGAAGACTATGTTTCTGCTCAGGCCGAGGTCTTTTCATCCATTTTAGAAAAGGTTCGTTCTGCTGGATATACAGTTGAAGCTTCTCTAGCTAATTCTGCCGGAATTCTGGTGCATGATAAAGTTCATTATGACGCACAGCGTGGAGGAGTTGCTCTTTATGGAGTTAATCCTCTTCTTGGAACAAAGTGGAGCTCGTTGGGAGACAGATTTAAGCCTGCTATGCAGGTAAGTACTAAAATTGCAGCGGTGCGTGATTTGAAAAAGGGTCAGGCCATCAGTTACGGTTGTACTTGTCACGCTGAACGGGACATGAAAGTTGCAATTGTCTGTGCTGGATATGCTGACGGTTATAGCCGTCATTTGTCTAATACCGGGCAGGTCTGCATAAACGGTAGGCGAGCACAGATTTTGGGACGAGTATGCATGCAATTGTGTATTGTCGATGTGACAGATATTCCTGACGTACACTTTTCTGACCGTGCTTATTTGCTCGGAGGTGAAGGTGAGGGCAAAATCAGTCCTGATGACCTCGCTGGTTGGTGGGGAACAATTACTTATGAAGTTTTTTGTCTTTTGGGTTTCAATCCCAAAATGTTCAAGTAGACTGGGGGAGCCCGGTAGCACATGCAAATTATTTGCTGGTCTTGGGGGCTGAAATATAACAAAGGAGAATCGAAATGGCTTGGAAAGTAGCAGAAAGTCATCCTCTTAAGGATGTTGATCCTGCGGAACTAAGGGATAAGTGGGCAGAAGTAGCATTTGACATGGCACTTATTCCTGAAGCTAATGTCCGTGTTTATATCGAAGACGGTATTGTCCGAATTGAAGTCAGCGAAGAATTGTATGACTGTATGGCAGGAATTTAGTTCTTCTAAGGGCGTCTCTAATAGAGACGCCCTTTGATTTTAAAGCAGCCAACCACTCACTGGAGCTTCTCCCCATGATTTTAATTAAAAAGATTCTGGTCCCGCTCTTGATGATTCTTATAGTTTCTTTTTCCATTGCCTGTACTGGTGATAAAAAATCTGCAGCACCGGAACTTAAAGTTGGAATTGTTGCAGTTACAAGTGGTGAGCTGTTCAGGAAGGGGAATTACCTTATGACCGCTGCGCGTTACGCGGCGGATAAAGTGAATAAACTAGGCGGAATTAATGTAGGGGGAGCTATACATAAAGTTAAGCTTATCTCTGCTGACACTGGCGGGCGTTCTGAAATTGCAGCTAAGGTTGCCAAGCGATTGATTGAGAAAGATAAAGTTGCGGCAATTGTCGGAGGGACTAGCAGCGAAGTTGCAATGGCTGTTGCAAGGGTCTGTGAAAAGTATTCCGTGCCATTCATTACTCCTGTAGCAGGAACAATCCAGCTTACCTCATTAAAGTATTCTTTTAGGGTATCATATACCAATAAAGTGCAAAGTCGTGCGCTTGCCAGGTTTGTTGCGACTGAACTCCATAGAAAATCCGTAGGAGTTCTATATTCTGCAGGGGCTCCGTATAGTACTGAGTTAGCGAGTTTTTTTAAAAAAAAATATGAGAAGATAGGTGGAAAGGTGACGGCCTTTGAAAGCTATGCTTCGGGTGCTCGGAAGTACAAAAAACAGCTAAAGAAAATTTTAGATTCCGGAGCAGAGATTTTATTCCTCCCAAATAATACCAAAAAGATACAGCTCCAAGCAGCTCAGGCACGTAAAATGGGGTTTAAGGGAATTCTTCTAGGGGGAGATTCATGGGATCCAATTGATCTTGAGCGTAACAATCTATTCATGGGAAGCTATTTTGCTGATCATTGGGTTCCGGGGCTGCCAAGTAATCGCAGTAAGGAATTTGAAAAAGATTTTAAAACAAAAAACGGTGTTGAACCAACGGAACTTGAAGCTCTTACCTACGATGCGATGATGAGCCTTTTTGCGGCAGTAAAGGAAGTCAGCTCGATTAATTCAGTGGCTATTCACGATGGCTTGATTTCTATGCCTCCATTTTATGGAGTAACAGGAACTTTTGATTATAATAATAACGGTGATCCAGATAAAGATGTTATCATTTCTACTATTCGGGACGGACATATCGCTGTCAGCAATGTAATCCCTGTTCAATAATATGATTCTGGTCAGCCTGCTATTTCTTCAAATTGGCTGTGTGTGGAATTAAAATAATTCAGTAAATTATGGCAGAGAACAGTTGCTGTACAAAGCATGATTTTCTGTCCTCATTAATCAAAAGACAAAACCGTCCGCAAGTTGTACTTGCGGACGGTTTTGTCAATCGAGGCTATGTAAAGGTAGGTTTACATATAAGCAATTTTAGTGATCACAGGTGTTAGAACCTGTCTGGAGTGTGCCTGCAAGATAGCTGGCAGCAACATTTTCAGGTGCTTCAGCAGGAGAACCGACAATAACCTTAACCCCTGCATCAGTGAACAGAGACTGCGCTCTTGATCCCATGCCGCCAGCAAGTACAAGTTGTACTCCCTGATCAGCAATCCACTTTGGAAGTACACCCGGTTCATGAGGAGGGGGAGTTTCCATATGGGTTGCTACAATACCTTTCGTGGCAACATCAATATCCATAAGTGCAAACTGTTCACAGTGACCGAAGTGCATGCAGAGTTTTCCTGCGGCAACCGGTACTGCAATTCTGATCATACCGTTTTTGGCTTCGAAATCATTAATTTTTGGCATTTCATTGTTCTCCTGCAAAGTCTCAGTGAGATTAAGCATGGGTTTAATGATAGTGTTAAGCGCCGATCCTGTGGGACTGTCATGGTTAACACGGACAATGGGGTAGCCTTCATCGCCGGAACGTCCAACCTCTGGATCAAGAGGAATACGTCCCAGAAATTTTACACCGGTCTCTTTAGCAAGTTCTTCACCGCCGCCGGTATTAAAAATATTGTGGATACTTCCACAATCTGGGCAAACAAACCCGCTCATGTTTTCAACAATACCTAAAACCGGATTACCTACCTGTTTACAGAAGTTTACAGAGCGGCGTACATCATCGACAGCAACTCCCTGTGGAGTGGTTACGATAACAGCATGTGCATCGGTTCCGAGGGTCTGAAGAGCAGAAAGAGGTTCGTCTCCGGTTCCGGGAGGGCAATCAACAACGAGGAAGTCAAGGTCGTTCCAAGCAACGTCTTGTACAAACTGTTTAATCATACCAATTTTAACAGGACCGCGCCAGATTACCGGATCATCTTTGCTTGGCAGCATAAATCCGAGGGACATAACCCAAAGGTTGCTTGACCATGAGATTGGCTCAATTATTTCATGACCGATATGTGGTTTCTGATCTTCAAGGCTAAGAAGCCGTGGAACACTTGGTCCATGCACATCTACGTCAAGGAGTCCGACCTGCTTGCCAGCAAGGGAAAGAGCTACAGCAATATTCGTGGCAACAGTACTTTTACCTACGCCGCCTTTACCGGAAATAACTACAATCTTGTGTTTGATTCTTGAAAGAGTTTTTTTCAGTTTCATGTCCTCGGGGCTACAGCCCTGAGAAGAACAACCTGAACCGGAGGAAGAACAGCTTCCGCAAGCATGATCACTCATTTATAAATCTCCTGCCCCTCACTGAAAGAGGGAGTTTTATTTTAAAAAACAAGCCCTTTTTTCAGGGCTTCATGTTGAAAATCTTTGAATTAAACTAAGACCTGAGTCTATCTTGTCAATGCCTTAATTTCGAGCGTAAAATGTTCAGTCATGCCTGCACACAAGGGAGAGGAGAAAAAGGCATGACTGAACTGGAGTTAAACTCTACCAGTGACCTGGTTTGTCTGCACCGCTTGCCGAACTAAGTTTTCCGTCTTTAAAATCAGAAAGAGCTTGTGCCACGGTTCCACCTTCTTTCAGGCAAACTTGAATGCGTCCTTTTTCAAGAGCAGTGTATGCTTTAGGGCCAACATGTCCTGTAATTACAGCTGTTGCACCCGTTGCAGCAACATTTTGAGCTGATTGTATTCCTGCTCCCTGAGCTGCATTAAGATTCTGGGTATTATCAACATATTCTTGGGTATCTGTTTCTGTATCGCAGATTAGAAATCCTTTAGCCCTACCGAAACGGGGATCAATATCACCGTTAAGATCATTACCCTGACAGCTTATTGCAATTTTCATATTAATCTCTCCTTGGTCCGGAATTTAAAGTCGCACCGACCATTCGGCCTGCGCCTCGTCCGGCTCTCTTATTTTTGAAGCCTCTGCCATCCTGTCTGCATTTTCCTGACGTTCCGACTCTACCGCCGCAACCAGGCATCATATAGTTTTCCAGACAGTTCTGGCTGTATGCTTCAAGAATTTCATCAACCATCCCTCTTATCCATGGGATGACTTTTACGCCAGCCTGCTCCAGATCATTTCTGGTACAGCCGCATATGGCGCCGCATATTAAAAACGTTGCCCCGCAGGTTGTTATGGCGGATGTCCTGTCCTTTGGGTCTTCTGAGGGAAGGGATAGGTAACCTGCGGGGCAAATTTTATTGTCTTCAACTCGAAACAGTTTCAGTTCCGAAGCATTGTCAAATACTGAGGCAAGCCTGTTCTCAAAACATGCTAAACAAAGTAGCTTTGAATTATTATTGCGTCCTTCGAATCCTCTCATGGATATAAGCAAAGCATAGCCCATGCCTGTAATTTAAAAATAAATTATTACAGATGCTTGGTGCTTGTCTTGAATTATTTAGACTGTTTTTGAGGCGAGAAATGAGTCTGTCTTTAAAGGAAAGGGCTAATTATGAGTCCTGTTCTTCACAATTAGTAAGTATGCGGCGCAAAGTGTCTTTGGATATGCCAAGTTCACGGCATGTTGCCATCTTTTTACCATTATTGCGTTCAAGGGCACGTCTGGCTGCAAGACATTTTACTTCTTCCATAGTCATGGGCATGTTGTCTGATGAAGTCGTTACTTTGGTTTGCGGCTGCATATATTCCGGAAGGTGTTCAACCTGAATGAAACCAGAAGGGCATAAGATGAAAGCAAATTCCAGAATATTTTCAAGTTCACGTACGTTCCCCGGAAACGGGTGTCGCATAAGAATCTGCAATGTATCTTCGGAAAGACCGTCAATGTCTTTGCCTTGAAGAGCATTAAGTCTGCTGATGAAGTGATTAATGAGTAGCGGAATGTCCTCTACTCTGTCTTTGAGGGCTGGAAGATTAAGAGTTACCACATTCAGGCGGTAATATAAATCCTGACGGAAAAGACCCTGCTCAACAAGGTCAGTTAAATTTTTATTAGTAGCAGCAATAACACGTACATCTGTTTTTACGCTTGAAACAGCTCCTAACGGTTCAAAGGTTTTTTCCTGCAAGACTCTGAGCAGCTTGACCTGTAATTTAGCTGGCATGTCGCCTATTTCATCGAGAAAAATAGTTCCGCCTGCAGCCAGTGCAAATCGTCCTGCTTTATCTTTACGGGCATCCGTGAATGCCCCTTCTTTGTAACCGAACAGTTCCGATTCAAGGAGGTTATCCGGTAGTGCCCCGCAGTTTACAGCTACGAAAGGGCCATTTTTGCGATCACTTAAATTATGAATTGCTCTGGCAAACAGCTCCTTACCTGTACCGGACTCTCCCAGCAATAGGACCGTAGCTTCGCTTTTACTTACCTGAGGTAAAATTGAGAATACTTTTGCCAGAGCTTTGCTTTTTCCAATAATATCCTCAAAACGACGAGAGTCTTCAACTGCACGGCGAATCATTTGAATATCAGTCAGATCTCGAAAGCTTTCCACTCCTCCAAGTATCTTACCGTCAGCATCTACCAGAGGTGATGCGCTGATGGAGACAGGAACTTTACGTCCGTCAGCATGAATAAAGAAAATTGATTTGTTACTGATGCGTCCGCAGTCGATCATGCACGTTTTTAATGCACAGTTTCCATCACAAAGACTTGAATGAAATACATCCCAGCACTTAGAACCAACAGCTTCATCAGAAGGAACACCGGTGATTCGGCTTGCTGCTTCATTGAAGAAGGTGATGTTCCAATCAAGATCAACAGTAAAAACACCATCCGCAAGGGAGTCTAATACGGCTGAGCAAGGAAGATTGCTGGGAAATTTCATTTAAATATACCTCAGGTGGCTTACGTGCCAAAGAGAAGGAAAAACCATCCTGTCAAAATCTAAGCCTCCGGAGAGAAAATTTAATTTTCAAGTGCGAAAAGTATAAAATAAAACAGTTCGTACACCATCCGGAGGCTTATATAAATCTATTTATGCTTTAGCTGCGCGGGCTTTTCTAAGCCAGTTGTACCAGCCATCCAGCCCTTCTCGTGTGCGGCATGACAGAGGGAATAGTTCAATGTCTGCATTGAGTTTTCTTGCATGATTTTTAGCTTTTTCGAGGTCGAAGTCTACGTATGGGAGCAGGTCTATTTTGTTAAGTATCATGACTGATGAGATATGAAACATGAGAGGATATTTTTCCGGTTTGTCATCTCCTTCAGTCACTGTAAGCAAGGTTACTTTGTGATCTTCGCCCACATTGAATTCTGCCGGGCAGACAAGGTTGCCGACATTTTCAACAAATAAGATGTCGATGCCTTCAAGATCAATAAGTGTGAGAGCTTCCTTAACCTGACTGGAGTTGAGGTGACAGCCGCCTTCAGTATTTATTTGTACAGCCTGTGCTCCGGTTGCAGCTACACGGCGTGCGTCATTGTCTGTCTGAAGATCTCCTTCGATGACTGCCATTTTAAATTCATCTTTGAGGTCTGCGAGAGTTTTTTCCAGAAGGCTTGTTTTACCGGATCCTGGGGAACTCATAAGGTTAATACACAGAATCTTTTTTTCAGTGAAAAACTGGTTCAGTTCATTAGCAATTCTGTCATTGGCTTCCAGAATATTACGTACTACAGGGATTTCGCCCATTATAGATCTCCTTTTTCTCAATCCACAAAGCTAGTTCAAAAAACAGGCTGTAAAAAAATCTGTTCAGCATAAAAAAGAGCAGACATCCTGTTATTCGATTTCAATGCTTTCGATTTGTAATTCTTTCCCTTGAAGTACTTCATGCCCTATTTCCAGATTGCAATCCGGACAGGCCATGTACAGTCTATCTTCGGGAATGAATTCTTTTTTGCATCCGCCGCAACGGACTTTGATGGGAATTTCATTAACTTCCAACACAGAGCCTTCAAGTGGGGTTCCGATCGTTACGGCTTCCCACCCGAAAGTAAGTGCATCGGAGACAACTCCCGCAAGCGCACCATTGCCTACCAAAACTTTTTTGAGGGTGGCGTCGGGCTGCTTTTCCATTTCCTCTTGAATGATTGCAAGTATACTTTGCGCTATAGACATTTCATGCATGAAATTTGGACTAACTCAAAAAAGTATCAGGGGCAAGATGCTTTACATATAAATCAGTTTGGGTTTTATTCTTAACAAAATGTAGCTAATTAAATAAAAAGTAAGTTACATCTAATTTTCTGGTTAAATACATTATATCCTGACTTTGCGTTAAAGGTCATTTCTTGCATGTGTTTTAAAGCTTGAGTATGTGGAAGAGGTGTATTAACGAAATGCCTGCTTTCGAGTATTTCGTAGAGTGGGCATATTTATCCGGTCGCATATTAAGTGATCGGTTTTTAGTTGAAAATAATTTCTGATGAAAAACTTTTTACGCACCGGACCTTCCGGACACTGGAGGACATATAGATGTATGTGGGACTGAAAATGCTCAGGGACTTTGTGACCGTTACACCTGACACTTTAGTGAAGGATGCGGACAAAATTCTCGAAGACAATCAGTTGTGGATGCTTCTGGTCAAAGATCGTGATGTTCTTGTTGGTTATGTGACCAAAGAGGATGTCCGCGCAGCCCTTCCTTCAGTGATTAATTCTCTTGATAAGCATGAGTTGAGCTACCTGCTCAGCAAAATATCTGTCAGAGAAGTTGTGCGTAAAAATATCACGACCATTCCGCCGGAAACAGAAATTGAAGCTGCAGCTGACTTGATGTTTGAAATGAATTTGTCCGGACTTGCTGTCGTGGACGAGAACAAAAAGCTTATCGGCTACATCAATCGTAATAAAATTCTTGAGTTACTGGTTGAAGAGATGGGGCTGAAACAGGGCGGGTCTCGTATTGTTGTGGATGTTGAAGAAAGAAACGGTGTGCTTTATGAAGTCGCTGGAATTATTTCCAACATGAAATATAGTATTATCAGCACTGGTGTTTTTCATCACCGTAATCGTAGAATGGTTGTAGTCCGTGTTGCTACAGAAGATCCAAGTCCAATCATTGATGCGATTAAAGAACGCGGCTACAAAGTTGTAGGTCCAGAAGATTTTATGGATGAGTGGAAAAGTTAGCTCATAAGTGATTTATGTGCATTTTTCACAGGTAGTTTGATTAATTTTATGCTGTTATTATTGGGCTGTGGGGTGGACCCCACAGCCTTTTTTTTGTTGTAATTTGCGATATATGTTTTGTTAAGTATTTCCAGCGCTAATATGATTGTTAATATTCTTTAAGAACTTCAGGAATAGTAAGCTATAGCAAATACCGGGTAAGATGCTGAGTTGTGTGCTCTGGTAGTGTGAAAAGAGATAGTCGTCAGCAGGTATAAGAAGAGTAGAAGTAGATGCTCAGGCTGTATACTTAGATATCAAATTTAAGTGTTAACTTTATTTGGCTGTTGCAAATTTATTAATACGATTTTTCTTTATATTTTCAATAGTATGTTCTTTAACAAAGTCTTTTCCATATAAGAAATCAAGGAAGATACATGCTTCTTCAAGATCTTTATTAAGGTGCAAGGATTTTTTTAAATACTCCAGACATTCTTTTAGTTTGCCCATTTCGTAGAAAACACGGGCTATATTTAAACAAAGATTTTCATCTTCAACATTAAAATTTTCAGCTTTGCGGTAGTATTCCAATGCCTGGCTGTGCATACCGTTTTTTCGGAGTGAAATTCCAAAATCATTAAACAGATGTTTGTGTTTTTTTTCGTAGGTGGCATTAATGCAGACCAATCTTCTGAAAATATCATCAGCTCTGCTTATTTCTCCTCGATCAAGATATGTCAGCCCAAGGCCGAAATTAGCGCGAACACTAAGTGAATCAATATTTATCGCCTTTGTAAATTCATTCTCTGCGCTGTAACCTTCTCCTTTTTGACGATGGCTTTCACCAAGTGAAATCGTTTTGTTTAATTCTAACATCTGGGGAAGAACTTTTTCCGCATATAGTTCTGGTTCCGGATTATAGCTATCCAGAAACATTTCCATTTCCACAGCCATTTTAGGCCCCGACGGTACGAAGTTATCATTTATAGGCTGTACTTTCAGAACTCCGTTATCTTGTTCTTCTGCATACCAGTAAGTTGTCTGTTTTGTTCTCTTCTTTGTCGTCCCGGTTCCTATGACCATGGTCTGCATTGAAGAAAACATTCCTTTAATTTTTTCTTTTCCCCTCACCTGAAGCTCCAAATTTTTTCTTTGTCCTTTAAAATTTATTATACAGAATAATCCTTCAAACTTGTAAACGCAATTGTTGAATTCAGGATAATAAAAATCATTATGAATTATTTGTGTAAGATCTGGTGAAGTAAAGATAATTTGAAGAAATTTTTTTAGCATGCGTCAACGAAAATAGGCTGCCCCACTAGTGAGGCAGCCTATAGTGGCCGTAAAGGTGTATAAAACCGTATGGCTCTTACATCGGTTTTTAGATATATTTTACAATAAATCTAGCATATTCATTAGCCACAGCTCCCAGAGCAGGAGCCACATTCGCCGCCGCCAAGTTCCATTTTGGAATCAATTACGAAACCAGTGTAACTCAGGTCAACACGAAAAGGGCTGCCCTGTTTGTTTAAATCTTTATCAAGCAGGAAGGTAAATCCTTCAACATCAATACTATCATCATTATCTTTTGACTCATCCAGAGCCAATGCCAGCCGTGGCCCGGCTCAGCCTCCGGTTGCAAGATAGATACGGATAGGAGTTTTGTCTTTATCTGCAAAATAGTTTTCTAGCTGTTTTTGTGCAGCATCGGTAAGTTCAACCATTTTTTCCTCCTCATAGGTTTTGTCTATACAAAATAAGTTTTCTATCAGGTTTTGTCAAATGAGCTGAGTTGACCTTGGCTCATCCATGAGTTAGGAAATATATTTTGAGGAGAATGTTAGAAGTATATTTTCTTACAAGTGAAATATTTAAATATAAACAAGATAGCCTAAAAGCGTTACGAACGCAGACAGGAGACCGCGGAATGAAAACCAAGGATATCATCCTCGCAACTGCCAAGGAAATGATTTCAGAGGTGGGTTTCCACAAAGCCACAACTGCCAATCTGGCTAAAACAGCAAATATCTCCGAAGGGACAATTTATAGACATTTTGAAAGTAAGGAAGATATTTTATTACATATTCTAGACAGCCTTGAAGAGCAGTTTTCATATTATATTGAGAGCATCCGTAAAAGACTTGATATAAAGGAATGTACTCTTGAAGAGATCATGACTGAATATTTTGACTTTGTATCAGCTAATCAGATTGACCTGAAAATCATGTTGTCCACATATGGGTTACTCGATTCTTCCAAGCGACTGATGGCTGTTTTCTTAAAGAATCTTGAGCTGATCATTGAAGAGTGTATCCGTATCGGAATTGATAAGGGTGAAATAAGAGACGTTGATGCTGAAAGTAATGCGACGGTAGTTATGACTATAATTTTTGGTCTGACAAGATTGTATATCTATTGGCCCAATGAGAAGGATGTCCGTGGAGAGGCTATTGATTTTTGCCGTCGCAGCCTTCTCAAGTAATTTTATTCTAATTTAGTTTAGTTAAGGCCGTCCTGATTAAGGGCGGTCTTTTTTTTGTCCTATACTTGTCTGGTCGGAAAACTGTTTAATTTGAGTCGCAGAAATAAAATGCTCCGGAAAGTGTAATACACAGACCGGAGCATTTCATTAATTTATAATTATGAGGGCTAGCTGGCTTCAGTTTGGCGCTCAGCTCTGTTCACAGCCTGTTTGTTAAAGAACTTCTTCGTTTCTGATACCACTACAGGTGAAAGGAGCAGCAAACCTATAAGGTTAGGAATAGCCATCAGTCCGTTCAATGTGTCTGAAATATTCCAGACAAGGCTGAGTTTTGCTATAGCTCCAACTCCTACAAAGCTGATAAATAAAATACGATATGGAAGAACAGCTTTCACTCCCATCAGGTATTCAATTGATTTTTCACCATAGTAACACCAGCCGAGAATGGTTGAGTATGCGAAGAGAATTAATCCGATGGTTACAATATGCTCTCCGCCGGGCATGCCTTTTGAGAATGCTATTGTGGTAAGTTCTGCACCTGTTGCTCCATTAGACCATGCTCCGGTCAGAATAAGTACAAGTCCGGTCATGGTACAGACTATGATTGTATCAATGAAAGTTTGAGTCATTGATACAAGTGCCTGAGTGATCGGACTTTTAGTCTGAGCAGCCGCTGCTGCAATAGGCGCACTTCCAAGGCCTGATTCATTAGAGAATACACCGCGTGCAACTCCCATTCTTATGCAGAGCATTACCGTAGCTCCGGCGAAGCCACCGACTGCAGAAGAAGGATTAAAAGCACTACTTACGATAAGGCCTAATGCTGCCGGTACCTCTGAAATATTTGCAAAAATAATGTAGGCGGCACCGGACATATAAAAAACGATCATAACTGGGACAAGCAGACCTGTTACCTGACCGATTTTTTTGATTCCGCCAAGAGTAACGGCTGCAGTACAGAGCATAAGTGCCAACCCTGTGATGTAGGGGGAGATGCTGTATGTTGCTTGTACTGCATCTGCAACTGAGTTTGACTGAACCATGTTCCCTATTCCAAAAGCTGCAAAGGAAGCGCAGATTGCGAAAATAGTACCTAACCATGGCATTTTAAGGCCATTGGAAAGATAGTACATGGGACCGCCGCTCATCTCACCATGTTCGTCAACAATTCTATATTTTACAGCAAGAACAGCCTCAGCGTATTTGGTAGCCATTCCCACAAGGCCAGTGATCCACATCCAGAAAAGAGCTCCGGGACCACCTATAGCAACAGCTGTTGCCACACCTGCAATGTTACCTGTGCCGACTGTAGCTGAAAGGGCTGTCATTAAGGCTTGAAAGTGGGTGATATCGCCAGGTTCATCAGTTTCTTCTTTACGTTTGATAAGAGCTAGATAGAGTGCATACCATAGTTTACGGAACTGAAGACCACGTAATGCAAAAGTGAGCCAGAACCCTGTACCCACAAGTAAGATCAGCATAGGAGGACCCCATGCAAATGCGCCAATTTTACCAACGATAACATCCAAATTCGTCAAAAAATCCATAAATCATTCCTTTGTTGTAAGTAAACTAAGAACTATCTAGCTATAATCGATGAAAACTTTGTATATCATTCAATTTATGCAAAGTATTTCACGGGACTTAGTACTCAATGATATGCTTTTCGGCAATACTTTCGATGTATCTTTTCCAAAAAATATCGGGCTAAAACTTCGTGTATAGTAATTTTTAACTCGATTTGCTGTTTTTTAGTGAGAAATTGTATAGAATATACTTGTATGATATCCAACCTGTTATGTCTGATATTTGGTATGACTGTTGCAAAACTTTCACGGTGGAGTTTTAAGGAATGGTAAATATATTTGAATAAAAATAGTTTTTTAAAAATACAGATGGCGTTTTTTTTGATTAAAAACTAAAAATTGCACTATTTTTTGTGCAAAGTGCAATTTGCACAAAATTAATTGCTGGTCGAGTTGGAAGACCGCCAAAGGGAGATATTAAGGTGGCCAAAAAAAAGAAAACTGTTGGAAAGAAAAACGTTAATAAAGTCGGGACCAGCAAGCAAAGCATAATAGTGGCTGTAGTCATTGCCCTTGCTGTTGGTTTATATTTGGGGGGAGTTTTTATTCCTGCTTTAAAAGACACAGCTGCTCCGCAGGATACCAGTGGGAGTAGTGCAAGTCTTACGGATCAGATTGAAAGTACAAAACAGATGACTGAAGCACAGCCTGATTCTGCTTCATTATGGGCTAAGCTGGGGAATTTATATTACGATACAGACCAATATGGTAAGGCAATCGAGGCTTATGAAAGATCTTTAAAAATTAAATCCGATGATGCTCATGTTTTGACTGATCTTGGAGTTATGTACCGCCGTAACGGTAATCCTCGGAAAGCCGTTGAAAATTTTGATAAGGCTATCATTGCAGCTCCGGATCATGAAACAGCTCGTTTTAATAAGGGAATAGTTTTATATTATGACATTAAGGACAAGGCCGCAGCACTGCGTGCGTGGAAAGGACTTGTTGATATGAATCCTTCTGCGAGGACACCAAGCGGAGGACTGGTTAAAGATATGATTCAGGAGTTATCTAGATAAATGTATTAGACAGGATTTTTGATCGAGTGTTAATTCTTGAATGGGAAAAGTTTTCGGACTTTTCCCATTTTTTATGGAGTAAGAAAATTGTGAAGAGTTTTTTCAATTAAAATTCTAGCCTTATGCACTCCACGCTCATTCCCTGGATGAAACTCTGTTATGCCCAGTCCGCAAATTTCAAGCTTATTTTGAATCTCTGCGATAATGTTTAGAACATTGGTAAAGGCTAAGCCTGCAGGAGGGGAAGGTTTGCTGTGCGGAAATCCCATGGGGTTAACGGCATCTACGTCTAAATGGATATATACTTTCTTAAAACCTGCCTTGCAAATTTGTTTTGCCAGCCATGCAGGATCTCTTTCAAGTTCCCCGGGGCCAAAGAATGGGACTTTGTTGCTGGTAATAAATTCAAATTCAGGAGGCTCAAAGATTCTGCTTCCTGCACAAAAGACCTGTAGGCTCTTCAAAGGTTTACACATAGCACCATTTACTGTCTCGCTGGTGTTACCTAATATTGCAGACAAGGCCATTCCCTGCATACGTCCTGACTTGGAAGTAAGCGGGGTATTCAAATCTGGGTGGGCATCAAACCAGATCAGAGCTAATTCGTCAGAAAATTTTTCATTAAACCACGATACAGGAGCTATTTCTGTACTGCAATCTCCTCCTAAAAGCAGGATACGGTCAGGCGTTTCTGACTTAAGTATGTCACAAGCTTTAGTGAGCTGATTTACAATGTCTTTTTCTCCGGCAATGGAGTTGCACTCTTTTAGTTTTTTGAATAATGGCACTTCGATTTCTGCAATATTTGGCAGATCATGAATATTCTTCACAAGTTCATACGCCCCGTAGTATAAGGCCATATTATTCATGGAACCTTGCCATTGCGGGAAAAGAAGGGTGATATCTTTCAAATTTAATCTTCCGGTTTAAAAAATTTGAGCCTCAAAGCATTGGTGACTACTGTAACAGAACTCAGTGACATGGCTGCTGCTGCAAACATAGGCGAAAGGGTAGGACCTCCAAATATATGAAGCAGCCCTGCAGCAACAGGAATGCCCAATACATTGAATGCAAAAGCCCAGAATAAATTCTGTTTGATATTGCGTACAGTTGCTCTGCTTAATGAAAGAGCTGTGAGTACTCCTGTCAAATCGCCTTTCATCAGTACTACGTCCCCTGATTCAATTGCAACATCAATTCCGGTGCCCATAGCAATTCCAAGATCGGCAGAGGCTAAGGCCGGGGCATCATTGATTCCATCGCCAACCATCGCTACTTTATTGCCCAGTTTTTTTTCACGATTTACCTCGGCTGCTTTTCGGTCAGGCATGACCTGGGCAATTACTTCCTTGATACCAGCTTTTTCAGCAATGGCTTTAGCAACTATTTCAGTATCTCCTGTGAGCATAATTGTTTTGATGCCCAGAGCATGAAGTCTTTTGATTGTTTCAGGTGTTTCATCTTTGATGCGGTCGGCAACAGCCAGAATTCCGGCAAGCTTCCCATTTTTAGCAATATACAACGGGCTTTGACCTGCTGCAGCAAATTTTAGAGCTGCAGCGTTTGCTCCTTCATTATCAAGTCCGCCTGCATAATTCTGCTCAAGAAATTTGCGGTTTCCAAGAAGAAGAGAATGTCCTCCTGTGTCAGTAGCAATTCCAAGTCCTGAAATCGCATGGAAGGATGTAGTCTCAGGCAGGGGAGTCTCCAACTTCATTGCCGCTTGTACAACAGCTTTGGCAAGAGGGTGTTCGGACTGACTTTCTGCTGATCCAGCCAGAGCAAGTAGTTCGCTTGTATTCTCCCCGCTTACAAGGAACTTATCGGCAACTTCCGGTTTTCCATATGTAAGAGTGCCTGTTTTGTCGAAGATTACGGTATCAACTTTCCCTGCTGTTTCAAGTGCTATCCCTGATTTTACAAGTACTCCAAGTTGTGCGCCGCGACCTGTTCCGACCATGATTGCCGTTGGTGTGGCAAGTCCCATGGCACAAGGGCACGCAATAACCATGACACTGATGAAAATGCGCAGAGCAAAGGTGAATGGTTCTGTACTGAATAAGAACCAGCCCAGTGCAGCGGCAATCCCCACAGCCATAACTGTCGGGACGAAATAAAAACTTATCGTATCCGCAAGGCTTGAGATAGGAGCTTTGGAACCCTGTGCCTCCTGCACCAGCCTGATGATGCGCGAAAGAACTGTATTTTCTCCTACATTGATTACTCTTACTTTCAGTGCGCCTCCTCCCGTGTTGACAGTGCCTCCTGCCACCTCAGATCCGGGAGATTTGGATACAGGCATACTTTCACCTGTGAGCATTGATTCATCAATATCGGAATGCCCTTCGTAAATTTCTCCGTCAGCGGCAATGCGATCTCCGGGGCGTACAAGAATACAATCACCGGGTCCGATTTCTTCAACGGGTGTTTTGATATGCTCCCCATCATTAATTAAAATTGCCTGTGCCGGAGTGAGATCCATCAGTTTTTCAATGGCTTCTGAAGTGCGTGATCGGGCTCGAACTTCCTGGAATTTACCTAATGAAATAAGGGTAATAATTGTAGCTGCGGATTCAAAATATAAATCCATAGCCTTGACTTGGGTGTCAATGCCCAGTGCTATCTCGGTAAGATTCCATAAAGAATAGATGAAAGCAGCCGAGGTCCCTACAGCAATAAGGGAATCCATATTCGGTGCACCACGAAAAAGATTCGGGAAACCGTGCAGATAAAAATTACGCCCAAACCAGAGAACCGGAACTGTCAGTATAAGCTGAATCAGTGCAAAGCCAAGTGGTGATTGCTGTGGGTTTATAAGTTCAGGCAGAGGCATACCGATCATGTGCCCCATAGTTATAATTAACAGGGGGACTGTAAAAGAAAGAGCTAAGATCAACTTGTTTTTCATTTGTGCAAGTTTTGCTTCAGTCTCAGCGCGCCTTTCATTAAATTTTGCTTTAGCGTCATGGCTGGACTGCACATCACCGGCTTTAAATCCAGCCTCTTTGATAAGTGTTCTTATCTGGCGCAGAGAAGTCTGGGATGAGTCAAATTTTATTGATGCTGTTTCAGTGGCAAGGCTTATATTTGCCAGGATCATTCCATCGGAAGCATTCAATACCCGTTCAAGCCGCGAAGAGCATGCAGAACAGGTCATGCCTGAAATGGGTAAAGTCAGCTCTATGCCATCAATCTTTTCAGCAGCTTCAAAACCGGACATTTCTACAGTCTGAATGATATCCGGGGGGGAAGTAAGTTTCTTGTCATAGTCAACTTTTAAAGTTTCAGCAGCAAGATTAACTTGTGCATTGCGTACTCCATTCAAATTGCCAATTACCCGTTCGAGGCGGGATGAACATGCAGAACAGGTCATCCCTTTGATATCAAATTTAGCGTCCATAAATTATTCCTTATTTACGAGGCTGCTTGCATTGCCCGTGTACATTTCTTATAGCTACTCACGACGGAAGTCGATAAAGTGATTTGATCAAATTTGAGAATAAGAATCAACTTCTTTTGAAGGCGGTATTAATATGCAGGAACAGAAAACCATACTTTCAGAAAAAGATATGGCACGCACGCTGGACAGGCTTGCTTCGGAAATAACCGAACGCCGTGGTGATGACGAAAAACTCGCAATCATCGGTATTCAAAGACGTGGAGCAGATCTTGCTGAGCGTTTGAAAGATCTGCTCGACTCAAGACTGGGCAGAAAGATACCTCTGGGAAAGCTGGACATAAATCTTTATCGCGATGACTGGACTAATCTGTCCCGTCAGCCAAGCATAAATTGTACTGAGATTCCTTTTGATATTGAGTCTGCATCTATCGTTCTTGTTGATGACGTACTTTTTTCCGGACGTACTGTACGTGCAGCTCTTGAAGCAGTTCTTGATTTTGGCCGCCCAAAGCGGGTTGAACTGTTGGTGCTTGTAGATCGTGGGCATCGTGAGTTGCCTATTCGCGCTGATTACGTGGGTAAGGAAGTAAGGACTTATGAGGAACAACACGTAAATGTTCTGGTCAGCGAACGTGACGAAGAAGATAAGGTCGTGCTCATCAAGTCGTAATTGAGCTTATCTGTCAGAGGTTTCTGGCAGTTTTTTCTAAGCGATCTTTGGTGGAATAACTTATAAAAGAGCATAGCTGATTATTATATGGAAGAATGGAAAAGTAAATTTTCGGAAGGATGCTCAGTCTGTCTTATCGGCATGGCCGGGGCTGGTAAGTCTACTTTGGCCCCGCTTCTGGCTGCCAGACTCGGCTGGGAGTATATTGATACTGACTCTGTTATAGAGGCGTACTATGGTCGTCCTTTGCAGGATATTGTTGATGAGCTGGGAGTGCCGGAATTCCGTAAAGCAGAGGATTATATTTTATCCAGTCTGGGAGTTGTACGCAGCGTTGTTTCCACCGGAGGAAGTGTTATTTACGGTGAAAATGCCATGAACCGTATCAGCAGTCTGGGGCCGGTAATTTATTTGCGTATTAGCAGCGAAACCTGCGTTGAGCGAGTCGGAGGCGGGGAAGGCCGCGGTCTGGCCAGAATGCCGGGGCAGTCGCTTGAAAGTCTTTATGAAGAGCGCGCTCCTTTATACGAGAAATATTCAGACTTTGCTGTTGATACGGATGAATTTTCACCGCAGGAATGTGCAGAACAGGTTTATCAGTGGCTCAGGTCAAATGAAGATAAGCAACTTAAGGATATATAATGAAAAAAATGACCAGACAGGCCGTATTCCGCAAGCTTGATTCGCTCTATGAGCGTATGGCATCTGCCTATGCTGAGACTTCTGCAAAGATTGAGCTCTCATGTGAAGGGTGCGAGCAAAACTGTTGTACCAGCTATTTTCAGCACCATACTTACGTTGAGTGGATTTATCTTTGGCAGGGAATGAACAAATTGCCTGAGGCCAAGCGTAATGAATATATAGAACGTTCTCAGGACTATGTGCGCAATGCAAATGCTATGCTTGAAAATGGTGTACGTCCCAAAATAATGTGTCCCTTAAATGATAACGGTCTTTGCGGTGTATATAAGCACAGGCTGATGATTTGTCGCATGCATGGGGTTGTTAACACTTTGCAGCAACCTAATGGACGCCAGCTTTCATTTCCGGGATGTTTCAAGTGTCAGGATTTAACTAAAGATATGGCTGACGTTCCGGTTGTTAACCGAACCCCTTTATATAAAGAGCTTGTGGCTCTTGAAATAGGTCTGCTGGGTAACAAGATCAGAACTATGCCCAAAGTGGATTATACTCTGGCAGAAATGATAGTTATGGGACCGCCGGATCTGACAAAATAATTCCAGTGGCGGGCTAAGACGGAGAATTATCTTTTCTTCGTGCTGCAGCCCGTAAGAATGTAATAAAGTCATCTATACCGTGCATACGGCATTTGATGTATCGCATAGCATATTCTTCGAAAGTAAGTTTTGCGCCGTACACATTATAGCGCTCATCTGCACTGCCGAATTCCAGACCTAAATATTCAGCCACCTGAGGATGAATGGGTTGCTCAAATTCAGCAAACGGTTCAGGGAATTCTGCAACAGCCTCTTTGGTTAGTAGGGACATGTTCAGTTTTTCAAGGATTGAGTTAACGATATGTGTCAGTATTTTTTTGCGGGGATGGTTGACGGTATTAAATAGCCTTTCCTGTTTATAATTAGCCATGACCAGATCGACATAATTGATTATGCTGATATTTTCTTTTTGTCGTTCATGCCTGAGTGATGCTTTCAGTATTTCTTCAAAATCATAAATATTGGTCAATTTGGTGTTCAGGTACAGATGTAGAATCTGAGATTCAGTCAGGTCTTTTTCAAGAAGTGAATCGAGAAAGTTATCACGGTAGTCAAATCCGGGAATACTTGACCACAGCGGCCAGTAATGTTTGAAGAACATGGACGGAAAAGGAATTGCTTTGGCTGTATTATTCAGTTTGGAAATTATAAATTCTGATCCTAATTCTTTCCAGTTTTTTCCCAGATGCTGGTATAGAAAAAGATCACATTTTGCGATCAGGTTTTCAGGGATAATTTCTCTGGTATAGTTGGTGAAGTTGTAAATGTCATAAATTTCACTGAACTCAAGGTTTAAGCATAGCAATTCTTTAACGGGATCGCCCTGACAATTGGCGTGCAATATACATATTTTCTTTTTCATCACGGTCTGAACCCTAGCACAGAGGACTATGATATCTCAATATGTTCTGGGGGCCATCGCACCCAAGGGATTTAATTATGAATGATTTTTCACGGGAGAAGCTGGAGTCTGTTATTGTACAGGTGAAAGAAATCAATCCTGCACTCGAAAAGGCAGCTCGTGCTCATTTAGATAATTTGACTAAGCCTATAGGGAGTCTTGGAAGACTTGAGGATCTTGCCGTCCAGATGTTTATGGTTTCCGGTGGAGAGATTCCCCAATCAGATCCTGCATGTATCTATGCTATTGCCGGTGACCATGGAGTGAATGAAGAAAACGTGAGCTATTTCCCGCAGGAAGTAACTCGTCAGATGGTTGAAAATTTTCTTGCAGGAGGAGCCGGTATTAATGTTTTGGCCGGCACTTCCGGTGTGGATCTGATAGTAGTAGATGCCGCATGTAAAGGTGGTCGATTTCCAAACCATTCTCATTTGATCCAGCGTAAAATAGCACAAGGAACAGCCAACATTACCAAAGGTCCTGCCATGAGTGAGCATGGTTGTCTTAAAGCCTTATTTCTTGGAATTGATCTTGCTGATGAGGCTCATGCCCGTGGGGTTAAAAGCCTTGGGACCGGAGAGATGGGAGTATCAAATACCACACCGTCGACAGCTCTTTATTGTGCTTATTTCGGTCTTGATCCTGAAAAAATAACCGGACCCGGCGGCGGTATAGATGAAGAGGGGATTGTCCGTAAGATAGGTGTCGTCAAGAAAGCACTTGCGGTAAATGCCGCGACAGTCGATTCCGGTGATATTTTTGCTATACTGCGTGCTCTTGGCGGGTACGAAATAGCTGCGCTGGCAGGGCTTATTATCGGCGGTGCCAGAAATAGGCAGATGGTTTGTATTGACGGGTTTATTTCAACTGCAGCTTACGCAGCAGCCTCAAAGCTCTGTCCAGCTGTAAGAGATTATTGCGTACTCTCTCATGCTTCTGCCGAACCGGGCTATGCTGAAATTATTGAAGCTCTCGGGTGCAGGCCGTTGCTGCATCTGGATATGCGACTGGGGGAAGGTTCTGGTGCTGCTCTTTCAATGTTTATGCTCCGTGCTGCTGCAAATATTTATAATGATATGGCAACATTCTCAGATGCCGGAGTACATGCCGGAGGTTAGGTCTGCCGGCGTCTATGCTGATTTGGATGACGCTGGAATGGATTCTGGACTCAATCAGAACTTTTTAATAAGTTGGCACATGGTTTAAATAAGTTTATTATTTAGTTTAAAATTTTCTTTATTCTTTTCAATTTTTGCAATTAAAAGTAATTTGCTGAATATTTGAACTCGGTTTAAATATATAAAGTATTTCAAAGTGCATTAGTTTACCGCGAAGATAATATCTTAAATGGAGAGATCATGCCCATAGAATTGGTCAAGACAGTTAAAGCTGCTGGTTGAGCCGCCAAGATTGCTCCCGGGGACCTGGAGCAGGCATTGCGTGGATTAGCCGTTGAAGACGAGCGGCTTCTGACTGGGCTGGGCGGGAATGAAGATTCCGCCATAGTCTCTTTTCCTGCGGGCAAAGCACTGGTGCAAACCGTTGATTTCTTTACCCCTGTTGTAAATAATCCCTACTGGTTCGGACAGATTGCTGCGGCCAATTCTTTGTCCGATGTCTACGCCATGGGCGGCGAGCCTTGGACCGTTATGAATATTGTTTGTTATCCGATGAAAAAAATGGGTGGAGAAGTTCTGCGTGAAATTTTAAAAGGCGGCATGGATAAAACTCGTGAGGCCGGTGCTGTACTGGCTGGCGGACATAGCGTTGAAGATGATGAAATTAAATTTGGTCTTTCGGTCACCGGTATGGTTGATCCTGACGGTTTTGCTTCAAATAAAGGATTGAAAGAAGGCGATCAGCTTTTACTTACCAAACCCTTGGGGACAGGTGTTCTGGCAACAGCTCTTAAAGCCGACTGGGATGGTGCTGATCGATTTGAAAAAGATGTTTATAAGTGGGCATCAAAACTGAACAGCGGCGGCGGCAGAGTTATTCGTGAACTGGGACTGAAAGGAGCTACTGACGTGACCGGATTTGGCCTTGGCGGGCATATTCTGGAGATGGCGAATGCATCCGGTGTCAGTGTTGAGTTATGGCTCAACAAAGTTCCATTCATGGATGATGTGCTTGAACTTGCTTCAATGGGGTTGATCCCGGCAGGAAGCTTTGCCAATCGGAGTTATTGTCGTTCACAGGTTGAAACCGCAGCTGATGCTGATGGCATCATGACAGACCTTGTATTTGATGCTCAGACTTCTGGAGGTCTTGTTCTGGCTGTTTCTGAAGCTAATTTGCAACAGGCTATTGAAATGCTGCTTGAGTCCGGAGATCTGGCAGCCCATATCGGGCAGGTTATCGCTTATGATCCTGAAAGAGGGCGATTACGTTTGGGGTAGTATATTTTTTCTGTATGAAAAAAGCGCAGGTCAATTGATGACTTGCGCTTTTCTTTTTGTAAAGGAGGAACATAATCTACCGCTAAATTATTACAACAGTGTACTTAAAATTTTCGAATTGACTTAACTTTAAGTGACCTAGAGTGCATCTTAGGCTGTTCCATGGCTGGAAGTTACAGCCTGAATCAGTTCTGCGTTTGCATTATAGACTGGAGAAGATTCAATCCTCACCAGCTCGCGATGCATTGAAGGATCTGCGAAAGCCTGCCTGTGCAGTCTCTTGCGCCTGAGAGTCTTCATGGAGTTAGCCAAATTTTCATCGTCCCTTGCTGGAGGAGCCTGTGCAACCCTGCTAAGTTCGTGCCCGTTCATTTTATACCTCCGTCCTTGGAAGTTGCAATTTAAAGACCTTAATAAAGGTGAATCCTGTTTAGAATTCTTATCGGATGATTGTAAGTATACTTTAGGTCTGTATGCTAGAATTAATATTTATTAATACTATGCACTTTTATTTCTGTTGGCATAATTAAAAATCCCGAATCAAGTATATTGATTCGGGATGTATAAGGTGCAATGGATTTGCCTACTCCAGGAGGTGTCTGGAATGTTTTTAAGACATCTTTATTTGGTCTTGTCGTAGACTCGGTCAAGAATTTCTTTAGCACCTGCATCAAGGACATCTCTGGCAAGAGAAAGACCGACATTCCAGGCATCATCTGCAGGACCGGTTTTTTCCATGCGGATGGGGCTTGATCCATCAACGTCAGCAACGAATCCGGTCAGTTTGATATTGTCGCCTTCCAGTTGTGACCATGCTGCGATAGGAACCTGACAACCTCCGTCAAGACCTGTGAGAAATCCTCTTTCAGCTTTAACCTGACGGGCTGTAACTCCATCGTGCAGGAATGTCAGAATATCTTGGATTTCAGTGTCATCGATGCGGTATTCAATGCCAAGAGCTCCCTGAGCAACTGCAGGCAGAAATGTAGGGGGGCCAAGAACTTCGCTTTTCGGAGCAGAAAGGCCCAGGCGATTTAGCCCCGCTGTTGCGACAACTATTGCGTCAAATTCACCGTCGAGAAGTTTGCGAACACGAGTATCAAGATTTCCGCGAAGTGATTCTATTTTGAGGTCATCACGCAAGGTTAAAAGCTGAGACTGGCGGCGCAGGCTGCTTGTCCCTACAACAGCTCCAGCAGGCAGATCACTAAGAGAATCGTACTTAACTGAAAGTAGAGTGTCTGTCTCAGATTCACGCTCGGGTATAATGCCGACTTCCAGCCCCTCAGGCAGTTCTGTCGGGACGTCTTTCATGCTGTGTACAGCAAGATCAGCCTTTTTATCGAGCAGAGCCTCTTCGATTTCTTTGACGAAAAGTCCTTTACCACCGACTTTAGCCAGCGGAACATCTAGAATCTTATCACCCTTGGTTTTGATTTTAAGCAGTTGAACTTCAATTCCGGGGTATTCTTCACGCAGAAGATCGGAAATATGGTTGGCCTGCCAGAGGGCAAGTTTACTTCCACGTGTTGCAATTGTTATTTTTCTCATTATCCCGCCGTATTACATTAAAATTAAATTAGTTAACCGCAAGTAGAACAGTTGCCGCCGGAGCATCCTGCACAGCTGCTGCCGGATGAAGCCGGAGCAGATGATGCAGTGCTTGATTCGGCGTAGTCTGCGGCTCCACCGCCAGTCTTGAATTTGCAGGCAGACATAAGTTTTCCGGTATTCTCGGATTTACATTCAGGGCAGGGAGGACATTCGTCACGGTCAAAAACCAGTTCTTCAAATTCCTTGCCACAGTCAATGCATTTATATTCAAAAATAGGCATTTATACTACTCCATGCTTTGATAAAAAACTTTTTGCGAGAAAATGCATAGCTCAAAATAGACGGTGGGGCAATGTCTGGCCTATATATAAGTCTGGATGAGGAAATGACAAGGTGCAGTAATTAGGGGATGCGATCAAATAAGTTTGAATCTGAATTTTATAAAATATAAAGCCAATTAAGCTTATCATAAAGAATTTTAGGCTAACCGTTGTCCGCGACTCAGGAAAATTAAAAAGCGCGGCAAATATATTGTCTGCCGCGCTTTTTAATTCGTATTGGATGTCTATTTAGCCTTGGCAAGAGGCCATACTTCATCAATTCTTTTAATTGGAATTATCTTAATCTGTTCACAAAGTTCTTTAGGAATATCTTCAAGATCCTTCTGGTTTTGTGACGGAATAAGAACCCGTTTCATACCCAGAGAGACTGCTGCCAGAATCTTTTCTTTGATACCGCCTACAGGCAGAACAAGACCCCGGAGGGATATCTCTCCAGTCATTGCAAGCTCTGGGTCAACAGGAGTGTTGGTTAGAGCTGAAACAAGAGCGGTAACAAGCGTTACGCCGGCAGAAGGGCCGTCCTTGGGAGTTGCTCCGTCAGGAACGTGAATATGCAGATCCTGTTCTTCGTGGAATTTTGGGCTGATACCGTATTCTTCAGCATGGAGACGTGCAAAAGAGACTGCTGCCTGAGCAGATTCTTTCATTACATCGCCAAGCTGTCCGGTCAAAAGCTGTTTTCCTTTACCCGGCATGGTGGAAACCTCAACATGCAGGACTGTTCCGCCAACAGGTGTCCATGCAAGGCCCAGAGCAACACCGGCAGGAAGATCGTTTTCCTTTTCATCTTCAATATATTTAGGAATACCGAGGTATTTATGAAGATTATCGGTAGTAACTTCGAAAGGACCTTTTTCGCCTTCGGCTTTTTTGCGAGCAAGCTTACGGCAGACCGACCCTATTTCACGTTCAAGATTACGAAGTCCGGCTTCACGAGTATATTCTTTAATGATCTTTGCGATGACTTCGTCAGACATGATCATTTCTTTTTCTTTCAGGCCGTTTTCAGTGCACTGCCGACCTAGAATATAGCGTTTGGCAATATTAACCTTATCGAACTCTGTGTAGCCTGGAATCCTGATAACTTCCATACGATCCAGCAAAGGGCGGGGAATGGAGTCAAGGACATTGGCTGTGCATATGAACATAGCCTTGGACAGGTCGTAAGGCACGTTCAGATAATGGTCTGTGAACGAGTTGTTCTGTTCCGGGTCTAGAACTTCCAGCAGAGCGGAAGACGGGTCACCACGGAAATCGGAGCCGAGTTTGTCTATTTCATCCAGCATGATTACCGGATTGCGTGTTCCGCACTGTTTGATGCCCTGAATAATTCTTCCGGGCATTGACCCTATATATGTCCTGCGGTGTCCACGGATTTCCGCTTCATCTCGCATTCCGCCTAATGACATACGGTGGAATTTGCGTTGAAGGCTGCGTGCAACAGAACGTCCCAGAGATGTTTTACCTACACCGGGAGGGCCTACAAAGCACAGGATAGGTCCTTTCATGGATGCGTTAAGTTTTCGTACACTTAAATATTCAAGAATACGCTCTTTAACTTTTTCAAGATCATAATGATCTTCGTCTAAAATCTTTTTGGCTTCAATTATATCAAGACGGTCACGGGATTGTTTTTTCCATGGAATTTCCACCATCCAGTCCAGATAAGTTCTGATAACTGTCGCTTCGGATGCTTCCGGATGCATAGCTTCAAGGCGGCGTAGCTGCTTCTCTGCTTCTTTGTGTACTTCCTTTGGCATCTTGGCTTTTTTTATAGCGGCACGGATTTCTTCAGCTTCTTCCGCGTCGTCAGTGGATTCACCCAGTTCTTTTTTAATAGCTTTGAGTTGTTCGCGCAGGTAAAAATCTTTTTGAGCTTTATCCATGCCTTCTTTGGCAATGGACTGGATTTTATTCTGCATGGAAGCAACTTCAACTTCCTGAGTGAGCTGAGTGTTGACCAGAGTAAGTCGTTCTATAGGATTTTCGCATTCAAGAATGGACTGGGCCACATCCACTTTCATGCGTAGATTTGAAGCTATAAGGTCGGCAAGTCTTCCCGGCTCATCAACGTTATTGAGTACACTCATAATGTCGGTGGAGGATATACCGCGCAGAGATAGAATCTTTTCGCTCTGCTCACGGGAGGAGCGGATCAGTGCTTCCTGAGTTGGATCTGTTTTAGTTGCTTCTGTCTCAGAGATTGTTTCAATTTCCGCAATATGAAACGGTTCGGAACCGATAAATCTTTTTACCTTTGCCCGTGATACTCCCTGAACAAGAACTTTCAAACGTCCGTCAGGCATTTTGAGCATGCGCATGATCATGCATACTGTTCCAGTCCTGTACAGATCATCGTGTTCCGGATTATCAACACTTTCATCCTGCTGGGTAAGAATCATTACATAGCGGTCACCGGTCATGGCAGCTTCAACTGCATTAACAGATTTCTCACGTCCAACAAATAGAGGAAGAATCATATAGTTGAAAACAACAATGTCCCGCACAGCAAGAACTGGAATTGTGGTAGGTATTGCAACCTGAGCATCATCCGGGATACTTCCTGCATCTTCAAGCAGATCAGCTGCGTCGTGAAGCACGCTAAGGGGTGATACAGGAGGCTTGTTCAGTCCTTGATCATTACCCGCATCAGAACTTGAATTTTTTTCGGGTTTTGTTTCGGCTTCAACTAGGTCCTTTTTATTCAGCTTCAGCGGTTTGATTGGTGATTTTTTTTTCTTCAAGGCAAAATCCTTTATTCAAAAGTGGTTGTCAGTTCCAGCATATAAAAAATCAAAACTTTCCGTTTTTACATTGATTCAAAAACAAGTGTGTTGGATTTGTAGTTTCTTAGTTTGTTCACCGCTGATCCAGGTGTGTTCAGCGGATTTTAAATCCCTTATGCTCAGTCTCATGGTCCATCCAGTCACATTTTAAATTTTCAATATGTGAGAGAGGAGATCCTACAAGAAGCCTGGTGCGCATTTCACCAACATCATCTTCATCCCCCTGTAGCAGTACTTCAACTCTGTTTTCATCAAGGTTGCGAACCCAGCCGTTTAGTTTAAGAGCTGAGGCCTGATCGTTTACCCATGCACGAAAAAATACACCCTGAACTTTTCCGGTAACTACGCAATGATAACTTCTGATCATGGCAACCTCCTTAACGTTTATAGTACAGTTATAGGCGTCCCTTATCTTTAAAACTGTAGAAACTGTCTGCCGTCACGATTACGTGATCAAGTAGACGGATTCCCATATCCTGACACAAGGTGGCAATCTCCATTGTTATGCCCATATCCTCAGGCGATGGAGCTGTGCTCCCTCCCGGGTGGTTGTGAGTCAGTATCACTCCGCTCGCATGGTGGCGTAGGGCAAGTGCAACAATTTCACGTGGATAAACAGCCGTTTTATCAACAGTGCCTTCTGTAAGCCTGTTCCAGTATATCACCTTGTTACCGTTGTTGACCAGTGCAACCCAGAATTCTTCTTTAGATAAATTCCCGATTCGTGCCATTGCTGCTTTAAAGACCTTGTCTGGTGAAGAAAGAGCCTCTTTACTATGCATCGGTTCCTCGGCAATTCTAGTCCAGAATTCACGTATAAGTGTGAAAAAAACTAAAACTCCAGGACCTATCCCGCTAACTTCTTCAAGCTGGACCTGCGGAGCTCTGAACACGCCACCTAAAGAGTCAAATCGTTCAAGCAGGTCCTTCGCAATTGGCTTGGTATCCCTGCGCGGCAGTACCTGTCCCAGTAGCAGTTCCAAAATCTCATAGTCCGCCATATTGCTGGAATCCTTGCAAAGGCGTTCTTTCAAACGCTGGCGATGACCATGATAATGAGGTTTATCCTTCATAAATAAATAGTAAGTCTGCTTTGGCAAGTGCTACAGTTAAAAAGGGGCTTATGTTCTTAAGAAAGATAGTACATAAGGAAAATTTATATTTTAAACCTAATCAATTTCAATAAGGATTAAACCGGATGTTTCAGCAAATCAACCTTGCTTGACTCTAAATAGCCTTATTTTTGATAAAAAAGCATCATTTTATCGAAAAAAAAGGGTTTTAACACAAAAAAATGTTAATTTGAGAGTATGGAAAGCTTAAAAACGTCTTTGCCGTGTCTTGGTGGGAGTAAAAAGGCTGGTTAAGGCGGCAACAAGTAGCTCAAGAGCCTGTTCCGGTCTGCGTTGACCTGTCTTGATGCCAATTTCAGCTTCTAAAACAATATCAAATATTCGTGCTATCCGGGCAGGGCCTATTCGTTGGGCGAGAGATTTTTTTTGTTTTTTAACGAAGGGTGGTAAGCGTACAGCTGAGTCTTCACCATGTAACAGCATCCATAAAGCGCGTGCTTCACGGGTCAGTGATGCTGTCAGCATAAAAATCATAGAATCTTTTTCACTGTGATTGGTCAGTACACGCCGCCATATCTCAACAGGGTCACCGCCCTCGGACATGGAGCGCATAAATTCAAAGAAGTCCATTTCTTCACTGTGAGCAATCAGAGAGATATGATCCATCAAGATCCGTCTGTCATCCCCTGCAGCTAATTCAAGCTTGTCCAGTTCAAGCTTAGCCGCACGAGCGTCTTTAGGCAGAGCCTTGGTCAAGGCATTAAGAACCGGCCCGTCGATGGTAATTCCTTTCTGTTTGGCCCATTTGCCAACAAACCCTGAAATTGTTTTTTGATCAAGACCTGCAGACTGCCAGAACCATTTTTGCTTTTCAGCGTATTTCCAGCAGTTGCGGCGTTTCAGGACAGCAGGAACGGGCGGGCCTTTACGTTCCCATTTACCTTCAATACAGATAAATAGAAAAGATGCATCGGAAAGGGATGCAATAGTTTTATCTAGAGTGTCCCAGACTGCGGCTTTAAGCTTGTGTGCTCTGCGTAAAATAACCGCTTTACTGGAGCCGAAAAGTGTCTGGAGGGTCAAGTCATCCCAGAATTTAGGAGGAAGGTCTTCATCTGCCCAGTATACTTTTTTCTCAAAGTCTACAGCATTGTGCTGATCGAGCAATTCACCGATACGGGCGTGCAGAAGCTCTGCATCGGGACATATGAGAAACATATAGCCAGGTCTGGACATAGTACCTTTATAATTTTTTGATTATATATTTTTATTTCAGCTTAATAAGCCTGATTCATTTTATCCACGAGTCTGCGTACAAGCAGTTCTACAATAAGCTGTTGTGTGGCTTCTTCCTGACCTGTGTAGTAAGATTCAGTTACTGAGACAGGACCGGAGTTCCACAGTAGTTTTCCATCTGCGGCACTGGTTACGCGCATTTGTAATTTTAATGTCATGTCATATTTAAGGGTTTTATCTTTATCCCCTAGAATACGGCTACCATCAGTAAGATTGATGATTTTAATATTAAAAAGTGCATCGGCTTTGGATTTATCAACCCAAACCAGTTGTCCACGGCGTATTATTTCATCATGGAGTAATGATCTTATCTTTGGTTCAAGCCAGCGCTCAAGCGTAGGATTTTCTACTTTAGAGATGGCGACATCTCTAAACATTTCTCCCAGCCTGTTCGGTTCGGTCGCAGAATTATGGTATCCACAAGCATTTACAGCAAAAATAATACTGAACAAAAGTATTAATTTTTTCACATGATTCATAACTGTCATTTCTTACTCCTCAGTACTTGCTTCGTAGTGCCTTATGTGGCCTACTGTATAAAGCTGGATGCGCGTGGCGCTGTTCTATGAAAGATGAAGCCTCCGGCGTCCAGTAGGATAACTCTTTTATCTTGAAAGCGCTTGTCGATCAGAGAAAGAGTTAAAGAACCGCCGGAGGCATTTAATTTAATTTGCTACAACATTTATCAGCTTACCGGGTACAACAATAACTTTTCTGATTGTTTTACCATCGGTATGCTTGGTAATGTTTTCATGTGTAAGAGCTGTCTCTTCAATTTCTTCTTTGGTCGCAGATGCTGGAAAAGAAAGTTTACCACGCATTTTGCCATTGACTTGAACGATGATCAGCATTTCATCGGTAACGAGAGCTGACTCATCAAATTCCGGCCATGCAACTCCTGCGATACTTTCTTTGTACCCAATAGTTGTCCACAGCTCTTCACAGATATGCGGGGCAATTGGGGACAACACTGCAAGCACAGTACTGAATGCCGAGGAAAGCGCAAAACGTCCTTCTTCGGTTTCAACAAGTTTATCCTTAAGAGAGTAAATTTCGTTGACCAGTTCCATTGATGCAGCAATAACCGTATTGAACTGAAATTTGTTTTCCATGTCACGGCTGGCACGGCTGACAGTTTCATGCTCTTTACGGCGCAGTTTTTTAGCTTCAGATGGAAGCTCTGCTGACGGTTTAGCGCATGCTCCAATAGGTGCTAGTTTACCTTCAAGATCTTCAGCCAGTCTCCAGATTCTGTTAAGGAACCGGGAAGCTCCTTCAAGTCCTTGATCTGACCATTCAAGGTCTTTCTCGGGCGGTGAAGCAAACAGGATGAAGAGTCTGGTCGCGTCTGCTCCGTATCTGTTGATCATTGCGTTCGGATCAACAACATTGCCTTTTGATTTAGACATCTTCGCGCCGTCTTTGAGAACCATGCCCTGAGTCAGCAGATTCTTAAAGGGCTCGCTGAGCTTAGTGTATCCTTCATCACGAAGAATTTTAGTAAAGAATCTTGCGTAGAGCAGATGCAAAATAGCGTGTTCAATTCCGCCGATGTACTGATCAACAGGAGCCCAGTATTCAAGGGAATTACTGTCAAAAGGCGCATCCGCCTTACGGGCATCAGTATAGCGCATAAAGTACCATGAAGATTCAACAAAAGTATCCATGGTATCTGTTTCGCGCTGAGCCATCTTGCCGCATTTGGGGCAGACAACGTTGAGAAAACTTTCCATTTGGGGGAGTGGAGAGCGACCTTCTTCATTCATAACCGCGTCTTCAGGCAAAACTACGGGAAGATCTTTCTCGGGAACGGGGACAATTCCGCAATGGTCGCAGTAGATTACCGGAATGGGGGAACCCCAGAAACGCTGACGGGAAATGTTCCAGTCACGCAAGCGGTAATTAATTGATTTTTTGCCTTTTCCGGATTTTCCGAGATATTCAACAATTGCTGCTTTGGCTTCTTCATTAGGCAGGTTGTCAAATTCACCGGAATTAACCAGTACCCCCGGAGCGCTGCATGCTTCAGTCATTTCAGAAAGATCAAGAGTCTGACCTTCGGGCTGGATTACAATCTGCATTGGCAGGTCATATTTAGTAGCAAATTCGTAATCACGCTGATCATGTGCTGGAACAGCCATAACAGCACCTGTTCCGTAGCCCATCAGAACGAAGTTCGCCACATAAATAGGCATACGCTGACCATTTAGCGGGTTGATGCAATATGCACCGGTGAATACACCTTCTTTTTCAAGATCATCAGCTCCGCGTACAATACGGTCCATGCTGGAAACTTTGGTGACAAATTCACGGACCTTTTCTGCTTCCGGCTTCCCCTCGATGAGCTTTTCCACCATGGGGTGCTCAGCTGCCAGAGACATGAAAGTTGCACCGTAAAGAGTGTCCGGGCGGGTTGTGAAAACGCTGATTGTTTCGTCGAAATTTTCAATTTCAAAATCAAGTTCTGCACCGATTGACTTACCGATCCAGTTGCGCTGCATGGTTATGACTCTATCAGGCCAGCCGCCTTCCAGTCCATTCAGACTCTCCAGCAGTTCTTCAGCATAATCAGTGATACGCATAAACCACTGGGAAAGTTCTTTCTGTACGACTTGAGTATCGCAACGCCAGCATAAACCGTCTTCAACCTGTTCATTAGCAAGAACTGTATGACAGGTTTCACACCAGTTAACAGGAGATTTTTTGCGGTAAATAAGTCCTTTTTCAAGGAACTTAAGAAAGAACTGCTGCTCCCATTTATAGTAACCGGGATGACAGGTAGCCATCTCGCGGCGCCAGTCATAGGAATAGCCCAGCCTTTTAAGCTGGGTGCGCATATCGTCGATATTGGAATAGGTCCATTCAGCAGGGTGTGTGTTGTTCTTTATAGCTGCGTTCTCAGCAGGAAGACCGAAAGCATCCCAGCCCATTGGATGAAGGACATTAAAGCCTTTCATTCTTTTGTAGCGGGCAACAACATCACCTATAGAATAGTTACGTACATGACCCATATGGATTTTCCCGGAAGGGTAGGGGAACATCTCCAGTACATAATATTTTGGACGTGATTCATCAGCTTCCACATTGAAAGCTCCGGTATCAGTCCATTCCTTCTGCCATTTTTTTTCTATTAATTCAGGTTCGTATTTCCCGAAGCCCATTATACAAATCCTTGCTTTTTCATTTTGTTGGAGAGCGTGAAGCCCGGAACTTGGTTCCGATTTGATCGGGACTATCCGGACTTCGCGCCCTGTCCCTTCCTTTTGCCATAGCGGCTCTTTCTATGCTGATATTCCCGTTACCTGATGGGGATATCTAGAAATTTTTTGAAACCTTGAATTTTCCGGTATCAATATCACGAGCTACTGCATCAAGAATTCCGTTAATAAAATTACGCGAATTTTCATCACCGAATTTTTTTGCAAGCTCGATGCCTTCGTTGATACCTACTTTAAGAGGAATATCAGGCTTATGAACTAGTTCATAAACAGAGAGTCTTAATATTGCCAGTTCGACTTTTGCAATTCTCTCAATCTTCCAGTGCTTGGAATAGCTGCTGATAACTTCATCGAGTTCTTCCTGTGAATTCCAGATTCCGATCAGAAGCTGGCGAGCATACAGAATGAGATCTTCTTCTGTTTCGCGCAGCACTGCAGGGCTCTGATTATAAATACGTTCACAAGTCCAGCCGCCTTGCGGAGGAACAAAACTGAGGCCATAAAGAACCTGAAAAGCCAAAATACGGCCTTTCCTACGTAAACCTTTGGTCTGGGACATTTTATTCACTATCCTCGCACTTACAAAGAACTATCGAACTTTGAAACGCAAGATACATCTAAATGGTTATTAAAACAACTTTAGTTAAGAGGATGCTTCCGGTGATCTGAATGAGAAAGCCATTCCAGCTTTTACTTTCGTACTCACCACTCAGCATGTACAGGTGATATTTAAGCACTTCTTTACAACTGTTCCGGTGTAGAAGAGTCGTGAATAAATTTGACCATTATTAACAAAAGTCTTTGGAATCAAAAAACTTTTCCAAAAGGGTTTAAGCCTCCGGAGGGAAAAGTCCTTTAATCTTAAAATGCAAAGCGCACTTGATTAAAAGAGTTACAGACCCTCCGGAGGCATATAAAAACTCAGTATTGCGAGAGTAATATTTAGATCTGTTCCATTACGCGGATAGTTTCCAGCATAGCGGAAGCAGCTTCAACACCTTTGTTACCGGCTTTGGAACCGGCACGTTCAATCGCCTGATCTATAGTTTCACAGGTGAGAACTCCGAAACCGATAGGCAGATTATTTTCAAGAATGATCTGCGCAACGCCTTTAGTACACTCGTTGCAGACATAGTCGAAATGGGGAGTTGCTCCACGAATAACTGTGCCAAGAACTACAATTCCGTCATATTTTCCGGAGGTTGCCAGCTTTTTAGTTACCACAGGAATTTCAAATGCACCGGGAACCTTAATGAGGGTCAGGTTGTCTTTGCTGCAACCGTGACGAACAAGGTAGTCAACTGCTCCGCCGATGAGTTTGTCAACGATGAAATCGTTGAAGCGTCCGGCAACAAGAGCAATTTTGAGATCCTTGCAATCAAGCTGCCCTTCAATAGTTTTGATATGATACATGATAGAGTCTCCCTTTTATTTGTCTTTTTCAAGGTGGTCCAGTATGTGTCCCATCTTGTCTTTTTTGGTCTTGAGGTAGTCGAAGTTCATTTCACATGCGTCCATTTCAATGGGTACACGCTCAGTAACTTCAAGTCCGTATCCTTCGAGACCGACAATCTTTTTGGGGTTGTTGGTCATGAGCTTCATTTTAGAAATTCCGAGCTGGACAAGAATCTGTGCTCCTGTTCCATATTCACGAAGATCTGCTTTAAATCCAAGACGTTCGTTAGCTTCAACAGTATCGCAGCCTAGGTCCTGAAGATGGTAGGCTTTGATTTTGTTGCCGAGGCCTATTCCACGTCCTTCCTGGCGCATGTAGAGAAGCACTCCCTTGCCTTCATTGCGGATCATGCACATTGCAGAAGCAAGCTGATCGCCACAATCACAACGCTGTGACCCGAAAACATCACCGGTAAGGCATTCGGAATGAACACGGACAAGAATAGGCTCGTGGGGCTCTATTTCACCCATGACCAAGGCAATATGGGTACGGTTGTCTTCACTGGAATGAAATGCGGAAGCTTTAAATTTGCCCCAGCGTGTAGGCAGTTCAGCGTCAGCTTCACGGGTGACGGTGTGACTGCCGAATTTCATGCGGTATTTAATGAGATCTTCAGTGCTGCAGATTTTGAGATCATGCTGCTTGGCGTATTTTTCAAGATCAGGCATGCGCGCCATAGTTCCATCATCTTTCATGATTTCGCAGATTACGCCGGCAGGTTTCATGCCGGCAAGACGTGCGAGGTCAACACTACCTTCTGTCTGGCCTGCGCGAACTAGTACGCCGCCATCTTTGGCGCGGAGCGGAAAAATATGACCCGGAGAAACAATATCTTCAGCTTTGGATTCGTCAGCAACAGCTGCAAGAATTGTGGTAGCGCGGTCCTGAGCTGAAATTCCAGTGGTGACGCCTTCACGTGCTTCAATAGAGACAGTAAAGTTGGTTCCGAACTGGGAATCATTGTTCTGTGCCATGAGCGGAAGTTCGAGATGGTCAACCATCTCACCGGACATGGCGAGGCAGATAAGCCCTCTGCCGTGTGTGGCCATGAAGTTGATGATTTCAGGTGTTACTTTTTCAGCAGCACAAACGAGATCACCTTCGTTCTCACGGTCCTCGTCATCAACCATGATGACCATGCGTCCTTCGCGCAGATCCTCAATCGCTTCTTCAATTGTACATAAAGGCATATGCATATCCTCATGCTCCGGCAGATGCGGAGAGCTTTTTTAAAATTCTCTCAGTCCGTTTTTATGCGGACAGGTGTGTCTTCTTACCTTAAAAAGTAAAAAGGGTGAAATATGTTTTTTATCTAAAGATAAATCCTTTTATTACAATAAGTTACTAAGTGTAGCTTGATTTAGATCTGGCTTTTATCAAAAACATATGACTGAAGTAATATTAAAAACCGTTTTCGCGTAGAAATTCCATTGTGAGTTTATTCTGAGGTTTCGCCTCAGATTTTTGTCCGGCCCACGGTCCGATCATGCGCTGAACGTATTTGCCGATAACATCTGTTTCAATGTTAACCGCATATCCTGGATTCCACAGTGAGATAGTGGTCTGTTCCTGAGTCTCAGGAATTATGTTGACTTCCAGATAATCTCTACCGCAATCATTGACAGTAAGACTGATGCCGTCAAGAGCTACAGATCCTTTAGGAACAATCAGGTGCGCATGTTCCTCAGGAAATTTGATACGGTAAATTTTTGATTCTCCTGCAGGTCGAACAGATTCAACTGTGCCTAGACAATCAACATGACCGGAAACAATATGTCCTCCGAGTCTATCCCCCATGGCAAGGGCTCGCTCATAGTTGATTTTAGACCCGGCCTTAAGATGGCCCAGATTGGTCACCGACATTGATTCTTTGCTTGCATAGCATGAGAACCAGCTGTCGCTGAAAGTCTCAACTGTAAGGCAGACGCCGTTAATGGCTATGGACTCACCTTTTTCATAATCTTTAATTTCGGGAGCAGTAACAGTGAAACGAGTTTCGTTTCCCCTGTTTTCGGCCTTTGAGATAAGACCTTTTCCCTGAACAAGTCCGGTGAACATCGTTATTGTCCTTCGGGTTTGAAAACTATTTTTAAATCACGTCCGCTTTGCTCAACACGGCTAATGCGCATGTTCATGGCTTCACTGATAAGTTGATTATCAGAGCCTGCAAAGTTGGGTCTGCCAGCTGTGTTTCCAAGAATGCGGGGGGTCTGATACATAACAAACTCGTCAACCAGATCTTGCTCCGCAAGCGAGCAGGCGAGTTTACCTCCACCTTCACAAAGAGTTCTCAATATTCCGTGTTTTTTACGTAATATTTTGAATCCAGATTCTAATATAAGGCCTTTTTCATTTCGGGGAAGAGCTATAATCTCAATTCCCTTATTTTTCAGCTGCGCAGCGATTTCAGTTGTTTCTTGTTCTTTGCTGGTCCAGAAAATTGTGTCAGCTGCTCTAGTGCTTGTGAGTATGTAATCTTCATGATTTTCAGGAAGGTGTCCGGTCACAACCACTGCTTTGGGCTGCTTGAATTCTTCGGGCAGTACATCAAGCCGGCAACTGAGGCTGGGATTATCCTCACGTAGGGTATTTCCACCCACAATCACAGCTCCGACCATTGACCTCAAACGTTGTACATCTGCAAAGGATTGCGGACATGAGACAGCTTCCTGTGCTCCAGTTGTTCCGGCAATTTTACCGTCTATGGTACTTGCAAGCTTCAAAATAGAATAAGCGCGGTCAGTGAACTGCCAGCAGAGAAAGTCGGAAATAAGATCCTTGCATTGCTCTTCAAGGATTCCTTGCTCAACCTTAACCCCTTTGGATTCAAGATATTCAAGTCCTCCGGCCGCTTTAGGATTCGGGTCGCGGGTTCCGATAACAACTTGTCTGATTCCGGCTTGCAGTATTCCTTCAGTACAGGGAGGAGTTTTACCATAATGGTTGCACGGTTCCAGAGTGACGAAAAGTGTGCACTTGGACATGTCCACACCTTTTGCTCTGGCATCGGCAATACATTCGCGTTCGGCATGAAGGCCACCGCAGAAGCGATGATATCCTTCAGCTACAATGTGGCCGTCCTGAACCATAACTGACCCAACAGATGGATTTGGCGCAGTACGATTCCTCCCGCGAAGAGCAATCTCCACGGCGCGGGACATGAATGTTTCGTAGAAGCTATGAGTCGAGTGGAAGAAATGCAAACTTGACTCCAGCTTCCTTGAGCATAGTTTCAGAAAGTTCATCTGGATAGCTTTCGCTATAATAGATGGCAGTAATACCGGCATTTATGAGCATTTTGGTGCAAATAAGACAGGGTTGGGTGGTGCAGTATATTTCTGCTCCTTTCAAGGATATGCCATGAAGAGAACCTTGAATAATGACGTTTTGCTCAGCGTGAAGGCCGCGGCAAAGCTCGTGACGCTGCCCGGAAGGAACTCCGAGTTTTTCACGGATACAGCCTACATCTGCGCAGTGCGCTGTGTTGGAGGGCGGGCCGTTGTAGCCTGTGGCAAGGATGCGTTTTTCTTTTACTGCAATTGCACCGACTTTGCGTCTTGTACATGTTGCCCTTTCAGCAACTAGGTGCGCTATGCGCATGAAATATTCTGGCCACGGAAGTCTGTTATCCATGAAATGCTCCCTGCTTTTGAAGCTGAAGCGGACCCGGAGGAAAATCCGGGTCCGCTTTTATGTCAATGAATTTTATATGCGATTAGTTTGATGAAACTAAATCATAGGCAGGACTACTTCCTAGTATGCAAACAAGGGGTAATTCTTAGCAAAATCAGCAATTTCTTTGCTGATAGCAGCAAGTTTAGTTTCATTATCTGCGGAGCCGATAGCAGCATCAATCCATGCAGCTACTTTTTCCATTTCCGCTTCTTTCATTCCACGAGTTGTCAGTGCCGGAGTTCCAATACGTACACCGGAAGTGACAAAAGGAGAACGTGTTTCGAAAGGTATGGTATTTTTATTTACGGTGATACCTGCTTCATCAAGAGCATGTTCGGCATCTTTACCGGTGATGTCCTTGTTAGTGAGGTCCAGCATCATAAGATGGTTATCAGTACCGCCTGAAACAAGCTCAAAACCGGCATCAGAAAGGTGACCTGCAAGTGTTGAAGCATTAGCTACAACCTGCTTCTGGTATTCAACATAGGAAGGAGAGAGAGCTTCGCCGAAAGCTACTGCTTTAGCAGCAATTACGTGCATAAGCGGTCCACCCTGAATTCCGGGGAAGATGTTTGAGTTCAAAGCCTTGCCATGCTCTTCGGTAGAAAGGATCATACCTCCACGAGGTCCGCGCAGAGTCTTGTGAGTGGTGGTAGTGGTGTAGTGAGCATGTTCGATGCAGGATGGATGAACGCCTGCTGCGATAAGACCAGCTATATGAGCCATGTCGACCATGAGTACAGCGCCTACTTCATCTGCAATCTGGCGGAAGCGGGCGAAGTCAATGATACGGGGATAGGCACTGGCACCAGCAATGATCATCTTGGGTTTGCATTCTTTGGCAATTTCAAGAACATTATCATAGTTGATAGTTTTAGTTTCCGGGTCTACTCCGTAAAATTTGATATCAAAGAGCTTGCCGGAGAAGTTTACTGGAGAACCGTGGGTGAGGTGTCCACCATGGGAAAGGTCCATACCTAGTACAGTGTCACCAGGCTTAAGAGCTGCAAAGTAAACAGCCATATTTGCCTGTGAACCTGAATGAGGTTGAACGTTTACGTATTCGCAACCAAAGATTTCTTTAGCACGGTCACGTGCAAGATCTTCCGCAAGGTCAACAAACTCACAGCCGCCATAGTAGCGTTTCCCAGGGTAACCTTCAGCGTATTTATGAGTCATTACACTGCCCATGGCCTGACGGACCGCTGTGGAGGTAAAGTTCTCCGAAGCGATGAGTTCAAGCTTAGTCATCTGGCGGGTAACTTCCTGACTAATGGCTGCAGCCACTGCCGGGTCTTTCATCATAAGTTCTTCCATGACAAGCTCCAGTTATTTTTTGCTGTTGTGGTTATTAATTCAACTCATCAAAGTTCTAAAAAATTATCAGGGATTTCAAAGGATGAATTTACATCCGGTGTTTCAGTATCTATCACTAGCGAAGTATCAACTGAATTTAGCTAATAGCAGGGCTGTGATCACTTAAGGTGAAATCTCCTGTTAATGATGCAAAATGCATCTACTAATCAACAAATTTTTTGAAAAGCATACAGCCGTTAGTCCCGCCAAATCCAAATGAGTTGCTCAGAACGTAATTGACCTGCTGTTCACGTTTTCCGTCTTTGCAGTAATCAAGATCACAGTCTGGGTCTGCTTCAAACTGGTTTGCAGTTCCGGGGATAATTCCGGTTGCAAGAGTCTTAACTGCAAAAGCAGCTTCAACTCCGCCTGCACCGCCAAGAAGGTGACCTATTTGTGATTTGTTAGCACTGATAGCGATATCTTTTGCGTGATCACCAAAAACGGATTTAATAGCTTTGGTTTCACAGAAATCGTTCAGTTTAGTAGATGTTCCGTGTGCGTTAATATGATCAATTTCAGAAGGATCAATTTTCGCTTCACGGATTGCTGCGTTCATAGCGCGGGCCATACCTGCTCCGTCTTCCGGCGGTGCTGTCATGTGGTAAGCATCAGAAGACGCACCAAATCCGACAACTTCAGCGAGTATTTCAGCACCACGTGCTCTGGCATGGTCAAGAGATTCAAGCAGCAGGAGACCTGCTCCTTCACCCATGACAAAACCATCACGGCCTGCGTCGAATGGGCGTGATGCTGTTTCTGGATCATCATTGCGGGTAGAGAGAGCTTTCATGGCAGTAAATCCGGCAAAACCCAGCGGGGTTATGGTGGACTCTGCTCCGCCGCAAATCATTACATCAGCTCGACCAAGCATGATGTCGGTGTATGCTGCGCCGATGGAGTGGGTACCGGATGCACATGCTGTACACATACACAGGTTTGGTCCCTGAGCTTCGGCAAAAATGGAAACCTGACCAGCAGCCATGTTACCTATGATGATTGGGATAAAAAAAGGTGTGATTTTTTTGGGTCCGGATTTTTCGAGCTTGGCATGCTGTTTTTCAATGGTTTCAAGACCACCTAGACCTACGCCAATTACGACTCCAGCCCGCTCACGTTCATTTCCTTCCAGCTTAAGCCCGGTGGACTCCATAAGCATCTGATTGGCTGCCACAGCAAACTGCGTGAACCTTTCCATACGCTTAGCCTGCTTAGGAGGAATGAAACTTTGAGCATCAAAATTTTTGACTTCACCTGCAATGCGAGCGTTAAATTCAGTAGCATCAAATGCTGTAACGCCGGCAATACCGGACTTGCCGGCGAGGAGATTCTCCCAGCTGGTGTCTATGTCATTACCGATGGGGGTGATGGCTGAAACGCCAGTAACTACTACCCTGTTCATGTATTCGAACCTGTAAAATATGTTGGAGTTTATTCAGATGGGGAATAGAAAAGGAGCGCCTTACGCCCAAAGGGAGCAATAAGGCGCTCTTTTAAAAAACCCTGAAATAAGCAATGGTTCTACTGCTTGCTCTCAACGAATGCGATAGCATCCTTGACTTTAACAATCTTCTGAGCATCTTCATCTTCGATTTCTACGTCGAACTCTTCTTCCATAGCCATGATGAGTTCTGTGAGGTCAAGAGAGTCTGCTCCGAGATCTTCAACGAAGGATGCTTCGGGTTTAATTTCGTCTTCGGATACGCCAAGCTGGTCTACTATAATTGCTTTTACTTTTTCAGCTGCGGACATTGTCCCCTCCAAATCATTATTTTAGTGTTTGTTGTCTACATGTACATCCCGCCGTTAACGGCGAGAGTCTGTCCCGTGATATAACCTGATTCCTCTTTTGCAAGAAAAGAAACAGCATTCGCTATATCGTCGGATGTGCCGAGTTTTTTCAGCGGTATATTATCCATCATGTGTGCCATGACATTTTCAGGAAGTTCAGCAGTCATGTCAGTTTGAATAAATCCGGGAGCGACTGCATTCACAGTAACGCCACGCGGAGCAAGTTCAATGGCACTTGCCTTGGTGAGTCCGATAAGACCCGCCTTGGCTGATACGTAGTTAGCCTGTCCCGCGTTACCGGACTGACCGACTATTGAGGAAATATTGATAACTCTTCCATAACGCTGTTTCATCATGATCTTTGCGGATTCACGTAAACAGGTAAAGGCTCCTGTAAGATTGACATCCATAACTCTGTCCCAATCAGCATCTTTCATGCGGACAAGAAGGCCGTCTCTGGTGATACCACCATTGTTGACCAGAACATCAAGTTTTACTTTGCCCTTAATTTCTTCTTTGAAGAATGCTGTAACGGCTTCACGATCAGAGGAATCAAGTTTGAAAGCTTTGGCTTTACCACCTGCAGCTTCAATATCAGCACAGACTTTTTCAGCTCCGTCAGGACGGCTTACGTAAGTAATAAATACTTCAAATCCATCACTGGCCAGCTTTTTAGCACAAGCTTCGCCGATTCCTCTTGAGCCGCCCGTAACAAGGGCGGTGCTTGGCAGTTCACTCATCTATTTTCCTCATGTATTAAATTAAACTAGACATGCGTCTCATAGCTCAAAGCGGCTTTGACTGCAAATTTAATCTAAATTAATCTGTTTAAACATACATGTGTGTTTGCCCGTAGCTGTTTTTCTCTTAATACAACATCGTTAAGTCTGTTATATAAAAAGTTAAACAGCTTTCCCTAAAAGAAACATTAAAAACGGATGAGGGAAGCTCCCCATGTCAGACCTCCACCAAAAGTGGTTAAGAGCACCAGGTCACCATTTTTAATGAATCCGCTTTCTTTTGCTTCAGCAAGCGCTATGGGAATGGAAGCAGCAGATGTATTACCGTATTTATCGACGTTAACAAATACTTTTTCTTCAGGAACACCCAGTTTTTTTCCAACTGCGCCAATAATACGCATATTGGCCTGATGGGGAAGCAGAACATCAACATCATCAGCACAAAGCCCATGTTTAGCAAGAATCTCAGTTGAGATAGCCGTCATGGACCTGACTGCATGTTTATATATTTCGCGTCCTTGCATTTCTATAAAATTTTCTTTGCCGACAGTATCGCCGAGTCTGTATGGATGCGCTGATCCAGAATCCTTGATAGTCAGGTTAAGCGCAGGCTTGCCGTCTGCAGAAAGGAGGGTGTCTAGAACCCTGCCCGGTTCTTCTTCTGTTCCTGCGGTTAAAATAGCCGCTCCTGCACCGTCTCCGAAGAGGACACATGTAGAACGGTCTTCCCAGTTAACCCTGCTGGTAAGAACTTCGGCACCGCAAATAAGAATTTTCGCACTTGGGTCAAGATTAATGAGTGCTCTGGCTACCTCGATGGCATAGACAAAACCGGAGCAGGCAGCGGAAAGATCCATGGCTACTTTATTCTTGATTCCCAGACGCTCCAGAAGAACACATGAAGTTGCAGGAACAGGCATGTCACCAGTGAAGGTGGCTATGATTACGTGGGTGAGTTCATCCGCATCCATGTTTGCATCGGCAAGAGCTTTTACAGAAGCCCCGTAAACCAGATCAAGACATGTTTCGTCTTCTACAACATGGCGCTGCTTGATTCCTGTGCGGGTAGTTATCCATTCGTCGTTAGTATCGACAAATTTCTCAAGATCAGCGTTTGTGTATATTCTTTCAGGGACATGGAATCCAAGACCCCTGACGTGTGAGAAAGTACTCATTTAAGCCATTCCTGTTTTAGGACGGAAAGGGAGCGGGCAGTCTGGAGTATATCGCCAAAAAGATACCAAGCAGCTGCATTAAAAAGATTACTGAGCTAAATTGTAGGTTCAGTTATTTCTTTATGAGCAGCCAGCCCTTCTTTGAGGTGGGCTACAGCATCATTTTTGACGAATCTTGCGGCCATTTCAATGGCTCGTTCGACAGCCAGAGTGTCAGCTTTACCATGGCAGACAAGGACAATTCCTTTGAGTCCGAGAACCGGAGCTCCACCATACTCAGACTTGTCTACCAGTCTACCAAATCTTTTAAAAGCTTTCATTGCGAGCATGGCCCCCAGTTTGGAGACTATGTCACGTTTTAGCTCACCTTTGAGAAGGTTGCCCAGACTGTTTGCCAGTCCTTCTGAAAGTTTTAGAGCTACGTTTCCTACGAAACCATCACAAACAGCAATGTCAACATCTCCTGTGAAAATATCACGTCCTTCAATATTGCCGACAAAGTTCAGTGATGAACCTCTAAGCATATCGTAGGTGGTTTTTACCAGAGTGTTTCCTTTACCTTCCTCTTCGCCGATAGTCAGCAGTCCGATACGTGGCCTTTCATAACCAAGCACATCACGGGCAAGGACGTCGGCCATCAGTCCGAACTGAAAGAGGTGTTCCGGTTTGGAGTCAACATTCGCTCCCACATCAATAAGGACCATGGGATTTTTTTCGGTAGGCAGAATTCCGGCCATACCAGGACGAAGTACACCTTTGATGCGACCTATGGTGAACATTCCGCAGGCTACGGTTGCGCCGGAATTACCGGCACTGACGACACCGTCAGCTTTACCTTCTTTTACAAGCCTGCATGCCACCTGAATTGACGAGTCCTTCTTTTTACGCATTGCATCGGCTGGTTTGTCTTCCATTGTGACAACCTGAGATGCATGGACAACGTCAATAGTACATGATCCGGTATCGAGCTTTTCAAGCTCGGCCCGGATCATGTACTCGTCACCAACCAGAGTAATCGGTAATCCTTTCTTTGCAGCGTTAACTGCAGCTGGGACGATTACCTTAAGGCCGTAGTCGCCACCCATTGCGTCAACGGCAATGCGAGGAATTATGCTAGGCATCTTCAGTGGTGATTACCTGACGACCTTTGTAAGAACCGCAAGAAGAGCAGGCTCTGTGAGCGATGATAGGTTCACCGCATTCGCAGTAAACTACGTTAGGTGTTGCTACGTGGTCGTGTGAACGACGCATGTTTCTGCGGGATTTTGATGTTTTCTTTTTCGGCTGTGCCATGACTGTCTCCTGAGAGTGATTTTTTAAACCGGGTTTTTCAACACCGGAATTTAGTTCTTTATCTTAAGATTGCGTAAAACCGCAAGCCTTGGATCGCCCACTTCTTTTTCGCAATCGCATTTTTCTTTATTCAAGTCGGCTCCGCACTTGTAACAAAGTCCTTTGCAATCATCATTGCAGAGGGGCTTTATTGGCAGGGCCATTGCAAATTGCTCCCAGAGGAGGGCACCGAGGTCGAGTATTAAGCCTTCTTTGGTTTTGACAACTGGTGACGGTTCAGGGTCATCAGCGTCAGCCACCTGCTCATATTCCTCGAATTCGGTGGAAATTTTGTGCTTGTAGTCTACCGTGCATCTATCACAAGCAATAGTTACTGATCCGTTTGTTTTACCACGGACCAAGCATCCGTTCTCCTGAGGGAGAATGTAAACCTCAGAGATCAGGGGATCGCCCTCACGGACATCCACTTTAAATTGTTTCCATGCATCAGACCAGTATTTTTGGTCATCGAAAACAAATTCCTGTCCCTCTTCGGGGATGTCATTTAATGTAATCAAAAGTTCAGACATATTTTTCCTCGCGGAAGGGTTTCCTATATGAGTTTTTTTTCTTATGTCAAGGAAAAAGAGCTTGCATTTTCCAGAATGAGCGTTTAAATGATACCTCTTTTGTTCGGGAGGAGCAATTTCTCTTGCAAGTGATCTGTCCTTCCGGCAGACTCAGAAAAGGTAACTACCATTTAAGGAGGTCAACATGTCCCAGGTATGCGATATATGCGGTAAAGGTCCTCAGACTGGCAACAACGTTTCTCATGCACACAACAAGTCCAAGAGACGTTTTATGCCTAACCTGCAGAAGGTCCGCACTCAGCTTCCAAGCGGTGAAGTAAAAAGCATCAAAGCTTGTACTCGCTGCATTCGTTCCGGCGCTGTAATAAAGCCCGTTGCTAAAAAAGCTGCGAACTAGTTCTTATTTTTATTCGCACGATAAGCTCGTGTAAAAAGCCCCGGTCATATTTTTTATGACTGGGGCTTTTTTGGTTACCCTCAATGATGATTCTTTTAGAAGGCCTCGTGTTTAGTCCTGCTGAGCAGCCCATTGAAGAGCTTCAGCGAGTTGGTCTGCTTCATACGTTTTGACTTCACAACTCATAAGTAGGGAAGCTATTTTCGTTCCCCATTCTACCCATGAAGGCCCCCCCACAACGGCGAGTTTGTTAAAATCATTTCTATGGGCAATACCAAACTTTGTGTCTTCCCACATGGCTTTTAATTCCCATCCTTCAAAATTTTCATCCATGTACAGAAGGCAGTTTCCTTTGCCATATTTCTCAATTTTTTCTTGCAAAGCTGGAATCCATACTTTTGCGTAATCATCTTCAGATAGCCTTTTGCTCGCTTTAACAGCCAGCATGGGGCCGGTACTCTCGGGCATAATTTCGATCATGGCTAATCTCCTTATACTGACAGTTTGATTATAAATATTATCTTCTTTGTAGCACGGCTTCAGAAAAATGAAAATTTTCCTGGAAGACTATATTTTAAGGATTTAGATGGTTGAGTAATTAATATTAAATAAAAACAGCGTACTCCATTGGGAATATTCCTGTATTTGTCTATGAAAAAATCTTAAAAATAGCTAACATAAACCAGCTGCACAACCATCTGATCTGGGGTCAGATCCTGCGCAAAGAACTCCATTCTCTTTTTTTCGTGAAATTATTTGACCACGTCCAAAAATAGAGCGTCTGTATCCTTTGCAAATTTTAATTTCATGGCCCATGCCAGCAAGTTCTTGAATAGTTTGCTCTGGAATACCTTCTTCAAGGCATATTTTTCCTCCGGCTTCGCCGGGCTCTATGCAGAATCGCAGTCTATCGAGTGCTTCCTGAGGATCTGCTGCATCGTCAAGCATTGCCGATATGATCTGAAGGTGTCCCTGTGGCTGCATAAATCCACCCATGACACCGAATACGGAGTGTAGAGATTTATCAGTGCGTAAGCAGATGCCGGGAATTATGGTATGGTAAGTGCGTTTACCTCCAGCCAGAACATTGGAGTGGCTGGGATCAAGTGAAAAATTGTGGCCGCGATTTTGAAGAGGGAACCCAAGTCCGTCAGGGACAATTCCTGTACCGAATTCCATGTAGTTTGAATTTACCATTGAACATCCGTTACCGTCTTTATCAACTACGCAGAAGTATACAGTATCAGATGAATTTTGTGGCACTCCTGACTTTGCTGCTGGGTTAGCTTTATCATCTTGAATTTGTTCTGCTCGTTTAATGCCATATTCAGTTGACAGCAGTTTCTTTATCGGGACTCCATATTTTTGTGGATCGGTAATGTGCTGTCTTGCATCGGCAAAGGCCATGCGCATGGCTTCAATCAGGTAATGCAGGCGTTCAGTTGACATAGGTGAGCCTGTCTTCTCCATGTCCACATTGTTTAATGTATTTAAAGCAATCAGCGCAGCTAATCCCTGTCCGTTTGGAGGACATTCATGTATCTCGTAACCTCTGTAGTCCGTTTTAATGGATTCTTCCCATAGACTGGTATGTGTGGCCATATCTTCATGGGTTAAAAACCCTCCGTTTTCTTGTACAATGCGGACTATTTTGTCGGAGATGTTTCCTGTGTAGAAAAGTTGTTTTGCTTTTTGAGGGCTTAAGTCAGCCAGTTTTGCCAGAGTTTGTCCGAAGGATCGGTTGACCATTATTTCGCCTGTTCGTGGGGCTTTGCCATTGAGCAGTAATTCCAATCCATTTGGGCTGGATTTTAATACCTCCTGTGCTCCATACCTCCAAAGATCGGCAGTCACCGGACTTACAGGAAAGCCCTGCATAGCATAGCGTATCGCAGGTGAGAAAATTTTAGCCAGGGGAAGGGAACCATGGCGTTCTATCATATCACACCACATAGCGAATGCTCCGGGAACATTAACAGTCAAGGCATGGCGTTTAGGCAGTTCTTTTTTAATCCCCATAGCTGTAATTTTTTCTAAAGATAAATTTTGTGGTGATTTGCCCGATCCGTTAAGAGCCCATACTTTATTTGTTTTTGCTTGGTAATATAGTGCAAATGCATCTCCTCCAAGACCTGTGCTGCAAGGTTCAACCACCGCAAGAGCTGCTGCTACTGCAATTGCTGTATCAGCGGCATTGCCTCCTGATTTTAGAATTTCAATTCCTGCTTGCGTTGCCAAAGGCTGGCTGGATGCAACCATATTTTTAGTGGAGTAAATAGGTGATCTGCGTGAATTGAAGGAAAATTGGGGTCGGTAATGTTTAGATATTTCAAATTGTGGCAATTTCAGCTCCTGATCATCATGATAATATCTTTTATATTTAACGCCATGTTGAATGTTTTTACAAGCTTGGATTAAAATACAGCATATAGTTAACAAGTATCGAATGCAAAAAATCAAACTATAAAAAATAGTTAAAAAACGTCATAAAAAAAGCATAACCTATTGTAATCATGTTGATTGCAAAATAAAAGAGAATAGCATATCTTTTACCATGGTAAAAAATATTTTAAGCTTATGTTTGGTTTTTATTTTTTTTGTGACGCCATATGCATATTCCTCAGATATGTATGTAATGGCAGAGAATTATCCTCCATATTGCTATGAACATGATGGCAAGCCTACGGGATTTTTTGTTGATATATTTCGGCTTTTAGAGAGTCGAATGGATATGAAAAAAAATGAAATTCATTTTTTGCCATGGGCACGATCCTATAAAAGATTACTAAACGGAACTGGGGATGTTCTTTTTCCTATGGGTATGACTCCGCAGCGTCATGAACAGTTTAAATTTGTAGGGCCTGTTTTTTGGAATACTGTATATTTTTATCGTAAAAAAGGTTCTAAAATAGATATTGGAAGTATTGAAGATGCCAAGAAAACAAGAAGGATTGCAGTAACCAGAGACGATCTTTATTATTACAAGTTAGTGAATAAGGGATTTACAAATCTGGATTTAAGTGCCGGGCATGAATACGATTTTTTGAAAGTGCTAAAAGGCAGAGCAGCTCTGACTCCGATGGGAGATATTACATATTTTCCATTTATGAAAAAGCATAGTGATCTGAATGCAGATGATTATGAAAAGATTGGGCCCCCCATTTTTTTGACAACCACATACTTGGCTTTTGCTTTAAAGACTCCTGACTTTGTTATTAAGAAATGGCAAAGGGCGCTTGATGAAGTTATGCAGGATGGCACATGGCAGCTTATTATGGATAAATATTTTCCAATTTCGAAGTAAAGAATAGGCAAAATTAAAGTCCCTGTACTCTGTGAGTACAGGGACTTTAATTTCTATACCGTGATTTTTTAAATCAGTGAAGCAGCTCTGTTCATGCGGGCAAGGGTCTCATTCTTTCCAAGCACCAGCATGAGGTCGTAAAGTCCTCCGGGGCTCTGAGTTCTGCCACAGAGGGCTAAGCGAACTGGCTGACCTATGGCCTTGAACTTGAGTTCTCTTTCCTCCAGAAAATCTTTGCAAATGGATTCCAGAGAATCGTGACTGAACTCTTCATCAGCTTCAATTTTAGCTGTAAGGGATTTGAGTATTTCAACAGCTTCAGGTGTGAAAACTTTTTCTACTGCTTTTTTATCATATTCCAGCACATCTGCTGAAACCATAAAGAAATCACTCATTTCGACCATTTCTTTATAGTTAGTAGCACGTGGCTGCAATAGGGGGATGATTTTTTCCAGATAGGCATCTTCAACTTCTACATCCTCTGAAAGAAAAGAGCGCATGCCCGGAACAAGATCAGCCGGAGCTTTAGTCTTAATATATTCACAGTTAACCCAGTCCAGTTTCTTGGTATCAAAAACGGATGGTGAGTTCCCCAGATGTTCAGTGTTAAAAAGTTTTATCAATTCTTCGCGTGAGAATATTTCCTGATCGCCATGGGACCAGCCCAGACGGACCAGATAGTTGACCACTGCTTCAGGCAAGTAGCCCATTTTTTCATATTCCATCACGGAAAGAGCTCCGTGGCGCTTTGAGAGCTTTTTCTTGTCGGATCCTAAAATCATGGGCACGTGGCCGAATTTAGGGACGTCCCATCCTAAGGCGTTATAAAGCTGTATCTGGCGTGGAGTATTGTTTACGTGGTCATCACCGCGTAAGACCTGAGTAACTCCCATAGTGTGGTCATCTACAACAACAGCAAGGTTGTATGTGGGGGAACCATCGGAGCGGCGCAGGATCATGTCGTCCATTTCAGCATTTTCAACACTGATAGGTCCTTTGATCATGTCAGTAAAAGAAGTACGTCCTTCAAGAGGAGCCTTAAAGCGTACAACCCTGTTTTCGCCAGGACCGAATTTTTTTTCACGACAGGTCCCGTCATATTTAGGTTTGCGTTTTTCTTTCATGGCTTTTTCGCGCATGGCATCAACCTGTTCAGGAGTACATTCACACCAGTAAGCTTTGCCTTCTTCTAAAAGCTGGTCGATATAGCTGTTGTATATGTCAAATCGCTCACTCTGATATGTGAGTTCTCCGTCCCAATCCATTCCAAGCCATTTCATGGAGTCAAGGATGGCGTCAGTATATTCCTGAGTGGATCTCTGACGGTCTGTGTCTTCGATACGCAGAACAAATTTGCCGTCATTGTGACGGGCCAGCAACCATGAGAAGAGAGCTGTGCGAGCTCCTCCAATATGCAGATGCCCGGTAGGGCTCGGCGCAAAGCGGGTAATTGTAGTGCCCATAGGATTGTCTCCTGAAAGTTTTATTAAAAGGCTCATAAGTAAAAAATCCGCCGGAATGGGCGGTATTAAATGCAGAACCTGTGAGTTCGTAAATGCTGGTGTTGAATTTTGCCAACCGGCCGGAATTAGAAACTCCGGCCGGTTAAAATATTAATCGGCAGGCTCAACGCCTTTAAGTTCGGGTATCTCTTTGAGAAGGGTGCGTTCAATAGCATTTCTCAAAGTGATCTGTGACATCGGGCATCCTTTGCATGCACCCTGCATGCGGACTTTGGCGATGCCTTTGTCCGTTACCTCAACGAGTTCAACGTTACCGCCGTCAGCCTGCAAAAGAGGTCTGACTTTATCCAGAGCGGCTTCCACTTTATCGCGCATGGTAAATCCTCCGTTTGATATGCAGGCTCAAGTACGACCTTTAGCCTCTATTGTCAAACCTGTATGGGATTATCTGCGGCTACGCAGCTACATTGGTAAGGATTGAAAAAGAGTCGTTAAGTATTGGAATTATAGATTTTTCAATCTCTCGTAGCTTTTCAGGTGTCAGTCCTTGTTCTTTCCATCTGTCGTTATTTATATCTCTGATAAAAAAGTCTCCACCTCCGCCGATACCAAAGCTTTTGGCAATTATATTGGCAAAATATACATACATTGATTCTGGGCTTTTTGCCGCTTTGGACGGGCTGTGATGATAAAGTACTGCTGTCACCAGTGAGAATGGGAGGTTCCATTTTCGCAGGAGCATTCCTCCAAGCTTAGCGTGATCAAAACCGGTGACAAGCCTCTCTGCTTTATACATCAGAGCCTTCTTATTGCGTGATATTGCTGTTGCTGCAATAGCTCTGTCCGGTAGGGCCATCATCAGTACCGGACGGCCGATATCATGCAATAATCCGGCTACAAAACATTTTTCAGGCGATCCCTGTTTAAAAAGTTTGGAAAGCTCACGGGCAATAATTCCACAGGCAAAACTGTGTCTCCAGAAAAGTTCCAGGTCTATAATGTCAGTGGGCAGCCCTTTAAACATATCCATTACCGAAGTACCCAAAGCAAGAGTGGAAAGTTGCTTGGTGCCAATTACTGCTACTGCTCGAGAAATAGTATCTATCTGTGAGGGGAAACTGTAGAAGGCGCTATTTACCATACGCAACAAAAAAGCAGAAAGAGCTGTATCCTGTGAGATTACTCTTGCAACATCTGAGGCTGAGCTTGAAGGGTCATTAATAACCTCTCGCATTTCAATAAAAACCTGAGGCAGAGATGGGAGTTTCACCTCCGAGCGTAAAAGTGAAACAGGATCAATATTATCAAACTGATTCTTAGGCATGGGAAGCTTGGCAAGAGGTTTATATAGCTCCGGATGTTCTATAAGGTCTTTTGCGACATGGGTAACTCCAAGCTCGAATAGAGTTTTTAACACTGGCTTCTTGAGGTCTGCATGGGTAAAGCGCTCCTTCATGAGAGTTGTTGCATCATGAAGGATTTCTTTGGTGATAGTAATTTTCTCTGTCATATTGCAGCCTTGCTTAAGTGATTCAATTCAACTTTACATTACATAAAAAGATCATTGTGGCAAAGCTACGAATATAAATAATAAAAAAGCCCCTTTGCAGGGGCTTTTAAACTTCAAGGAAGTGGTTGTTATTTCAGCCAGGAGTCAACCTGAGCTTTATTTTCCTTAATGAAACGTTTTGCATTTTCATAAGGATCGGCACCTTTTTCCTGATTCCAGGCCATAACCTGCTGAAGCTGTGCAGCGTCTTTCCATGCGAATTTATCAAGGAATGCATATACTTCAGGTTTGTCTTTTTTGAGTCCTTTGCGAACAATTGTATTAATTGTTTCTTCTTCGCCAAGAATACCTTTGGGATCTTTGAGGTATTTCAGGTCCCAGCGGCCGAACATCCAGTGAGGAGACCATGCTGTAACTACGACCCATTTTTTATTTTTTATTGCATCACTCAGAGCGGCTGTCATGGTCGCCCCTGAACCTTCCATAAGCTCAAACTTATCAAGATTGTAGCCTTTTATGGCATCTTCAGACAGTTTCATAAGTCCAGCACCGGGGTCGATGCCGATTATTCTGTCATTGAACTTATCTGCATATTTATTGAGATCAGCAATAGAGTCTACTGTCACGTATGCCGGGACAGCCCATCCCAGTTTTGCTCCGGAAACAATTGGACCGAGATTTACAACGTCTTTCTGTACCCTTTTAAGGTAGTCTGCGTGTGTAACAGGGAGCCATGCTGTAGCCATACCGTCTACATCACCAGTCCCTACAGCCTGCCACATTGCTGCAGCTGCAACCGGAATAATCTCACATTCATATCCCATACGCTCTTCAAGAACAGCTTTAATTACGTTGGTTGTAGCAGTAGCGCAGTCCCACTCAACATAAGCAAGTTTAACTTTTTTTTCATTTCCGGCAAAAGCTGGTAATGAAAGAGCCACTACAAACAGAGCTGCTACAGTTAGCACTAATAACTTCTTCATTTTTATCTCCTGAAAAGTTGTGGTCAGGCTATTTTTTGCCTGAACCTATTTTTTGAAGCACACGATCCATGATCATGGCTACAATTACGATACCTATTCCTGCTTCAAAGCCATTGCCCATCTGGAGGCGTTGAATAGCTTTCCAGACTTCTCCTCCAAGGCCCTTAGCTCCGATCATGGAGGCAATAACAACCATGGACAGAGCCAGCATGACTGTCTGATTCACTCCGGCCATGATGGTGGGGGTTGCAATAGGGAGTTCCAGTTTAATAAGTCTTTGCCAGCGGGTTGAACCGAATGCTTCAGCGCACTCCACCAGTTCGCTGGGAACATGTTTAATGCCAAGGCAGGTCAGCCTGATTGACGGCGGCATGGCAAAGATAATTGTTGAAAATATAGCCGCCACTTTTCCCAGACCAAAGAATGGAATTGCCGGGATGAGGTAAACAAATGCCGGCATAGTCTGCATCACATCCAGTACAGGCATGACAACTTTGTTAACATAAGGATTCATGGCTGCCATAATGCCGATGGGAATGCCTATCAGGAGAGCCAGCATGGTTGATACAATTACCAGTGCAATTGTACTAACAGTCGCTGTCCACAGTCCCATATTCCAGATGAGCATGAGGCCTAAGGCAGAAAATACAGTTGTCCGTTTACTGCGTGTTAATCTCCAGGTTATCAGCACAACAATGATTATGAACAACCATGGAGGACAGGCTTTCATGATCCCTTCAACAAAATCCAATCCTGTTTCCAGCACAGCTGAAAATGCTTTGGTAGCAAACGAGAAGTGGTCAACTAAAAAATTAATAAATGTTTCAATGGTTTCACCTACAGGAATGCGTGGGATATTCATCTTAGTTTCCTCCCCTTTCTGCAAGTGCACCGATAAGAGTTCCCCTGATAATCACACCTTTTAATCTGTTGTCGGTATCGACGACGGCCAGAGGATACGCCAGATCCTGAAGGAGTATGAAGAGATCCTGTGCAGGAGTGTCAAGGTGTGTTGTTTTGCATTCAGTGCATATTATACTTCTGAGGTCACTGCTGCCTTGTTCCACAAGTCGGGCACAATCCTGTACGCCGATGACTCCCATAAGTCTGCGCTCTTCGTTTAGTACGAACAGACTGGAAATATTATTTTTGCGCATTTTTCTCAGTGAAGCTCTAGGGCCGTCTGTCTTAATATATGCGACAGCCTCTGTCTTTTTCATGACTGACTCAGCAGTCAGAACCTTCGTTATATCAACATCTTCTACAAATCTTCTGACGTAATCATTTGCAGGAGAGGTCAGTATTTCTTCTGGGGTGCCTGTCTGGACTATCTCACCGTCTTTCATCAGGACTATTTTATCGCCGATTTTGAGCGCTTCATCCAGATCGTGGCTGATAAAGACAATGGTCTTGTGCATCCTTTCCTGTAAGTTGATCAACTCATCTTGCATATCTCGTCTGATGAGAGGATCAAGAGCACTGAATGCTTCGTCCATAAGTAAAATATCCGGGTCCAGTGCCAGGGCTCTGGCAAGTCCTACGCGCTGCTGCATGCCGCCGGAAAGTTGGGGCGGATATGAGTTTTCCCATCCTGCAAGTCCTACCAGTTCAAGCGCTTCTGTTGCTTTCTGCTTTCTGGTTTCCGGATCTACTCCGTTGATTTCAAGGCCGTACTCAGCATTTTTCAGTACAGTGCGGTGGGGAAAGAGAGCAAAGTTCTGGAAGACCATTCCAAGTTTTTCCAGTCTGACCTTGCGTAGTTCGTTTTGGCTAAGTTTGGTTATGTCTGTTCCATCAATGAAAATTTTTCCCCCAGTTGGCTCAATCAATCGATTGATACAACGGACAAGGGTCGACTTTCCGCTTCCTGATAATCCCATAACTACAACAATTTCACCTTCATCTACTGAAAATGAAGCGTTATTTACACCCACGCCGTGTTTATGCTTTTCCTTTATTTCATCCTTGGAAGCTCCTTTTTCAAGCATCGGGATGATTTTATTAGGGGTGCTTCCAAAGATTTTGTAGAGATTCTCAACTCGTATCTTTTCCATGACTTTCTCGACTTCCTTGTTTAGCTTAACTAAACATGCTCCACGTGTTCAATAAATGGATAATTAAAATTAAATGTAACAGATTTTTAAAAAATGAGAAGTATTGGAGACGGGTACTTTTTCAGGGGCAGTATCTGGATTCAAATTTTTGATGGGAGATCCTGTGTTAATAATGCAGTAATGTGATTTTGAATACATTTTTTTATTTAGTATTGCAGTTTTACAGTTGTATTTAATGTTGTAGTTTAAACATGCTGATGTTAGAATGGTAAATTACTTAATGTATATGTGTAAATTATAGTAAGTAAAATAAGATTCAAATCTCATGTTGCGCCTCTGTTAATGATAAAATATACGTTTCTGAGCAGAGTTTAAAATTCGTTACTCAGGATTGTATAAGGTATATAAAATATACAGCTGTGTCAAATAAGAATAATTTTTTTGTGATTGATACTATTTTTTTGTGATTTAGTAGTTATTTAATTTTTTAAAATAGGCAAATGCATGTTGATCCAACAGAGCAGAATAACGAAAATATTAATGAGAAAATTTTCTAGTCGGTTAAGATCGTATTCTGGGCATATTTACAAAAAAAGGCCCTGAATAATCTGATGTTATCAAGGGCCTTTTCTGGGGGGGCAAGTTATTTTTATCTTCTGGTCAAACCATACTTTTTGAGTTTGTATTGTAAGGTCCTGCGGCTGATACCCAATGCATCGGCAGTACGTTCGCGATGATGCATATTGGCCTCAAGTGCGGCTATTAAAGCCTGTCTTTCTGCATCGTCAAGAGATGAAGTCCCTACAGTTGATTTTGGCTGGTCTGCATGTTGTGCTGGAACCCCTGAAGATGAAAGATTATTTGGGGGTAAGCATCTTGTTTTCGGATTCTGTACTTGTGGAGGCAACAGTTCTGGGCCAAGTACTTCACTGCGACTGAGAATTATTGCCCTTTCAAGAACATTCTCAAGTTCTCGTACATTTCCGGGCCAGCTATAATGGCTAAGCAGGTCAAGAAAGGAGTGGCTGACTGAACGTACTTTTTTACTGTTTTTATGTCCTAGTTTTTCAAGAAGGTATGCAACCAAAGCCGGCAGATCTCCTATTCTTTCTCGCAACGGAGGAATATTGATTTCAAGAACGCCCAAGCGATAGTATAAATCTTCGCGAAAATTACCTTTTTCAACTTCCTTTTTCAGGTCGCGGTTTGTCGCTGCAATAATACGTACATCTGTTTCAACAGGGGAGATACTTCCGAGAGGCTCAACAACTTTTTCTTGCAGTGCTCGCAAAATTTTAGCTTGCAGTACCTGCTCCATTTCTCCAATTTCATCAAGAAACAGAGTTCCTCCGGCTGCAAGCTGAAATCTTCCCGGTTTATTGGTATTTGCTCCTGTGAAAGCTCCTTTAACGTATCCGAAAAGTTCGCTTTCAAGTAGGTCCGCGGGTAGCGCGGCGCAGTTCACTTTGATTAATGGCTGTTGGGCGCGTAAGCTGGCCTTGTGCAGTCCTTCTGCAACCAGCTCTTTACCTGTACCGGATTCCCCCAGCACAAGAATTGTAGCCTCAGACGGTCCAGCCTGTTCAATGAGTTCTTTCACGCGGCGCATGCCTTGTGTGTTACCGATCATCTTTTCAGAGGTGCCTGCGACAGATTTAAGACGTTCGTTTTCATCAACAAGTCTGGAATAATCAAGAGCTTTAGCAAGAACAGCTTTCAGTTCTTCGTTATCAGCTGGTTTAGTGAGATAGTCGAAAGCTCCGTGCTTCATCGCAATTACAGCAGAGTTAACGTTTCCGTAAGCTGTGAGCATAATTACCGGAAGACCTGGAACTCTGGTATTAAGTTCTTTAAGCAGAGTCATACCATCCATACCACCCATACGCATATCAACAAGAGCTGCGTTGAGTGACAGATCTGAGAGCATTTCTAATGCCTTTTCACCTGATTCAGCCTCGAAAACTTTCCAGCCGTCACTTTCCAGCACAGCCCTGATGAGCATTCGCAGTGGTGGTTCGTCATCTACGATCAGTACATTTTTGGTGTTATCTGTCATGTTTTTATTCCTCATGGCTGGGATTGGGGAAGAACAGTTTTACACATGTTCCGTTACAGGGCTTTGTTTCACCCGGTTCGGTTATAGTAACTCTTCCTTTGTGTCCGCGCATGATAGTATTTACAATAGCAAGGCCAAGACCGGTTCCTTTGGGTTTGTCAGTAAAGAATGGTTCGAGGGCGTGTTTGCGTATATCTTCGGGCATTCCTGGACCGTTGTCACAAATACTTATCCATACTCCGTGGATATTACTTGCAGATGATATGAATATTTCTCCTGTTCCGTCCGGCACAGCATCAAGGCTGTTCACCAGCAGGTTTAGGAGTACCTGCCTGATTGCATCAGAATCTGCGAAAACAGTTTTGCTATGCAGGTCTGTATTGATTACAGCTCCTTTGTGTTCAAGATCCAGCTCCATGAGAGTCTGCATTGATTCACACAGTTCTTCAGTGTTAAGTAATTCAGGTTCAAGCTCATGAGGTCTGGAAAGATAAAGAAGATCTGTAACAACTCGGTTCAGACGATCTGCTTCTTCGAGCATGGTGGTGGCATAAGTCCCGTATGGTTGCTCGCCATTGAATTTTTCAGCAAACAGCTGGGCAAATCCTCGAAGTGAGCTGAGTGGATTACGAATTTCATGGGCAACACCGGCAGCCAGAGAGCCTATGGATGCAAGTCTGCGTGCTTCGTATAGATCCTCTTCCAGTTCTGCAATATCCGTACGGTCACGTATTATGATCATGGTGCGTTCTTCGTCCTGACTTTCAAAGTAGGGAAAAAGAATAAATTCAAGGCTTTTCCTGTTGAGTCTGGCATGAACCCATATAACATTGTCCTGTTTGAATTCCTGCAGGGATTCGTATGTGAAATCGTTCCAGTTAAGACCTGCTAAAGCTTTGTTCTCCGGACTATCAAGTAACTTATGGGCTGAACCGTTGGCAGAAAGAATCATTCCGTCAGGGGATAGTGTGAGCAGTCCATCCGGCATGTTATCAAGCAGGTTGGCTTGAAACCTTTCAAGTTTGGTAATTTTTTTGCTTTCTTCACGGCGTTGAAAATAAGCTACAGCTAACAGCCAGAGTACAAAACCGGCAAGAAATATATATCCGGTTTGTAATAAAGCAGCACGTTTGTATTGTTTGAATTGATACAAATGTTTCTCTGCATTCAGTCCCAGCAGAAGATAGGTCTCGCTTTTTTGAGGAGGGAGGAAATGATGTTGCGGGCCTCCGTAAATTCTGAGCAGTGTAGGCTGTCCAAGTGTTCCATACAGCAGGGCTGCTTTTTTATCTATTATCACCGGAGTACTCGATTCCTGCATAGACCTGATCATATCAAATATCTCTGGTGGAGGAGTGAAAATATTCTTTTCATCTCCCTGTTCCACAACAATAAGCGGCTTACGGTCCGGGCCGTATAGAGCTATAAAAAGCAAATCTCCCTGCTCAACAAGTTCAGTAAATAATTTACGTGTATCAGGGATCATCGTTTTAGGCATACGTCTATTGTGCATGCCTGGGCCCCGCATGCGTCGGGCTCCTTCGACCAGCTGAATATCAAGGCCTCTGGATATTGATCTGGCTGATAGGAGCATGTGCTCAAATACTGTCTGATGCATTTGGCGCAAGTTGTGCCATGTCAGGTAGAGGCTTCCGGCTCCGAGTAGAAGCAGAGCCAGAAGCGCAAGAGCTAGAGGTAATTTTTGTGATTTTTGTGAGCTTAATTCCATTTAATGATACTTCTAAAAATTAGGGATTTAGCATACCGCTGACTTCACGTGGTGAATTAAGTCCTAGAGAACCTGCAATTTCGCGTATGGTAGTGTCTTTATCAACTACAGCTCCTCTTTCTCGCAATATTCCTAAAGCTGTATTCAGATCTAGATTATATTTCTGACAATATTTTTCGAGAGACATTCTCCCTATCCCAGCTCCTGAACTGTGGCTATCCATATTCTGCATGCTGCTTCCAGCTTTGGGATTAATTGACTGCTGTTTTTCAGGCTGATCAGTTAGAATGATTTCATGCAGTTCTTTTGGTGTCAAACCGGCTCTTCCAGCAATTTGTTTTATAGTTTCTTTTACAGAATTTATTTCGTGACCGGCTTTTTTTATGGAGGCAACCGCTTTTTCTTCATCAAGTCCCATTCGTTTACAAAATACGGTTAGGGTACTTAATTCGGCATGCCCATAAGGAGGTATTCCGTATTCTTTTTCACCAAGATCTTTTAGATAACTGGAAAATTCAAGGACCTGCTTCATGGGAGGTAAACCAGCAAGTGCCCCGAAAGTAACAAAAACTGTGAGAAGAAGACTGATAAAGAATGCAGGAGATGAAAAATTTGCTGCACCTGCTTTTCGTTTCAGATAGGCCATTATCAGTTTCCAGTTAAGCCAGATGTGCAAAATAGAGGCAACAAGAAAAAATACTCCCATACATATGTGAATATCACCCCATTGCTCTTTGCTGAGCCCTAGAAATGTCCAATCGGCCCAGTACGCAACCCTTCCTTGTGGAACGGAATACAAGACAATGCTGGTAAGCATCAGGACTATAATTGAGATAAAGCTGGTGAGGGATGTGATTTTTCTAAGCATTTTATTCTCCTTGGTTTTACTACGTCCTTGATAACCTAATTTGTCACGTATTAGGAAGAGTGTATAATAAAAAAAGGAGGACTTGTTCAGCCCTCCTTTTTACCCGTTTTCCATTAGTATGGTGTAGATGAACGTTGTTTTAAAGGCTCGATTAGTTCGCGCCCGGACATCTGTAACCATTGTTAGGACAGTTACCCTGCTGGTAATTTCCACAACCCCGGTTACCACGATTCATACCTTTTCCCATGATGGGAAAGGTGAGTCCTGTTTCTTTCTCTAGTTCATCGCTCATTTTCTTATGCTCGGCATATACCTTATCTCTAATATCGGAAAGTTCCTTAACCAGAGTATGGATAGTTTCCTTATCAGCTTTGCCGGAATCTACAAGTGCGTTGAGTTCTGTTCTTTTAGCCCACTGCTGATTCTTGAGCGATTCAAATGAATTTTCGTATTTCTTGATAATTGCCTGCACCTGCTGTTGTTTTTCAGGTGTCAGTTGGTTGTAAGCAGCCCAGTTGCCGCTGTGATAGCCACCATTATGGTATGCACCATTCTGGTTGCCGTTTCGTGCCATGGCAACAGATGAAATTGCCAGAACGAGCACGATAATCAATGGGACCAAAGTTTTTCTTTTCATATGATCTCCTGATACGGTTAGATGTTGTTGCCCTCTCAATTGTTATTAAGCATTTGCTGTGCCAAGTTAATATCATTAGGTATTACATGTAGATATAAAATTATTATGAGGGGTATTATTTCTGTATGTGCAATAATATGTGCAGTGTATTGCACTTTAATTTGTACAAATAGTGCATACTCACTTTTGTTACTCTGAATGCCGCTTATGAAGTATAAAGTAGATCATATCAAAGTTTGTGCTAAATAACAGGAGAGTTCATCAGTAATACACATTCAAATTTTCTTTAATAGAAAACCCCACCGGACTCCAAGTCCGGTGGGGTTTTCAGGGTGCTTCTGTTACGCAGGGGAGTTTACAACTTGTAAGGAGAGTTTTAGAAGTTAGAGTCCCAGCAGTTTCTACCATTGTGGGGAGGACGACGGTGAGATCTGCGGTCCATTCTGCCATTATTCATACCGTATCCAGCAAAGCTTCTCACAGGCATGGCAATACCTGTAACCTGCTCAATTTCTTCGGACAACTGTTTACGGAGTTTGTAGTCCTTGTCTCTCAATATTGTCAGGTCTCCGACAAGGGCTGTGATATCGTCTTTTTCAGCAGCGCCAGAATTCACCAGAGCATTTAGTTCAGTCCGCTTTGCCCATATCTGACTTTTGATTGGTTCAAACTTATTTTCAAATTTTTTAAAAATAGCTGCTGCTTCATGTTGCTTCTCGGGAGTTAGCTGATCAAAGATAAATGAGTTGTTTCTGTAAAAACCGTTCATGTGGCCACCTTGAGCCATTGCTGTGCCTGCCAGTGCTACAACCATTAGTGTCATTACTGAGATTACTATTTTTTTCTGCATGATATTCTCCTGGAAATGTTTAAACTGGTGGTCAATTTTAAAATGTAAAAGCATTCTTCGTGCCATTTCTATTAAGCCCGTGTTTTAAAGCCTTTTTGTGTAAAACATACTGAAATGGTTGGAAAAGATAACTGCAAAATGCTGCCCATAGATTGCACATATGTGCATTATTTTGAATCAAATGCACTTTTAAGAGGGGCTTTTATTTAGAATTAATTCTGTATTTTCAAAACTCAGAGCATAATAATGTTGAACTGGATGATTCGAATATATTTAAATTAAAAAATGGGGCAGGCCTGCGTTAAAAATCAGTGCCTGCCCCATACTAAATGTGAATAGTAAAAAAGAAGTAATTTGTAGAGTGGTTATCTATCGTTAAGCCATTGAAACATACCGCATTTTTTGCATTCAGAGCATCCTTCAGCCGGACATGGCGGAGTCTTTATGCCTTCGTGAAAGCGATTTCTTTCACGCCAGAGATAAGATTTATTTACTCCGGTATCAATGAAGTCCCATGGCAATGGAGTTTTTTGATCTAATTCATTATCAATGAATTTTTCAGGATCACCATTATAAAATTTAAAAGCTTTCTTCCAGCCACCTTGCTCGGCGGCGATAGTTATAAACTCGGCAAGAGATTCATCTCCTCTGGATAGTATACCTTGCAATCTGGCCTGAAAAGGAGAATCGCCTGAGAATGCGACCCCTTTATATTTTTTGGTCAGTCCTTTAACTTTGGAAAGTACATTTTTAAGCTCTTCTTCAGAGGGCATTGAAGACCATTGCAGAGGAGTCCATGGTTTTGGAACAAGGCAACTGGCACCAAGGGTTATTCGCATAAATTGTTTTTTCTTTTTGCCTTGACCTCGACTGCGGGCTTCATCCATTTTTTGGAGCATCTGTGCAAGCTCTTCATAGTCTTCATCTACTTCACCTGGCCATCCTACAATAACATAAACACGTAGATGATTTACCCCTTTGGCTGCACATAGTTCCACGGCACGAAGGAAGTCTGTTTCTTCGAGGTTTTTGCTTGCGGCATCACGTAAGCGTTTACTTGCCCCTTCGAGAGCTAGAGTTACTGTGCGAACTCCAGAGGCACGCAGAATATCAAGCAGCTCTTCTGTCAAACCATCGGCACGTACCGATGATAGAGAAAATTTTGTTTTACGCTTTTTTAACCACTCAATGTATGTAATTAGATCAGGCCAATCAGTCAGAGCTGTGCCAATCAGCCCTACTTTTGGTGGATCGGCAAATTCGACAATCTCTTTGAGCTGATCAATTGATGCGTGGCGGGGAGGGCGATAGATGAATCCGGCTGCACAGAATCGGCAGCCGTAAGGACAGCCTCGGTTTACTTCAACCAGAAACATATCTTTGAAAACAGCTTCCGCACTTATGAAACATGAATAAGCCGGTGCGGAAAGAAGAGGAACTCCATGTCCTGCTGCAACAGTTCCGGGGGCGAGTACGGCTCGGCGGACTTGCCCTTTTGTCATTCCGGGAATGTAAACGCCATCTCGGTCTTTTATAAGTTCAAGAAATTCTTTTTTACTGCCGCCATTATATATGTGACGTTTCAGTTCAATACACAGTTCCTTGAGTCCTGCCTCTGCTTCTCCTACCCAGAACAGGTCGAAAAATGGGGCTATTGGAGCAGGGTTCAGGAATGCAACGGGACCTCCGGCCATGACCAGCGGGAAGTCCGGGCGTTCCGCCGCAAGCGGCGGAACGCCCGAATCTTTCAACATCCTTACCGGGTGGAGATATTCCTCCTCGAAATTGATGCTGAAACCGATCAGGGGAAACTCGGACAGTACTTTATCACTGTCCATGGAAACAGACGGTTTTCCGGGGTCTCCTAGGAAGAACCTTTCAACTGCAAGCTCCGCGTCCGGAGCAAGCAATCTATATACGGCCTGCCACCCTAAAGTTGACAGTCCTGCTCCTTTTCTGCCTGGAAATACCAATGCCGTGGGCAGACGGCCTCCGGTTTCCTCCGCAGACGGTTCTTCTTTTCCGTAATAGAAGAATTCTTCTGTTACAGACATGGTAATAGTTTACTTCCGGATCTGATGGTCCGTTCTGTTTCCTGATTATAAATCATACGCAGACGGACTAATCAGCCTGCTTGCGGATGAAAGTTGGAACTTCAAAATCATCGTCGTCGTGGAAGATGAATTCTTCACCGCTGCTGTTTGCTGCTGCCTGCTTGGGCTGATGCTGCACAGGAGCTGTGCTTCCTGCTGCTTCCTGAGGCTTGGAGCCATGACGAAGGTAAGCAGGAATGGATCTGTCTTCTTCAGCATGAGCGCTGCCGAGATGACGCACATTTCCGCCCTGACTTGTTTTAGAGGTCATGCCTCTCGGAGTCAGATTATGACGCTGTGGCTGAGCCTGAGGCTGAGGCTGTTCCATCACAGGTGCAACTGGCTGTTCACCTGCTGTGTCAATGCCGGTGGCAATAACTGTTATGCGCATTTCATCGCCTACTTCTGGATCGAAGACTGTACCGAAGAAAATCTGAGCATCTTCGTGTGCTTCTTCATGAACAATATTTGCAGCTTCACTGACTTCATCGATGGTCATATCAGGAGAGCATGTAATATTGATCAGAACTCCTTTTGCTCCTTCAATTGAAACGTCTTCGAGCAGAGGACTGGTAATGGCTTTCATTGCAGCTTCACGGGCTCTGTTTTCGCCCCGTGCGATACCGGTACCCATCAAGGCGAGGCCAGAGTTTGACATAACTGCCTGAACATCTGCGAAGTCAAGGTTGATCAGACCATGAACTGTGATCAGATCTGCAATACCTTTAACACCGTAGTAGAGTACTTCATCAGCTTTTTTGAGCATTTCAGAGAAAGCTGCTTTTTTTGCGGCAAGTTGAAGCAGACGATCATTAGGAATGGTAATAATTGCATCGACTACATTCTTCAATTCTTCAATACCTTTTTCGGCTTGAAGAAGTCTGCGCTTGCCTTCGAAATAAAATGGTTTGGTTACAACGGCTACAGTCAGTGCTCCTGCTTCTTTGGCTATTTCTGCAATTACCGGGGCTGCTCCGGTACCTGTTCCGCCACCCATACCGGCGGTAACAAAAACCATGTCACAATCGCCGACCAGTTCACGAATCTGTTCCTGAGATTCAATAGCTGCATTTTTACCAACATCGGGGTTGGCTCCTGCACCAAGACCCTTGGTCAATTGGTCGCCGAGCTGAATTTTATATTCAGCAAGAGATTTGTTGATGTCCTGAGCATCGGTGTTAGCTGCAATAAAGCGGACACCTGTAAGTGCGGACTGAATCATGTTATTGATAGCGTTACCACCGCCACCGCCACAACCGATAACCTTGATCTTTGCCTGACCATCGTTTTCAATTTCCATGTAATCCATCATAATAATTCCCCTGTTTGACTTCCGTTAATTTCAACTTTTCCTTGATCAGAGAAGGAATAAACCTTCACTCACATCGTTCTGCCTTATGCGATGTCAGTGAACCATTTACGCATTCTGCCCAGAATACGGTTGAAAACATTTTCGTCGCGAATTCGGAAAACCTGCTCAGAGCTGCCTTCTTTTTCTGCGCCGTACATTAGCAGTCCCACTGCTGTTGCATATTTGGGACTGTTGACCACATCTTTTAAGCCACCAATGCCTGCGGGGTATCCGATACGGACCGGCAGGTCGAAAATCTGTTCTGCCAGTTCCTGCATTCCGTCCACAAGTGAAGTTCCGCCTGTGAGTACAACTCCTGCTGCAATCATGTTTTTGTAGCCGCTTCGTACCAGTTCCTGGTCTACCAGCGCCATGATTTCTTCACAACGAGGCTCACAAATTTCAGCGAGAACCCGTTTGGACATCTTGCGGTGATCACGTCCCCCTACGGATGGCACTTCGATTGTTTCGTCAGTGGTGACGAGGTCTGTCAGTGCTGTTCCGTATTTCACCTTGATCTGTTCCGCAGAACCCATTGGTGTTCTTAATCCAAATGCAATGTCGTTAGTCAAGTTGTTACCGCCGAGGGCGATAACAGAAGTATGTTTAATTGAATCATTAGCAAATATTGCCAAGTCGGTAGTTCCACCCCCGATATCTACAATGGCAACACCTATTTCTCTTTCTTCTTCAGAAAGAACAGCTTTGCTTGATGCTAACGATTCAAGAACAATGTCAGATACGTCGAGTCCTGAACGGTGACATGATCTGATAATGTTTTGGGCTGAAGTTACAGCTCCGGTAACAATGTGTACCTTTACCTCAAGACGGACGCCTGCCATTCCCAGAGGGTCGGCAATACCACGCTGATCATCTACGATGTATTCCTGTGGCAGAGTATGAATAACTTCTCTGTCCAGAGGTATCGCTACAGCTTTAGCTGCATCAATAACGCGGTCCACATCTTTCTGAGTGACTTCTCCGCCTTTAACAGCAATAACGCCGTGGCTGTTGAATCCTTTGATATGGCTTCCTGCTATTCCTGCATATACAGAGCGGATTTCGCACCCAGCCATAAGTTCAGCTTCCTCAAGCGCTTTCTTGATGGACTGAACTGTCTGTTCGATGTTGACCACTACACCTTTACGAAGACCTGTGGACGGTGCAGTGCCGATTCCGACAATGTCTACTCCGTCGGCAGTAGCCTCCCCGACGACTGCACAGATCTTGGTGGTGCCGACATCAAGGCCGACGATCAGATCAGACTTGGACATAATTATTTCTCCTCATCACCTTTAAATTAGGGGTATTAACTATTGCGGCGAACCACTACCGGAACTGCGTTTTTCAACCCAGACCCTGCCTTTGTCGGTGGATATGGCCGCCACATTCCTGAACTCTCCCCTGTTTTTGAGGTCATTCCATACTATGTTCAGGTGTGAAAGTTGTTCTTGCCAGTTGTCCAGACTAAGCCGTACTTTCAGGCCTAGGCTGTCCATAAAAATTATCATTCTGTTGCCACCCTTTATATCTATCCATGCAATCTGCCCGGAATCAAAGGGGAGTTCTCTTCTATTCAATATTTCCATGAATTCAGGCAGAATAGCGGCCTTATCCATAGCTTCAGCGGCAATATTTAAAAACGGCAGTGATGTAAATTTACCAGGAACTACCGGAGCAATAAGCTCTCCGTTGCTGTCGCAGTAATAGAGCTTATCATTTTGGCGTACCATGAAATGCGGGTCTTTCTCACGGACATGGATTTGCAGCTTACCGGGCAGTTCTCTTTTAACTGCGGCAGATTTAATCCACAGGTTGTCACTGAGTTTGCTCTCCACATCAGCTATATTCACCGCCAGACTGTTCTTATTTAATCCGACATCAGCAATGGACAGGATTTCACCATAGGTCAATCTATGGTTTCCGGTTACTTTGATGTCCTGCAACGCAAAATATGGATATGTCGTGAGCCAGCGATATCCTGCAAGGCAACCAACACCGATAAGCATCAGGAGCAAGAGGAATATTCCGGAAATACATGTTTTACGTGCCAGAACATACATCATGCTTGAAATAGAAGATGACCCTTTACGCTTTATACTTGTATTGCGGCTTTTACGCTTTTTACCTGTTTTATTCAGGTTCAGCCTGCTTTTGTTAAGATCAGCTACGCTCATGATATTATTATGACCTCCGGCTTTAAAGTGATGCCGAACCTTTCAGTTACGGTTTCTGTTGCCAAAGACATTAGTTCCAATGCTTGAGATGCCGAACCGCCACCCTTATTTACAAGAAAGTTGGCGTGAATCTCAGAAAAGCACATGCCTCCGAGGTTTTTGCCTCTGAATCCTGCTTCATCCAACAATTTTCCCGCACTGTAACCTTCGGGATTTTTGAAAACACATCCTGCTGTTTTTTCAAGAACAGGTTGTGTTGCTTTTTTCTTGCTGAATATTTCCTTTATTCTATTTCTGACTTCATCTTCACTGGATGCGGAAAGCTCAAATTCGGCTTCCCAGACCAGCGTGAATTCATCCGTAGCAGGTGAAAAAAATCTGTAACCCCATTGCATTTCAGACGCGTCTTTCCAGAAAAGTCCCTTCGTCGGGGTCCATAGTCTGACTCTTTTAACTGAGGTTGCCATGTCGGTTCCGTAAGATCCGGCATTCATAGCAATGCTGCCACCAACTGAGCCCGGAATACCTGCCAGTCCTTCCATGCCGCTAAGGCCTTCCCTGATCAGAGTTGCCAGCAATTTGGGAAGACGCATGTCTGCGGGAACTCTTACTGTCCAACCTGAAATCGCTGCATCTGATTTTTGTTTACGGTCAATTTGAACCAGTGCAAGGTCAAGTTTACCGTCACCAGCGAGCATATTGCTTCCTTCACCTAGAGCAAGAAGACCGGGCCTTTCGCTTTCTACAAAGCGGGCCAGCTTGTCTAGTCCGTTTTCATCACACACCTTGGCAAGTGTACGGGCGGTTCCGCCAATACCAAGGGAGGTGAGCTCAGACATGCTCGGTTCATGAAGCAACTTCAGTGTCATAATTAAAACCCGTTATAGTGGAGTACAGTTCTCTGCAATTTTACAATCGCAACCCTGTTCTTCCAGATAATTCAAAAAGTTTTCGCCAATCTTATAAATAGATCCTGCTCCCTGAGTAATAAAAAGATCACCTGGTTTCAGAATATTGGGGAGCTCGTTTTCCATCATTTCAAAATCCGGATAAAAGCGGACTTTAGTGCTGCTGACCTGTCTGATTCCCTGCGCTAATGACATGCCGTTGACTCCCGGAATAGGAGATTCGGAAGCAGGATAAATTTCAGTCAGCAGAAGTTCATCGGCGTATTCAAACGTTTTACAGAATTCACCGAACAGAGCCTGTGTTCTGGTAAACCTGTGCGGCTGAAAAGCAACAACCAGTCTGCGATTTGGAAAGCATGCTTTAGCTGTTTTGAGTGTTGCTGCAATTTCTGCTGGATGATGCCCATAGTCATCGACAACAAGAACTCCTTTGCATTCGCCTTTTTTCTCAAACCTTCGTCCCACACCCATGAAGTTGGACAATCCTGAAAAGATAACTTTTTTATCAATTCCGGCTTCTAAAGCCACGCCTATGGCTCCAAGGGCGTTAAGCACATTGTGCTGTCCCGGCTGGGCAAGAGATACTTCTCCTAGAAGTTCGTCTTCATAAAAAACTTTGAACAGAGAGCGAACTTCACAGGATAAAATTTCCGCACGCAGTTTATTCCCTTTTTCCAAACCGTAAGTTAGGCAGGGGCGTTTGATGCTGGGCAATAATCTTTTAACACCAGGATCGTCGCCGCAGACAATATTCATTCCATAAAAAGGGATGGAGTTCATGAATTTGCGAAACGATTTATCAATTGCGTCCTGATCATGATAGAAATCAAGATGATCCTTATCTACGTTGGTCACAATAGTAATAATGGGCGAAAGGCAGAGAAATGACCCGTCAGACTCATCCGCTTCTGCAATCAGGTATTGTCCGTCTCCAAGACGGGCGTTGCTGCCGAAGGTATTGAGGCGTCCACCTATGATCACGGTGGGGTCCAGTTCTGCTTCAGTAAAAATTGTTGCCAACAGTGATGTGGTTGTGGTTTTGCCGTGAGTACCAGCCACAGCTATTCCTGTACGCAATCTCATAAGTTCGGCAAGCATTTCTGCTCTTGGAATGATAGGAATACCCAGTTCACGCGCTTTTATTACTTCCGGGTTTTCTTCAGATATAGCAGTTGATTTAACCACAACATCAGCATCAGTAACGTTTTCCGCACCATGTCCGATGAAAACCTGAGCTCCCATCTTGAGCAGTCTTTTCACTGGGGCTCCAGCGGCAAGATCTGAGCCTGTTACTGTAAAACCCATATTGATCAGAACTTCGGCAATACCGCTCATGCCTGAACCTCCGATACCGATCATATGAATATTGCCTACTCTGCTACGCATAATTGGACACGCAATGTCTGTTACCAAAGGAACGCTGGGACCTTCTGCTGCGATCATGCCACACCTCTCACTGTTCTATCGCCAATAATATTAATAACGCCATCCACAATTGCGGAAGCCGCATCAGGACGTGCAAATGAAAGAGCTTTGCTTCCCATTTCTTCTAAAATGTCCTGATCTGAAATAAGTTCCAAAATTTTATCTGCCAGCAAATCCCCTGTTAAATCTTTCTGGGGTATCATTATTGCTGCTCCAAATTTAGCCAGACAATTTCCGTTTCCTGTCTGATGGTCGTGGGTCGCATACGGGAACGGAATGAATATTGCCGGCTTACCAGCTGCTGCCACTTCAAAAACAGTGGATGCTCCGGATCTGCAAATTACAAGTTGTGCTTCGGCGTAGGCTGAAGCCATATCGTGAATAAAAGCTGATACTTTCTCTGTGTTCATTCCTTCCGTTTCATATGCAGTACGAACCCGTTCAAGATCTGCTGTTCCAGTCTGGTGACGCAGGATTATTCCTGCTTTTTTTAGTTGTGGCAGAGCCTGGATAACTGCATCATTTATTGCTGCTGCGCCCTGACTTCCGCCAAAGACTAAAATTGATTTGTTCTTTGCAGCCGAACCTGAATATAAAATTTCTTTTCGTACAGGGTTACCTGTAATTTCTGTTTTAGCTGCTGGAAATGAGCCGCAGATATCTTCAAATGAAGTAAAAATTTTTCTGACAATTTTACCGAGAATACGATTAGTAACTCCTGGAACGCTGTTCTGCTCATGGATTGCTGTTGGTTTTCCAAGCATCCAGCCAGCCAGTACCGGACAAAAGCCTGCATAACCGCCAAAACCGATAATGGCGTCCGGTTTGAAACTCAAAATTTCCTTTAAAGACAACACAAGAGCGTGTGCAATCCATAAAGATTTAAGAGCTTTTTTGATTCCGCCGCCCATAACACCTGCTGCAGGAAGTCCTTTAAATCTAATTCCTGCACGCTCAACCATATCTTTTTCAGATCCACGTCCGCCTAGGAAAAGAATAAGACATTCTGGAAATCTGTCTTTGATTTCCTGAGCAACGGCCAGAGCTGGGAAAACATGCCCTCCGGTACCACCTGTAGTTAGAATAATCCGTTTCATCAGACTTTTCCCCGTGACAGGTTGAGCAGCATTCCAATACAGGCACACGAAATAAGGAGACTTGAACCTCCATAACTTACAAACGGCATGGGAACTCCCTTAGGGGGCACGGTTCCCATTACTACAGCAAGGTTTAGGGTAAAACCCAGAGCCAGCATAATTGTCAGCCCATAAGCAGTAAATCTGTCCTGCAAATCATCTTGTGCCAGCGCAATTTTAAAACCACGCCAGAGCAGAAAACCGATAACAAGGAAAACTGCCGTTACGCCGATAAAACCAAGTTCCTCGCCTACCACAGCCATAATAAAGTCATTGTGCGCTTCAGGTAGAAAGAAAAGTTTTTGCTTACCTGCGCCAAGTCCCTGCCCAAAGATATTTCCTGAACCAAAGGCATAAAGAGACTGAACCAGTTGGTATCCTTCTTCATGAGCACTTTTGAACGGATCAATAAAAGCAGTCATACGTTTTAAGCGGTATGGCGAACTTGTGATGAGCATGTAACCTGCTCCTCCTGCGAAAATAAGCGAAGTCAGAAGATAGCTTATACGTGTTCCTCCAACCAGACTCATGAAGAATAAAATCATGCATAAAAATACTGATCCACCGAAATCAGGTTGCATCATTAGCAACAGGCAAAGTGCTCCTGTAATGGCGAACGGAGGTAGAAAGCCAACACTGAAAGTCTTGATCAAATCCTGCTTGCGTGAGAAAAAGTAAGCCAGGTAGAGCACCAATGCTGGCTTGCAGAACTCGAGAGGCTGGATACGCATAGGCCCTAGCGCTATCCAGCGTTTAGCCCCGCCAGCAGAGAACGACAGCGGTGAAAAATCGCAGAGCAGGAGCAGCACAAATGCCCCCATAAGCCATACATAAACCATGTTGTAGAACACAGCTTTAGGCAGGCGGGCGCACAAGTACATCAGAAAGGTTCCGGCAGCGAGGAAAATAGCCTGTTTCTTAAAGAATAGGTATTTATCATCAAAGAAACGCTCTGCCATGATGCCGCTCGCAGAGAGCACCATCATTAAACCGAAGCAGGCCAGCAGTAGTGCCGCAGCCAGCAGCCAGTAGTCAGGGCGTTCAGGTTTGCCGGAGAGGTCCTTTTTCTTATTCAAGACAATTCCTCCATGATTCTTTGAAAATCAGCGCCTCTAGCCTCATAACCCGTGTAAGCATCAAAACTTGCTGTTCCGGGAGAAAGCAGGATTGTATCTCCTGCATCTGAATTTGCGAAAAGGGTCTTTACAGCCTTTTCCAGATTTGCATGCCATGAAATTTTAAAATCATTTTTCAAAGGTGGCTCAAAATGTTCCCTGCCAGCACCGAATAGTGCAACTTCAGTAACCCGCCCCTTCATTGCAGGAATCAGGCTTGTTACATCTCCACCTTTAAACTTACCACCTAGTAAAAGTCTTACAGGCCCAGCAAAACTTTTTAAGGCAGCTGTAACAGCATCAAGGTTGGTCCCTTTTGAATCGTCGATAAACTGTACTCCGTTGACTGATCCAATATTTTCAATACGGTGAGGCTTACCTTTAAAAGTTTTCAGCCCAGACTGAAATTCTTCCATGCTAAGTCCAATTTTTTCAAGGGCCAGCCATGCAGCTTCAATATTCGAACGATTATGCAGTCCAGGAAGATTCGGCTGTTCAGGAAAAGTCTCGCCGTTGAACCACTTAACTTCAGCATGAGTAAAATCTATGGGAGAAAGTTCCTCTTTCATGTGTGCTGGGAGTATAGCCAGTTCATATTTGCTTTGGCGTTCAAATATTTTCAATTTTGCCTTAAGGTATTCGTCCATATCCATATGGTAATCCAGATGGTTGGCAGAAACATTCAGCAATATAGCGGCCTGAGGTCTGAAAAGACGGCAGTTCTGGAGCTGGAAACTCGAAACTTCAAGTACCAGTACATCACACTGTCCTTTATCAACAATATATTCTGAAAGGGGAGGGCCGTAGTTCGCTCCTGCGAAAGCGGTCCTGCCGGAATGCTCGAGAATATGCTTGATAAGTGCTGTAGTAGTGGTTTTACCATTGGTTCCTGTAATGGCGATTTTCGGCTCATCTGCAAACCAGGACGCAAGCTCCAGTTCGGAAATTATCTTTCGTTCCGGAAGATTCCCTATAAAAGGCTTTATGTTACGCACGGGAATACCGGGACTGACGACAATAATATCAGCATCATCAAATTGCTCAGTGCTGAACGGACCGGTCATGAGCTGCGCATTATCACCCAGTCCTATAAGAATATCTGTTGTCAGATTTTCATTCGCATCAACAATACGCACAGTTGCACCAAGCTTGTGCAACAGTTTTGCTGCAGCTATGCCTGAACGTCCTGCACCGGCAACAATTGCCAGTCGATTGGTGAACATGCGGGTCGAGGTGACCAGTTTTACGAATGCGTTGTCCATAGTTATACTACCTGATTTTCAGGGTACTTAAGGCCATGAGAGCCATTAAAATTGAGATGATCCAGAATCTGATGACAATCTTAGATTCAGGAATGCCTTTATGTTCAAAATGGTGATGTAACGGAGCCATACGAAAAATTCTTTTTCCGCCACTCACTTTGAAATAACTTACCTGCATAATTACAGAAACAGTCTCGAAGACAAAAACACCACCAACTATAGTCAGCAGCAGCTCCTGTTTACACAGTACTGCAATGAATCCTAGGACTCCGCCAATACTCAGTGAGCCTACATCACCCATAAAAATTTGTGCGGGATAGGCGTTGTACCAGAGGAATCCAAGCCCTGCTCCAACCAGTGCTCCGCAGAAAACGGTAACTTCGCCGACGCCAGGAACATGGGGTACATTAAGATAGGTTGCCATACCAAAGTGACCGGCGATGTAGATGAAAAATGCATAACAGGTTGCACTGGTTATGGATGGACCTATAGCAAGACCGTCAAGTCCGTCTGTAAGATTCACACCGTTGGATGCTCCAATCATTACAAGCAGAGCAAACGGAAGATACATCCAGCCAAGATCAGGCGTAAAATTTTTAAAGAATGGTACGGCCAGTTCTGTAGAATAGGCGGGCTGCATTATCAGTAGCCCTACGGCTGTCCCAGCTACAATCAATTGACCTAAAAACTTGGCTTTTGCGGATATACCTTTATTGCTTTTGCGTTTTATTTTGGTGAAATCATCAATAAAGCCGACGATTCCAAAACCGGTAAAAACAAGCATGGTCAGCCATACATAGATGTTTGTCAGGTCCGCCCATAGCATGGTTGAAACCAGTACTCCGAATCCTAGTAATAATCCGCCCATTGTCGGGGTTCCGGCCTTGCATTGATGCTGTTCGTGGATATCTTCCTGAATGTACTGGCCACACTTAATTCTGTTCAGCAAGCGCATCATCATAGGGCCGAGTACAATTGTAATCAGAAGTGCTGTCAGTAATGCGTATATGGACCGGAATGTAATATACCGGAATACGTTCAATGCGCTTAGTTGTGCGCTCAGGGGGACTAGAAAATGATAGATCATGCTTTGTTTCCTCCGGTCTCCCCGTTGATTTGATTATTGAGTGCGTGAAAAAAGTTTTCCATACGGCATGATCTTGACCCTTTAAAAAGAACCACCGCATTACTTATTCCAAGTTCATGTATTCCATTCAAAAATTCTGTTGGATTGTTTACCGGTACAAGAGTAGAGCCATTGGTATTTAAAGCCACTTCTGCATAATGCTTTCCGCAATAGAATGTTGCATCCGGTTTGATAGAAGCTATCTTTGTTCCCAGTTCACAATGTGCGCTGCCTGCTTTTTCTCCCAGCTCAAGCATATCTCCAAGGACCAGTATCAACTGTCTTTCTGAAGCAATATTTTTAGCTGTATCAATAGCTTTGCTCATGGAAAGAGGATTGGCATTGTATGAGTCATCGATAAGTGTCCATTCTCCATATGTATGACAATGGAATCTTTGTCTGGGAAGCTCAACTGTTGCCAGTCTGTCTGCGATATCAGTCAATTTCATACCAAGCATGTGCGCAGCGCAGGTAACGGCGGCTGTATTTTCAGCAAAGTGTGACCCACAGGTGGGTAAAATAACTTCTGCAGTTTCTGCCTCTGCTTTAATAATAAATTTTCCTCTACCGTCAGGAAGTGTTTCTAGAAGGGTAGAGTAGTAAGGTGCATTTTCGTCCTGAGAAGAGAAAGCTACCGGATTTATAATTTCAGATGCAGCATTCCAGAGCAGGTCGTGATCTTTACAGCATAGACCTAAACCTTGAGGACGTAGATATTTGAACAGAGATGCCTTATATCTGGCCACGTTCTCAAGCGAACCGAGCCCTTCTAAATGCGCAGGACCGATATTGTGTACAATTGCCATATCAGGCATGGCTATCGGCCCTAGCTCGGCCATATCTCCGGGCAGGCTGATTCCAAGTTCCATGACCCAGTATGCTTCTTCGCCTGTAGCTTCAAGCATGGAAAGTGGAAGCCCAAGCTGATTATTCATGTTCAAGAAATTCTTATGCACACTGTGAGAGCCTTCAAGTACATGGGCCAGCATTTCTTTAACAGTGGTTTTTCCGGCTGAACCAGTCACTGCAATCATGCGGATGTTTGATTTCATGCGCCAATATGCAGCTAGTCTGCCAAGAGCCTGTACAGTATCTCTGACCATGATGACTGATTTGCCATCCAGCTCAGGTCTGAACTGCGACACAACAACGGCTGCTGCGCCGGCTTCAAGAGCCGCTTCAGCAAAATTATGACCATCGTAATTTTCCCCTTCAATGCAGAAAAAGACATCGCCTTTGCTCACAAGCCTGCTGTCAATACGCACGGCTGTGATTTCGGTGTCTGCTGCACAGGGAATATCGCTGCTCCCCTTGAGCTGTTCTTCGAGTTCACACAGGGTCAGTTTCAACCGTAAATCTCCTTGATAGCTTTTGAAACTTCTGCACAATCGCTGAAGTCCCGTTTTTCAGTTCCTATAATCTGGTAAGTCTCATGTCCTTTGCCTGCAATAAGCAGAACATCATCAACAGTCATTTCTGCAACAGCTTTTCTGATAGCAGATGCCCGGTCCACATCTTCGATGATGTTTTTACAGCCTTTCAGTCCTGGACGAACGTCATCAAGAATGCTCAGCGGATTTTCAGTTCGCGGATTGTCAGAGGTCAGCACGGCGACATCAGAATATCTGCATGCAGCAGCTGCCATCAGCGGACGTTTGGACCGGTCGCGGTCTCCACCGCAACCAAAGACAGTAATAACTCTATTAAAATTTAGATCGTTAAGCGTACGCAATACATTTTCAAGAGCGTCAGGTGTGTGTGCGTAATCAACGAAAATATTTAGTCCTTTATCATTCCTGACCCTTTCCAGACGTCCGGGAACTCCGTCAAATTCTTTGAAAACGTCCATTTTTTCAGGAGTAAGCTCTAAATGCAGGCCGACTGCTTGAGCTGCCAGTAAATTTGATCCGTTATGTCTGCCGATGAGATCTGATTCAATTTCCCAGCTTTTATCACCGTAGGTCATTTTCAGGTGCATACCGTGACCTGTGCAGGAAATCATTTCTCCGCATAAAGCATTACCGCCGCTTGCGCAGGATGCATCCAGCCCGAAACCGATGGAGGGGGAGTAGCATTCAAGAAGCCTTCTTCCGTATGGATCATCAAAATTGATAATGCCTCGTTTAAGAGCTGTAGGGTAATGCTTGAACAACATACATTTGGCTTTAAAATATGATTCCATGTCACCGTGGTAATCAAGATGGTCCTGAGTAACGTTTGTGATTACTGCGGCATCAAAATTAAGTCCTGCAACCCGCATCTGGTCAAGCGCATGTGAGGACACTTCCATGACAGCAACATCAACACCTGCTTCGTTCATGCATGAAAGCATTTCGTGTAACTGCCAGCATCCGGGAGTCGTAAGTGGTGCTTCCTGATTAAAGCCAGGCCAGCGGTAGCTGACAGTGCCGAGAACTCCTACTTTAAGCCCTGCAGAAGAAAGCAACTGCTCAATCAGGTATGAAACAGTTGTTTTACCGTTCGTTCCAGTGATTCCCACAAGTTTAATTTTGTTCTGATCTGTTTTAAAATAGGCTGTTGCCAGTTCACCCAGAGCTTCACGAGGGGAAGTGTGTATGATCAATTCGGCTGATTCTGTCTCTACATCTTTTTCGCAAACGATGTATGAAGCACCATTTTCAATAGCCTGCGGGACAAAGTCTGCACCGTCACGCAATGGACCGGAAATGGCGACAAAAATATCACCATCCTGAACTTCGCGAGAATCAGTACGGACCATCAGCCCTTCGCCTACTTTGGCGATGAGTGTTTCCCATTTTGTTTTATTCATTACTCTATTTGACATAATCAGCCTTTTCTGAGGAAACCCAGAGAACCATTTCAGCATTCTTTTCTTCAGGCCATGTATCGCCTGGTTTGGGAAGTTGTTTGGTGACGGTCATCCCTTGGCCTTTCAGCTTGGGGACAAATCCTTTTTGAACTAAGATTTCAATTGCTCTACGAATAGGCATCCCTTTCAAATCAGGAACCTGTTCATCGGAAACATTAAAATGCACCGAATTTGATTTAAATGCCTTTTTAGGCATTTCAGAAAAATCATTAATTCCTGCGGCCATGATAGGAGTTGGATTGCGCTTTTCCGGCAACTTGCCGTAATAGGCCAAAGTCTCTGTCATTATTTTTTTTACACCCGGGGCTGCTACCGTACCGCCAAAATGGTTTTTTTTCGGTTCGTCTACCATCATGAAAACGATATATTCCGGATTATATCCAGGTACTAAAGCAACGAATGAGGCCGTAAATTCAGCCCCGTATCCACCTTTACGGTGAGCTTTCTGTGCTGTTCCTGTTTTACCGGCAACAGTTGTACCGCTTATTCTTGCTTTAGTTCCTGTGCCGTCTTCCTGAACCACTTCACGCATCATAGACAAAACTTTTTCAGCAACTTCCGGTTTGAAAATGCGCTTAGCCGGTTCATTTTCCTCGGATCGGGGGAATTGCACCAGTTTAATCGGTTTTGCAACACCTTTATTGGCAATGGCCAGATATGCTTTTGCCATTTGCAGCGCAGTGACACCAATACCCTGTCCAAATGAACCTGCAGCAAGGTCTATTTCGTTCCATTTCGCTGCGGGACGAATCAAACCGCTGCGATCACCAGGTATCGGTAATCCTGTTTTGTGTCCGAAACCAAGTTCGCTGATAAATTGGTAATAGTGCTGTACACCCAGCTCAAGTCCAATTTTAGCCGAACCAATGTTGCTCGAGTAACGTAAAATCTTGTGTACCGGTAGCCAGCCGCATTTATGCGTATCATTGATGTACTTGCCGTTAAGTTTCCAGCGTCCATTTTCACAGTCAAAGAGCTTTTCCGGTGTTATCACTCCGTGTTCAAGTGCAGCAGCAATCAAAAACGGTTTGAATGTGGAGCCAGGCTCAACAACGTCAAGAGCCGCACGATTTCTCCAGATTTCAGGAGAGCTGGTGCGGAAAATATTCGGGTTGAATCTAGGGCAGTTAGCCATGGCCAAAATGTCACCTGAAGCAACCTCAACAACGATAGCTGCTCCCCATTTACCGCCATATTTTCTAACTGCATCAACCAGTGCATTTTCAGTTACAGACTGAATATGTGAATCAATGGTAAGATGTATATCCTTACCTCTGATATTCATCTCTCGTCCCATCGCATCAAGGTAAAGCCGGCGCCCTGATGCATCGCGTTGCACAACAAATTGCGCTTTGCGTCCAGCGAGTCTGTAGTTGAACTCTTTTTCAAGTCCTTCAAGTCCCTTACCGTCAACCCCTGTAAAACCGATCAGTTGTCCTGCAAGGTGATTGTTCGGGTATAGTCTGACAAATTCAGTTGCCAGATATACGCCGGGTAAGTTGGCTTTTTTAATTTTACTGGCCATACGGTCATTGATTTGCCGTTTGATCCAGATGAAATTTGATTTTCTGGACAATTTCTTTCTCAATTTTGATTTCGAGATACCGAGAATCTGAGAAAGTTTTGTCGCAGTTCCGTCCACATTCTTTACATTCACCGGACGAATATAAACTGATGAAGCTTCAACGCTGGTAGCAAGAAGATTACCGTTGCGGTCATATATTGAACCGCGCTCGCCGCGTTCAAGCTCAGCTGCAAGGTGCTGACGTGAGGCAAGACGTGAAAGGTCGCTTCCCATGAACAGTTGCAGCCATGCTGCCCTGCCGAGAAGGCCTGTCCACATCAGGGCGAAAAGGACCATGACGAAGAGCAGCTTATTTCTGCTCGACTTCAGGCTTTCTTTTTTCCTTTTTGCCACTTTCAGCTCCTGTTATAATCTTTATGGTTTTGCCGCTTTTCTGGGTCTTCTAACCTGTCCCTGTGAAGCCGGGCCGTAACCGTATTTTTTTGCCAACTTCCTTAAATGAATAGGAGACAGCAGGTTGTTTTTTTCAACCTCCAGCTTGGCAGCCAGAGATTCCTGTTCATCAAGTCTTTTTTCCATCCGTCTCAAATCATAGGCTTTATCGACTCTCTCAATATTGAGCCACACCGAGATCAGTCCTAGAATAAGAGCTGATGCCATTGTTAAAGCCAGAGCCATAGCTATCCCATTAGAATCGCCTTTCATGGTCTTATTTCTCTTGCTCTGTGACTCGTTCAGCCACTCTAAGTTTTGCGCTGCGGCTTCGTGAATTGACTCCCATTTCTTCCTCAGTGGGCAGGATAGGCTTTTTGGTCAATATATTTAATTTTTTTATCTTTCCGCATGTACATACAGGCTGCATTGGCGGGCAGTCACAGCTCAGAGACCCCGCTTTAAAAGCTCTCTTAACAATACGATCTTCCAGTGAATGGAAAGAAATGATCGCAATCCTTGCACCAGGACTCAGGTAATCAGGAATGCGTTGAAGGAATTTTTGTAATTCTTCCAGCTCCGAATTCACCGCAATACGCAGTCCTTGAAATGTTTTAGTTGCCGGATGGGTCCGGGATAAAGCCCTGCGTTTAGCGGGGTATGCCTTTTCAACAATAGATGCCAATTCAAGGGTGGTGGTAATTTTCTTTTCTTCTCGTGCGGTAATGATGGCCTTGGTTATTTTGGACGCCATCGGTTCTTCACCGTACAATTTTAAGATTCTATTGATGTCAGAGTAAGATCCTTTATTTACAATAGATGAAGCCGGAGGCATTCCACCTGCCGGATCCATGCGCATATCTAATGGACCTTCTTTAATGAAGCTGAATCCTCTCTCAGCTCTGTCCAGATGCAAGGAGGAAACTCCTAGATCAAGAACAACGCCGTCAAGAGTATCCCAGCCAAGTTCATTTAGTGCTGTTTCAAATTTACTGAAAGCAAGGTGGAACCTGTTTGCTCTTTCTCCAAATGGTTCAAGGCGGACTCCAGCAAGCTTAAGAGCCTGTTCGTCTCTATCGAGTCCGACAAGCTGCGCACCTTCACCGGCGGCCTTTAAAATGGCACTGGAGTGACCTGCCATACCTAAAGTGCCATCAAGATACCGACCGCCCGGTTTAGGGGCGAGCCACTCGATGACCTCATTAAGTAAAACAGAAGTGTGGACCTTTTCAGGTTTTATATCTGTGCTTTCCATGGTTCTCTGATTCAAAACGTTTCCGGTGTTTTATGCCTGTGCTCTGGGGGGGAGCTGTGCTAAACTGCGGTGGTTTTGAAAATCAAACTTACAATTAATAAAAAAGAGTATGTCTAGTGATGCGGCGGGAAGCGTTTCAGCTAAAAGGGGAGTTCTACTCCACATTCAGCCAGTTCTTCGGAAACATCATCAAAATCCTGTTCAAGCAGGGCTTCATATGCCCGTTTATCCCAGACTTCAAATCTGTCACCGACTCCAGCAAGAACTACGTCCTTGTCCAGTTTTCCGCTTTTCCGCAGATGGGAAGGGATGGTTATTCTACCTTGTTTATCAAGGTAGACTTCTTCAGAACCTGAAATGATTATACGGATAAAATTTCTGAGTTTCCGGCTTGGACTCTTGATACTGGTCAATTTTTCTTCCAGGATAGCCCAATCCGGTGGAGTGAAACCAACTATGTTTCCTTCGAAAATAGTTAACGTCACGCAACCTTTCGGAGAATCGCTATAAACTTGATCGCGATACTCCGGTGTCAGCATTAGTCTGCCTTTGGCATCCATGCTTCTATGTGCGTGACCTCTGAATTTCATTTTTACCACCTAATCACACAGTTCTACCACCAATTCCCCCCGTCTCTCCACCTGTGTGTGAAAATAGGGGAAAAGTCAAGGCCCCTTTCTGAAATATGAGGGTCAAAAAATGGCAGTTTACAGTACTTAGATGGTGTTTTTAGAGCCCTAAAAGCTTAAATATGTGGAGCTTAGTGAAAAATAGAAATTAAATATAAAAAGAATATATTTTTTTAAAAATAATAGCCAAAAATTGTATCTCAAGCGAGATACTCTTCACGAACAGAGATATGAATGCTATAGGGGCATCTGAAAAAGGGTTTAAATTTTGTTGAGACAGAGCCCTGTAGTGTATTTATTTCTTAGTTATTTCATTTTTTGTGGATAGCTGTCTCTGATTTTTATTTAAATGTTACAGCTGTTTATGGTAAACTTTGGTGGTAATTAAGTATGCATGCAAAAGGTAGAATGGATGTTCCTGACGGTTTGAATGAGGAATATTATCAAATCAGTCCTGATATTCTTAGAAGTTTCAATAAGTTCAGGCCTCCACTCAATATTTTTATGTTCAATGAAAAAGTTGGGAGAGTTGCACCTTATTATCAGGTGGGAGGACGGCTTACAAAAGAGCAGATTGAAACTTTGGCGCAGATGGTCAAGGAAGGAATAATATTTGTCTCCAGAACTGATCACCCTGTTTATGTAAAACATATTGCTTATCAGCTTGATCTGGTTCTCATTGACCGTAATCTTAAAGAAAGTGAGATTGCCGATATTTTTGTTGAAGCTTTGACTATGCGTATAGGTGAATTTTACGATCAGCCTGTGGCTGCAGTTATGGAGAAATTGTGGTCTGACTTGATGGTTTTGACCGAGTATCTCTGGAATGATCCCTTTCGCATTAAAGCTCTTGCCAGACGTCTTCATACTGAGCACACTCTTGCCAGACACAGCGTTAACAGTGGCATTTTAGCTCTTGCCATGTTTATCCGCATGAAGTCAGATTCGTTTTCTAAAAATGAAATTACACGTAATCATTTTAATAGGCTCACAGCAGGCTTTTTTCTTCATGATTTGGGGATGACTAAAATACCGGCTTTTATACGGGAAAAGCCAAAGCCGTTAACCACCGATGAGCGTGCTAAAATAGATAAGCATCCTTTGCTTGGTTATGAGATGCTTAGTAAGCTGGATTTGAAGTATAAAGAAATTGAGGCTTGCGTTATTGAGCATCACGAGCGTGTAACTGGAAAAGGGTATCCTCAGAAAAAATCCGGTAGGGATATCAGTCAACTTGGTCGAATTATTGGCGCAGTTGATTCATATTGTGCGATGATAACTAAGCGACCATATGCTGAAGCTGTTTCTCCTGTTGAAGCTGCAACTGCAATTTCAAGAGATCAGGGATATGATCCGGAAGTTACTAAAAATATACAAGCGTGGGTACTTACATTGAAGAAGTAGGCTACGTATTTACTAAAGAAATAGCCCCTTCCTTGATTAGGGAGGGGCTATTTTTTAACGCATTTGGTGGTGACGTTATTTTGAAAAGGTAAAATTTAACTCGAAGGTTAGAACTGGGTAACTAGGTCACGAGTCAGTTCGCGATAGACATCACTTAAAAGAACTACACCAATAATTTTACCACCCTCGCTTACAAGCGCCCAAGAGCGGTTTCTTTTACGTAAAATCTCAAGAACCACCAGCATCGGATCTGTTGGTTTCAGGATAGCAACATCTTCTTCTATATGATCTTCAAGAGAAGCAGCGCAACAGGCTGTCCCAGCTCTTTTAAAAGCACGATCCCAGTCTGTTTCTTCTGTTAAGCTAAGGTCATCATCTTTTAGTACTTGATCTTCTACTGCTTTAAGCATGGTCCAGATTGATGCAACTCCACGCAGGGACCCGTTCTTCTTTTTTACCACCACGATACTGTTGTCAGGTGCATTTTTCATACTGTCGCGTAGCATGCGGATGCCTTCAGCAAGGCTTGCAGATTCATCTATAGTTGCGAATTCTTCACGCATCATATCCCAGGCTCTTTTTCTCAGTAGCATCAGCATCTCCTTATTAAGGCAAAGTTATTATGTAAGAAAATTTATTCTTAATTAAAAAGAAAAACAATTATTCACAATGGTAGAACATATTATATCCCTTTAAGTAAAGGGCAGCTACTCGAAATCTGCCAGTAATGGACCTACGTGAATTCCAGCCACAACAGGATTTTCCATATAGCTTTGGCTTATACGCCAGTATGCTTGATGCAGATGGGACGATGTAATTCCGTTCTGCATTGCATTATAGGCTTCAAGGAAGGCTGCCAGATGATCACATAGCTTTAGAAGCTCACCATCTTTGGGGTCATATGAATCATCATTGTAACGTGCATCAAGTTCTTCCGTAGTAATTTTTTTGGCACATCCGCCCACAATTGCCTGAGCATGAAATTCTGAACCTGTTTCAAGTCCTAATAGATATCCAAGGCGCGTGGCAAGATTAGTATATCCGTTTTCAATAAGCGGGGCCATCACTCTGGATTCCATTTCCTGTTCTTCATATTCTTTGATGAGTTCACCGATAGTTGGGTCTGATTTTTTTACAGGTGAAATTATATCACGAGTCAGCAGTTCCGGTATATCGTGGAACAGGCCTGAAAAAAAGTTGTTTTGCCTGCGTGCAGGACAAGAGCCTTTTTCCAGACTGAAAAACCAGGCAAATGTCGCTACTATATATACATGACCCAGCACTGATGTTTCAGGAATACGCGGCGTTTGGGACCATCTGGTTTGAAAACGCAATCTTCCGCATAAATCTGCAAATCGCCCAAGTGGAGTGGATTCAGAGTTAAGTAACTGGCTGACTCCTGCAATATCAGAATAACTTTCAAGACGGTTTATAAAATTTTGCTCAATTCCGGTAAGTTCTGCATCCGGCTCGTTTAAATGCTTGAGCAGTTTGAATTCTGAATAGCTGGCATACATGTGTGCAGCATCCAGAATTCTACGCGATAAAGAATCTTCTTCCGGATTTAAGTGGTAATTACTAAGTCTGACCCAAAATTCAGCACCCAGAGGCATAAGTCGTGGACGAAGCTGCTTTAGAACCCACTCTGTTAATTTGCGGTAATGTTCAGGATTTTCTTTGATGCGGTAGAATACTGGAGGTTTGATGTCAGTAATGACCATGCGGAAAAGATATTCGAAAATACCACCCTCAACAATATCATTTCCCAGCTTTATCTTTTCGCGCTGATCGATGTTTTCAGTATTTAATGTAAAAAGTATCCATGCGGCGATCATTTTATGGGCTTGTTTATCTACTTCCACAAGTTCCATGGGACGGAGTTTGTCATTCCATCTTTTCATGAACGACCCTGAAAAAATTAATTGTAGCAGACTTTTTCGAATAATCGGCATATGAACCTCAGTATTTTTATCTAGTAGAAATGCTTTTTAAGCTGTTCATTGCTGCCAGAATGCTTTAACTGACAGGGATTTTAATAAATTTACACTCGGAACCTTGCGGAACAAATTGTCCCATTTTTACAGGGCCTGAATATATTTCAGGAAATTGTTCTTTCAAGTAAACATCAGGAGTTTCAATCAGAGAATTAGTTATTTTCATCGGCATGCAGAACACTTCACCCCAATTGGTGTTGTATACGAGGTGAACTTCTTTAACTTCTTTTACTTCCCGTCCAATACATAAATTTACTATGAAGTATGCTTTTTGTAATTGTTCAGAGTTTAAACTTTCTTCTACCTGAGTGTTGAATACTTTTTTAAGAGGAAAAAACAAAGACAGATTTTCAAACAGTTTTTTTAGGTCCCTGTCTCGTACAGGAGCTGAACTGAGATCTGTCTTGGTTTTCATTTGTGAGTTGTATAGACCGTTTAATGCCAGCCAAACAAGCATGGGAATCAGATCTTTACCAGATTCAATCTGGCTTTGTAAAACTCGTGAACCGGATTCATCTGGATGTTCGCCAGTGATTACCCAGCCTTGCTTGCTGTCTCTGGTTATCAGCAGTGAATCGAAAAAATGTGTTCTGGGGCCTGGCAGGCTGACTCTTTCAACTTTGAATTTACGTTTGGCAAAGCTGGCAAAGATTACTCTTCCCAGCCGGGTCAAATCTTCAGGGGTAATGGCTATGCCAGAAATTTTATCTTGCTGACCGCGTACCTTCATATATGTCTTGATCATGAACAGGTTGATTTTCTTTCCAAGTGAAACTACGGATCTGAAGTCTGTTAATCCTTTGAATTCTTTAAACCTTCCGGGACTGTTCTCGTCGGAAAGACCTGCAGTGAACTCCATTATTTCCAGTTCTTCCGGGCTGTTTGGCTTTCTATCTATGTTACCGTCATCAAGAATTCCGCATTTAAGCCGTAGGGCCATAGCTGTCAGCCATGTGTATTCCGGCTTATTATGATTTGTGTAAAAATCAGCAAGCTGGCTGTATAGAAGCATATAGGGATCTACGTTTTCGAGTCTGCGCTGCCCTGCAATTATGTTTTCTTTAATCCCTTCACAAAGCAAGGTATAACTGCTTCCGGAAGTATACATTTCAAGTAGGCCGAATTTCATAATTGATTTAAATGGACTTTTCACTCCCTTAACAATTTGCCAAAGAGATGCACCAAAGAATTCTTCCACTGGAATTTTAGGTATGTTGCCAAGATCAATGGCAAATTCAGGTCCTTTCAAGGTGGCTAATTTTCGGGCTGTTTTTTCATATGCGTCGCTATCCACCTCCGGTGGAGTGAACCACCAAAGGGGCGGTTTTCCTGCAAGGAGTAGTGCCGTACGATAAAACTCTTCTTTTAAAATAGCTCCTTGAGCTGAACCTGAACTCTCTTCATCACTCAGCCCGAATCTGCTGTGGCGAATTTCTTCAATATCCATGACAAAGAAGTGTATTTCCAGGTCAAAATCTTTATCAGCCCATTCCTCAATCGCTTTCAGTTTTATTTTTAGCTTTTCTCTGTTTTCAGTAGGGCATTTGGAAAAATCGCAACAGACCCAGCAGTCCAGATCTGAAGACGCCGTCTGTGCAATAGTTCCGGTGCTTCCAATGGACATAAGAGCTTCAATTGGTACAGCATTCTCTTTTGGGGATTCTACCTGGAGGTCCGGAAAGAGTTGTTCGAAAGATTTTAAAGTGCTTAGAGTCAGGCTGTACCCACTGATATGGGATGGAACAGTTAAATGTTCGATGTTTGCAGCTTGATCAAAAATATTTGTGTGTAGCAGTGCCGGAAGCAGTTCCAAAAAAATCTTGCACTTACTATTCATTCTGGATGCAGCCCAACGCAGCCTGCGTGTATTATTTTCTGAAAACTTTGCGTAGCAGCGGTCAATGTCTTTTAATATAAACCATCTTTTTACAGCCTTATAAATAACACCCCGCTCATACTGACCCATGTTTCCAAATCCGGAATGGCGTTTTTTAAGCTGTTCTCTCATTGTCAGGCGTTCAACCAATGTTCGCTGCATTGCGGACAGAATATCTGTTGAATTTGTTCTAGTGCATAAGGCTTTGCAATCAAAGTTGGTGCATCCGTTAAACGTCGTACATTTAACCTCCGTTTGACTGAAGAGTGTTCCATTTAAATCTGAATCTGTGAATATAACCCCTTTCAGCTGACCTTTATAAAAGAATGTTTCTCTGAAATCAGATAGATGAAAGATGCTGGATAAAATATGCGTTTGGTATAGATAGCTCCATACTGCCGTTACGGCTGTAAATTCACACAGTTCAAGCGAGCATATGGAAATTATTGCTGAATCTATATGTGTATATTTGAAAGTGCATCGTTTCATAGTACAATTATAAAACTTAGTTTTATTCATTGAGCAGCCTAAGAAAGAACTATTTTCAAACATGCACTTCATATAAGAAGCTTCGCCAAAGGTGCAGGATTCAAAGGTACAATTCTTAAAAGTACAGGATGTCATAAAAGAAGATCTGAAATCACAAGCCGTAAATTTACAGTTTTGAAATGTTATACCCTTTGCATGACTTTTCCAGCGATTGAGTTTGTGGATGCGCTGATTTGAAATTTGACCATCGATGTACTTATCGGGCATTGAATCTGACTGTGCTGTTTCTTTGCCGAAAATTCTTTTAAACCCTTTTTGTATATTTTTTTTCTCTATGTTTAAAACAATAGGGGCTCCTGACTTAATGTAGTCTATTCCCTCTACTGTACGAGTTTCAATTTCTTCCGGCCTTTCGGGTTTGTCTAAAACATCCTGTTGTAAAATTTTTGTCAGTTCCGGTTTTAGTCTTGTCTTTTTGGGACTGCTAGAACTTTTTACAACCTGCGAAAGAAGTGCTCCAAAGCATTGCGGGTCTTCTTCGGCCAGAGTTGAATATAGAGCTGAAATTACAGGTGCGTGGAAACCATTAGAAATCATACTCATAAAGTTTGATAAATTATCGCTGCTCAGGATAGGAAGTCTGTTTATCAGTTCTGCCCGGATTTTAGGTGATTCATTGAATATTTTAGCAAAAATAGCTCCTCGCCTGCTGTTGCCGAATTTGGCAATAATATCCATGGCTGCTTTAGCAAGCGGTAGAGAGGGGGAAAAAGACAGCGGGACAATATCTTTCATCATGTCATCGTCTATTTCATCTGCAAGCCGTTCTATGGCGCGTAACACCTGTTCCATAACAATAGGGTCCATGGTGCGCAGATGAAATATAACGTCTTTTATAAGCTCTTTCTTAGGGTATGGAGGCATACTTTCAGTACAGATACTGATTTCTTCAATAGTATTCGGCTCTGTTAGTCCTTTATGACAGTCTTTGCCGTACCTTCCGGACATAAAATTTTCCAGAGTGGAAAATGTCAATTGTCCCTTGCGGGTCCCGTTCTTCCTGAAAAAAGAAGCGGCATCAGCGACATCAAACATTGCGGCTTTTGCAATAATTGATTTTGCAAATTCAAGTCGCTCAGGAACTTCGGCAGGGTTTGTAGCAACTATGCGGTCGGCAACTGATATGGCTATGCCATGAGGTTTTTTTTCAAGCCATTCTTTAACCTGAGAAAGATGAAACAATTTATTGCAGAGTATTTTGGCAGCAAGAGTTCTCCCAATGTGTCCCATGATTGCAAGGGCATCTAAGCATATGGTCGTGGCAGAATCGTTTTCTTCTTGTGAATATGATTCTTTGACGCCTGTTTCTGCATCTGATTCCAGTGACTTAAGGGCCAGTCCATAGAGTAGGACTGTGTATTTGGAGAAATCTGGGTCTGAGGGATTGATTTCATCACGAGTGAGTTTGCCCTCAATTTTTGAGCGCAAATCTTTCAACTGTCTTTCTTCAGGCGGGTATAGATTCAGCCTGCGAAGTTCTCGAAGCAATGTATCGTGTATTACTTGTTCAGGCATAATGTAATATTTGGGCAGATGCATTTGCATCTGCCCAGTGCAATGAATTTATTTTAAATTGTTAAAACACACCCCTCTTTTATCGGTACTTAATTGTGTCAGCTTTAGTCTGCTTTAGTCAACAAGGCGATACATTCAACATGAGATGTATGGGGAAACATATCCACTGCTGAAAAACGTTTAACAGTATATCCATCACCGAGTTTTTCCGCGTCGCGTGCAAGTGTTGATGGATTGCAGGATATGTACAGAATTTTTTCAGGAGATAGTTCTAGGATCTTTTCCATTGTCGGCGCAGGAACTCCGCTGCGTGGCGGGTCTACAATGATCATATCCGGCTTTGGAAGATCGCGTGGAAAGCCTTTCTCAGACGAAAGATTTCCAGCAAAGTAGCGGGCATTTTCAATACCGTTCAATTCGGCATTTTCTTTGGCTGCTAATACTGTTTCTTTAGAAATTTCGATGCCGATAATTTCTTTAATCTTGTCGGCCATAAACATACCGATACCGCCTGACCCGCAAAAAAGGTCATAAACAATATCGCTTTTTTTAGGCTGTGCAATTTCAACGCTGCGTTGGTATAGAACTTGTGCTCCTGCGGAATTAGTCTGAAAAAATGAGTTCGGCGTAATTTTATATTTAACTGCCTTTCCATCTTCACGTTCAAGACTTTCAGTAATAAATGGCTTTCCGGTAAGAGAAATCTGTCTTTCCCCTGTAGCAAGATCAGCGCGACCTATGCGGGTAGAGTGGGCAAAAGTTTTAAGCTGAGGCACGTTATCAAATAAAAGTTTTTCAAGTCCGGGGATTGCGTGATGTGTTTTTGACGGAGCTGTGATCAGGTGGACCATTATTTCTCCGCTGATATGTGCGACGCGAATTACAAGCTTACGCCAGTAACCGCTTTTACCGTGACGATATGCGCCAATCTTGCTTTTAACACAATAGTCTTTAACCAGTGCCGGGATTGATGAACAGGATTCTGGCAGCAAAGGACAGTTTGAAATATTCAGTACATCAGTTTCACTGCCGCGCAGTTTAAAACCTACTTTCAGGTCATCTGCATAACCTGAAAATGAAAATTCCATTTTGTTGCGGTAACCGATGTTTTCAGGTGACGGCAGGGCTTCTTCTCCCATTCCTTCAGTTTCAGCCGAGATCTTGCCGATTCTTGCAAGGGTTTCGCTTACCTGACGTCCTTTCCAGTATGTCTGGGCATCATATTGCATGTCCTGATGCATGCATCCGCCGCAGGTTTCGAAATATTCACAAAAAGGTGTTTGCTGAGACTCTGAATTTTCAATAATTTCTGTTCTTGTTGCTTCAGCAAATCTTTTTTTAAGTTTTGTTATTTCACATCGCACTTTTTGACCCGGGACAGCCCGGTCTACAAAAACAGTCATACCTTCGTGGCGGGCAATACCCTGTCCTCCGAAAGCCAGTGACTCGATTGTGCATTCAATTGTACTTCCCTTACTGATGGGGGCGGTATCATTACTCATATTTGACAGTTCTCCTTTTGGCGCTATATCTTCAAAGCATGATTGATAAAGCAACTGCTCTGGAATCGGTGTTACGGAAGTTAAAAAAGCTTCCTGTTGGGCACTGCATAGACCTGCGGACATACAAACGCAACCGTTCTTTGCTCATATTACACATAAATGATGGTGAATTCATCACTTATGAAGAGGGATATGAAACAAATACCCATGAGGCAAGGTTGAATGGGATGCGTAAGCTCTTGAAAATGCTTTTTAAAAGAGAATTTCCCCGTAGTAATAAAATCCGTATGTATGAGCTTGGTGAGTATGATCAATCTATGCGTGTTCGTGAGATGAAGAAATTGTAGAACAGTTTACTTGCAAGTATCAGAAAATCTGCATAAAGGTATCAAACTGAAACCGTACAATACATGGCAGGAGAGATAAATGATCAGATTTTTTTATATTATGCAGTTTTTGTTGCTGCTTAGTGTTGCAACAAGCCCTGCCTTTGCACAGGATAATACACTGAACGCTACCGAAACAGTTGTTAGTGCTGATACTCCTGTTATTCCTGCTGATTACAAGGAAGAGGGAATTGCTTCATGGTACGGTGAAAAATTTCAAGGCAAAGTTACTGCGTCCGGTGAGCCATATGATATGGATAAACTTACCGCTGCTCATAATTATCTGCCGCTTGGTGTGAAGGTTACGGTTACAAATATGGGCAATAACAAGAGTGTTGCCGTTACAATTAATGACCGTGGTCCTTTTGTCCCGGACCGGATTATCGATCTCTCGCGTTCAGCTGCTCAGCAACTGGATTTTATTGAGAGCGGAAAAGCCAACGTGCGAATTGAGCCTTATCGACCTGTAATGCCTAAGACTCCAGAATCTCAGGTAGTTACAGGTAAAGTAAATTTATATGGGGCATTCTACATTCAGGTCGGAGCGTATAAAGTTAAAGCTAATGCTGAGCGGTTGATTGAAAGGCTTAATAAGGCTGATTTTCATAACACTAGAATTGTACGTGTTGTAACTGACAGTGCCCAGATTTTTAAAGTACAGCTTGGTATGTACAAAACTCTTTCTAATGCACGCAAGGCTAATGCTAAAATTGGACCAGGTTTCCCCGGAACTTTTATCTTAGCAGATGTAATTCAGGATTAGGACATTCCTCTCTAGCCAAAATAGTTAAGCTTAATAACATCAAAAAAAGGTGGATAGATGCAAAAAATAGTATCTATCCACCTTTTTTAATTTTTATATGAAGATTTAACCAAGCTCAACGGGATAGTGGGGTTTTGAGCTGTCCTTTATTTATCGTCAGGTTTGATATCGATTACATTGTCGATACGTTGTTTAGGCTGATCCTGATTCGTCCATGCCGTGAATTCAGAATTATGGTGCACTATATGTACGTTCGGTTGTTTCATCATTTGTTCTATCTGAACTCTGAGCCAGCGCTTAAAGTAGCCACGTGTCAGTGGAAAGAGCAGCAGCAGTCCTAGAGCATCTGTGATGAATCCGGGGGTGAGCAGGACCAGTCCTGCCAGAAAAATGATCACGGCATCGAGAATATCTTCAGCGGGCATTACTCCCTTATCCATGTTCTCGCGTACTTTCTGCATGGTTGCCATGCCTTGGGACTTTGCAAGTGATGCTCCTACAAAGGCAGTAAACAGACATAGTAGAATAGCGTTCAGAGTACCAATTTTACTCCCGATCTGTACCAGCAGGTACAGGTCGAAAAGAGGGACAACGACAAGGGTGATAAAAATTTTTGCAAACATTAATTCTCAACTCCGTGCTTATTTTTCAAAGTTAGACGTTCTGGAATATAAGCATTAATCCCATGAAGACAAGCAGAATCATGACGATTCTTTTGTAATGCCCTTCTGAAATGGTGGAAGACAGTTTGCAACCTATATAAGTTCCGAAAACAATAGGTAGAGTTGAGGCCAGTGAAAGTTTGAAAACAAACATAGTGGTTAAGCCGCAGATCAGATGTCCTGCAGCAGCCATCAGTCCCGCAACTAGAAAAAAGCTGACTAATGTAGCCCTGAAGCAGTCCTTGCCCCAATCTTTGAGGGATGAGTAAATTATGGTTGGAGGTCCTCCGGCACTGACAGTTGCAGAAAGAAGGCCGGTTAGGAACCCTGAAAAGTATCCCCATCTATTGCTTATTTTCAGGGTGACGGGTTTGGTTAAAAGCGAATATGAAGCGAATGTCGCAATGAGTAAACCCAGGAAAAGTCGTATGTAGTTACCATTAACCTCTTTGATTATCATAAGCCCCAAAATTGTGCCCGGTATACTTCCGATGATGAGGGGCAGAATCTTGCTGCGGTCAAGATTGTTACGCAGGTTGTGGGTCATATTTATATTTATAAACACAGCGCAAAGAGTACATGTGGGAACGGCTACTTTGATATCTATAACAAAGGCCAGCAGAGGCATTGCAATGAGTGCGCAACCGAACCCGGTAAGCCCTTGCATTATCCCGGCAATAGTAAAGATGGCTGGTACGATCAGAAATGGGGACATGATTAATTCCTGAAGGAATGAACTGAATGCAGCAGTTGAAAAATAGTACTAAAGAAAATTAGTTCTTGCGAATGGTCAGAATGATTATGCCGTCTTGAAGAGGTTGACTCGCAATAATCTCAGCTTTTCTGACTCTGGCGATGCCTTTTATTTGCGTAAGTTGATTCGAGAGTATTTCAACTTGAACACACTGCCCGGAATCAAGAGAACGAAGGTGTGAACTCACCTTCATAAATCCTGATCAGCAGTCATTCCAGCAGATAATAGTCTCAGTTTTATTCATAGTCCAATAAAATTAAGGCCGGAATTCTTTTTAAGAATTCCGGCCTTAAAAGTACTATTTTTTATTTTTCATGGCTTCTTGAAGCTTAGCACCGAGCAGACCGCCAAATCCACCGGAATCACCGGAGGTTACTCTAGGGCTTGATTTACCTTGAGACGATTTGCGTGGGGCTGTTTTCTTTGAAGGTGCAGACTTGGCATATTCTTTCCAGTCACTGTCGCCTTCCTGTTTAGTTGCTTCACCTGCAGTGAGAGTGACCTTGCGGTCAGAGGTATTGAGTTCCTCGATGGAAACTTTAACCTTATCACCAGGTTTTAGGGATTCAAGTTCAGCCTGTTTTCCTGAACGTGAAATGCGGGACATGGGCAGCAGTCCGGTTATACCGGGTGCGAGGTTGATGAAAATGCCGAATTCAGCTTTATTTTCAACAGTTCCTTCCACTTCCTGACCCACTTTGAAGGTGTCAGCAACATCCAGCCAAGGATCTCCAGCAGCGTCTTTCATGGATAGACCGATACGGCGTTTAACCGGATCAATATCTTTAATCATGATAGCTACTTCCTGACCGGGGGTAACTTCATCTTCAGGTTTATGCACGCGTTTGGTGTAGCTCATTTCAGAAATGTGAACCAGACCTTCGATGCCGGGGGCGATTTCAACAAATACGCCGAAATCTGCACAACGGATCACTGTTCCGGTCAGCTTGTCACCAGCGGCAAATTTAGTGCCGACTTCGTCCCATGGATCAGCCTGAAGCTGTTTGAGGGAAAGGCTGATTTTCAAACCTTTACCATCATTGCGTGGTTCCATGGAAAGGATACGAACTGTAACCTCATCACCGGGCTGCACAACATCTTCGGGTTTGGACGAACGTGACCAGCTAAGCTCGGAAACGTGAACCATACCTTCAACGCCGGGAGCAAGTTCAACAAACGCACCGAAAGGCATGAGTTTGGTAACCTTACCATCCATAACAGCATCTGGCTGTACATCCTTAACAAACTGCTCGCGGACTTTTTCCTGCTCCTGTTCGAGAAGAACTCTGCGGGAAACAACAATGTTGCGACCGTTTTCTTCGAACTTGATGATCTGAAAATTGTGGGTGCTGCCAACGAAGCTTTCAGCATCTTCAACAAAAGTTGTGTCAATCTGGCTGACGGGACAGAACACCTTGCGATGCATCATCGTAATTCTGAAACCGCCTTTGCAAGTTTCACTAACCTTGCCTTCAACAGGTACATTGTTCTCATATGCTTCACGCAGCATATTGAGTCCACCTGCGCCGGACATGGCTTTGGAAAGGACGATTTCATTGTTGTTCATGGAGATTACGTAGAGTTCTACATTATCTCCGTCGTTAACGGTCAGTTCACCTTCCTCATTGGTCAGTTCATCGCGGGATACAACTCCGTCAACTTTTGAACCTGTGTCAATAAACACAGAGTCTTTGGTGATGGAAATTACAGTTCCCTTGATCTGGTCACCGACCTGAAGATTGTCGTTGGATTCAGACTGGAAGGCTTCAAACAGTTCGGCAAAGTTCTCTTCGCCATTTGTTTCCAAGTTTTTCTCGGACATGCTCTTATTTCTCCTGAAGGGCAAATTGGTCCCGGCAGTTTCGAATTATTATGATGCCAAGGACATTGGGAACCTAACGGGAAAAGAAGCAATTTTCAAACGATTTATTAAAGAATTTTTTGCTGAGAGCGTCCAAATAGTGCTGCACCGAGTGCTCCAGCAAAATCCGGCTCATCAGGAATGAGGGGATTTATAAATAAAGAGTCTTGTAACATCTTGATAACACAACTGTTATTTGCCACTCCTCCGGCAAAGACCAATGGTTCAACAAGTCCGACTCTGTTCAGCATATTGGTTGTTCGCCGAACAATAGATCCGTGCAGTCCAAGAGCTATATCGTGCGGATTTTTACCTTGGGCCATAAGTGAAGTCGCCTCTGTCTCAGCAAAAACAGTACACATGCTGTTGATTTGTAGAGGTTCACTGCCTTCAAGAGCATATGAACCAAAGTCTTCAATCGGTATTTGGAAAACCGTGGAAAGGTGTTCCAGAAATTTTCCTGTACCGGCTGCGCAGCGGTCATTCATCTCGAACTTAGCAACTTTACCGTTTTTAAATAGAGATATAGCCTTGGTGTCCTGTCCGCCGATATCAAGAATGGTACGGGCTTCGGGGAACAGATGTGATATCCCAAGAGCATAAGCTTTAATTTCGGTAAGGGAGGTGCAGGGTGTACCAGTAAGCTCTTCGGTCATGAGTTTACGGCCGTATCCTGTTGCAGAAATAAGATCGACTTTCACGCCGTCCATAATTTTTTTAATCTGTGAAGCCGGGTCAAAGGTCGTCGGAAGTTTGCGTTTCAAGATAATTTTATCACCGTCAAGCACGACCAGTTCCATTGACCGCGAGCCAATGTCAATTCCTGCAATCATATGCCTTCCTTGTCCAAGAGGGGGGGAGAGCATGTCTCCCCCGTTTGTTGATTTTATTTTTTAGCACTCAATAAAACGCAGGATAGAGCCTGTTTGAGTTCTTAATCTTTCTTATGGAAAAGATGCTAAGATCAGATTGACGTAGCTCTTTATGAGATCATCTCAACAAATGCTTCAACTCTGGTTTTCAGCTGTTCAACATCTTCCATGCTGTAATCTGTCTCAATAGCCAGCATTGGAACTTCTGATTCAGCCAGAGTCTTTTCCACTTTGAAAGTCTCGTGGGTGTATGGCTGACAAAACATAAGTGAATAGTGAATTACTCCATCTACTTTTGTTTCTTCGGCAAGCTTTTTGATGTTGTCCAGTCGTTCGTTGTTAGGAGTGAAGCATGCACAGTCTATTTTCATATAACGTTCACAGATGGCATCAATCATTTCTTCAACAGTTTCGCCTGATTCATCTACTAAATCACGAGTGTTACGAGTTCCGATACAGGATTCTTCTGACACAACTACAGCACCTGAGCTTTCAATAATATAAGGCAGTTTCCAGTTCGGTACTGCCATAGGACAGCCTGCCAGCATAAGACGAGGTGTATTTTCGGGTACGATACCTTCGTTTTTGGCAATGCGTTCTTCTATCTGGTCGCAGAGGGTATTTATTGACTGTGTGAAGCGGACTGGATCGTCATAAAAGCTGACCTGATTAATGAGCAGAACATCACGGCCTGAAATTGGTGTTGGTGTTGCCGCACGCAGGGTGTTGAGACGCTGGAGAGCACGTCTTTTGTCATTAACTGTTTTAATACCTTGCTTGAGTGATTCGGCAGTAATCTTTTTACCGGTAATTTTTTCCAACTCATCTTTAAAACGGAGTACTTCTGATTTCCAGAGTTCTCTGTCAGAAGCTTCTTTGCGCTGGGGGATTTCCATAATATGCATTGGTGCCATCTCACCGAATGCTTCATATGCTTTCTTTTTGCCGTCACAAGTGGTTTCGCCAATGATCAGGTCACATGATTCTGTGTAGGGGCAAATCTTTGCCATTTTAAAACCGATAAAAGATTTAATGAGAGCACATGTGTTACGGGGAACAATTGTTTCTGCTGCTTCAGTACCGGCATCAGCCCCTGCGCAAAGGCCTACTTGAATAGCATCTACAGCAAGAGAGAGTTCTTCCGGAACAAAAACACAGAACGTTCCGATTATTTTGCGGCCTTGGGCTTTGGCATCCATAAGCTCCTTGATTCTAAGTCCGTGTACTTCGGAAAGAACGAAATCTAAATATTCCATGCCCTGCAAGCGACCCTGCTGGCTCATGTATATATCACCATAGAATTTACCAAGTACTTCCAGAAGCCCGTCATGAGCCTCAATATCAAGATTAAGATTTTCCCACATTTCTTTATAAGATGGCTGTGTCATGGCAAAAAACTCCCGTATTGATTACGATAAAGGTTGGTGTTGAGTCTTTTTGAAATAAATGAGTTAAATGTTTAGGACAAATAGATTAAATCTATTAAAACAGCTCGATATAATCTTGTTATCTAATAACATGACTGTTCGTGCTGGCTTAAATTTTGACTTTCAGTTACCCCTTCGATCATACATTGATTAAGAGGGACAAATTGGAAAAAACGCAAGCAACTGCCTATGCATTAGGGTTGACGCCTGAAAGAGAATTCAGTGCAGCATATATGGATTTGAGAAATTTGAGAGGGCTGCTGCAAAAAGAGCCTGACTGTGCCGATAATACTGTTATCAGTGCTGTATGGGATATTCTTATAGAGCAAAGGTACAGTGAACAGCGTATGTCCCAGCTTTTATACCGTGAATGTGCCAAGGTTCTTGCTGCAGTAGGGTCTGGAAGTTCAGATCAGTCCATATCTCGTATGGCTTTACAGATGCAGATTCAGGCTGCTTCGACCTGCAAAGAATACGCATCTATCGAAGCTTCCGGAGGTCTTGGACTCCTGCCTTTTGATGTCTGCCTGCCGGAACATCCAGCTCCATTTAGTGGTTTTGCACCGTCTATCAAATGGGAGAATCTGCTTAAATTGGCAGAGGTACAGGGGACTCCAGTTTTCTCCGGGCGCAGTGCGGTGATGAAATCTTCCGGTGATAATCAGATTTTTGCGGTTAAAATTTTACGTAAAGGTGAAGATCCAAACAGTCTCCACATGGAGGGACGCTGGATGGATATGTTGCAGCATGATGCCCTTAAGTGTGAAGTTCGCTTTGACTGCCCGCGTCCATACACCATATCCGGTCATGTTGTGTTCAGGATAGTTGGCCTTCCAGAGGAAGCTCCTGATAATCTGCATGAAGAATGTTATGCTATGGGATACCATGCCCATAGCGATTACTTTGTTTATCCTAATGATGACCGGGTAGATAAACGCAGTTCAGCTTTTGATCTGTTGGAAATAATGGGCCGTAATTCCTATATTCTCGGCAGACTTGCGGGGCAGGGGGTTGTACACGATGCCCCTATTCCTCTATTTCATAACAGGGTGCAGGCTACACGGCGTACTGATGAAGGTATCTATGAATGGCGGAGATTCGGACGGCTGGACCGCTGGCTTGATTCCTGCCGCTATCCAAATTTCGGTTTATCAGGTTTGCGTGACTTTGAACATTTTCAATTAATTAAACCGGGGCGTGATTCATTTTACTGGGCTATAGGTTCTCATTTTATGTCTGTACTCCTTGTGCTGGGAAGCTGGTTCAGAGCGCAGGAACCGGAACTTTGCGGTCTTGACGAAAAAGGCAATCCCGTTGATGCCCGCCATTTGTTTGATCCTGAATTTTTTGAGCAGGCGATTATGGAGTGCTTCAGCCATTATTATAGTGGATTTACAGGTAAAATATTTCAAGGTGAAATAAATCTCCATCTTACTGAGTTGGTTGAGTCAATGATCAATGAGATGGGCGTTGATAATCATATGTTCGAATTTATGCGTGTGGTGGATCAGGAAATACTAGAAGATGAAGAGTTTCGTAAATACCTTGTTAAATGCGGTATGGCCCCTGAAAAAGCGCATAGTATAGAGAAAAATAAAGAAGACATTCCACTGACTACAGGTCCGCATCTGGGCAATTTTAACGGAGCTATTTCACTTCCTGAAATAATAGAATGGTCAGCCATGGCTGCCGGATGCTGTATTGCTGCTAAATCTTTGGGAGACAGGTGGAGTCTTTAGGAATCATCTTACCTCGAACTTTACAGAGTCAGTTCTTCCTATTTCATCGGAAACAGAAATTCTGTGCCTCCCTATTCCTACTTCAGCGAACAGTTTCTTATCAGACGGCCCTTCCCCAATTAAACGTCCGTCCAGAAACCAGTGTAGTCTTCCACTGTCAGATCCTGCTTCAGCTTTAAGGGATATTTTCTGGAATTTAAGTGGGGTATCCTTGCGTAGCAAGTAGGGAGTATTGGTCGCCGGAGAGATGATTTGGGGGGCTATACCAGCCGGAATAAGATCACAATCAGGAGCAAGTGGCGGCATTTGCGGAACTTCCAGATTGTTTTCAGAACGCCAGTGTGCAAGTTTTGCAGGAATTGTGCGGATGATTTTTTTTCTTATATTCTGGCGGTCAAGACATTCACCGGACAGGCGGTAGCCGGACCTTGCATCAACAAAAATCTGTCGGCACAGTTTGCACGGATGCAGCACTGTTTTTCCTGCTAAAATCTGCATGGTTGCGAGTTCTGTACAAAATGGTCCTGGTAACTGGTGGCTGTGAGCGCAGACCTTAACTTCCGTTATACCTGAGCCTTCTGGGCTGGGCGGTAACTTGCCGCCGGGTGCAGCTGTGCGAAGCAGATCAAATAGAATCGGCCCTGCATGCATTGCTCCTGATATTCCTTTACGCGGTCTGCCGTCAGGATTTCCTACCCATACTCCTATGGCGTAATCTCCGGAAATTCCTAGAGCCCATGCATCCCTGTGTCCAAAAGATGTTCCTGTTTTCCATGCTGTTTCGGGCATATCTCTGGTCAGCATCCATGTTTCATTCATATCCGGCCTGGTTACTGATGAAAGAATGTTTATTGTCATCCATGCTGCTTCGGGAGATATAAGTTGTGTTTCAATTTTTTTGTTTGCCGGGGTGAACGATAATTGCCTATATCTGCCATGATCAGCAAGGGATGCATAAAGATTTGTAAGCTCGGTTAGTTTTATTTCGCAGCCTCCGAGAGCAAGCGGCAGACCATATTGCATGGGTGATTTATCAAGAGTACTGATCCCTCCTTCTTTTAGAAGGTCGATAAATTCAGCAACTCCTGTAAGCGCCAGCGTATTGACCGCAGGAACATTTAGAGATTTTGCAAGAGCCTGCTTTACCGTAATCTGTCCCTTCCATGTTCGGTCATAATTTTCCGGTGAATAGCCTGAATAATCTACGGGAATATCATAGAGAAAAGTTTGAGGAGTTAGTTTTCCCTGATCAAAAGCAAGTGCGTAAAGGAATGGTTTAAGTGTTGATCCCGGTGAGCGTTTTGTTTCGGTCAGGTCAATGGCTCCCCCGTAACTATGCTCAAAAAAGTCTGCCGAACCGACCAAGGCTATGATTTCTCTGGTAGGAATATGAATGATAACGCAGGCTGCATTATCAATATCCTGCATGCGCAAACGGGCTACATGAGTTTTGACGATGTCTTGCGCAGCTTCCTGTAAGGGGAAGTCGAGAGTTGTATAAATTTCAGCAGAACTGCCGCATCGCTCAAATACCATACGACCAAAGTGAGGGGCCTTGAGCGGGATGTGTCTTACTTGTTTTGGTAGTGGCAGTTTCAGATTACGTTCTACTTCTTCAGTAGGAAAAACTCCTTTTTTTTTCAATTGAAGCATAACTTGGTTACGGCCTTCCATTGCCTGCTGTGGATGTCTCAAGGGATCATAGTAAACCGGACCACGTGGGATAGTTGTCAGTAAAGCTGATTCTCCTAGAGATAGGATAGAAGGGGCATGACCGAAATAGAAGTGTGCAGCAGCTCCAACCCCTTCAATATTTCCGCCGTAGGGAAGCATATTCAAATATATTTCCAGCAGTTCATCATTGGTGTGATGAAGCTTAAGTTGCACAGCCCTGAATGATTCAATTAATTTGGAATAAAAAGTACGGGGTTTGGGTTCTGCCATGCGCGCTATCTGCATCGGGATGGTCGAGGCTCCTGACACAATCCGTCCGGCAATTATATTTGTAACAGCTGCTCTGATTGCTGAGAAAAAGTTTATCCCCGGATGGTATTCAAACCAGCTGTCTTCGGAGGCAATTAAAGATTTTTTTAATATGGGTGAGATGTCCTTTAATTCAGTATGCATGCGCCTGGCTCCATCCGGTGGCAGAAAAATGCGCAGCACGCCTCCTTTACGGTCTTTCACCACTGTAGCAGTTTCAGGATGGAGTTTATGTTCGGGAAAAGGTGAGCACAAATCTAAAACATAGAATGCCGCAACAAAACAGAAGATAATTCCCGATAAAATAAGAATAATTTTTTTTAGCATTGCAAAACTGACTTTACTGTCAGCGTATTATAAGTGCAGAGGAATGTGAACCCAGAGGGAAATTTATTTCCCTCTGGGTTCACATTCTTATTTAATAGTCATCTTGCCTAGATCTGTTGCTGCGGAGACAGATGGGTCGTACATCGCTTCTACCTGCGCCGGAGGAATCTTGAATTCTCCGCGAGTAACAGCACGAAGCAGAGTTACTTGCTCTACACTTCCTTTGTCGGAAATATCAGAGAACACCAGTATTCTGTCATCTCGAATATCTACATGGTCGGCCTGAACGTTTCCATTTTGAATCCATGGCAGATCTTCTCGTGAAGCCAGTTTGTTGTTTTCCGGTTCAAGACCGGACGGTAACAGGCAGTTTGTAACAGTGTTGGCGACACTGGTTCCTGATGAAGTTACTGTCGTGCGCATGGCGACTAACTGTCCTTGTCTGATACTGGAAACATCCAATGGTTCTCCTTCACGGGTTAGGAATTCACGTTTGATGACGAGTCCTTTGGAATACGGTTTCCAACTTTCCAGTTCCGGTACAGCGCGGGTATTGATTGCCCAGATGGATGTTCCGTCTTTGGGGGCAGAGTCCAGTTCTATAGATAATTGTTTATCTCCGGTAACTGTTACATGAGCCGTTCCGTTTCGATTAAAAGACGCAAGTTCTTTGCCGTTACTCATTATCCGTCCGGATGGAAACGTTGCTGATTTTGTCTGAGCAAAGAAAGTGCCAAGGGCCAGAAAGCCAAGAGCATTGTCCTGCGTTACATTTTTGCCTGTGTCTGCCATAAGATTAGATAGTTTGCCAGCAAGCTTAACTATAGCATCGTCAGTGCGGTCTGATTCCATGCGTATCAGCAGCTCAAGAGCCATGTCACGGACAGGACTGCTGAACTGATTGTCCTTGTCTTGCCCTGCAAGTTTTGCTGGTTTTGCTGAGATCAGCTCATGGTAGGCAGCCATATCTCCGGAAGCTGCAAAAGCTCCTGCAAGCATGGTCAGGGACAATTTATCCATAGCAGCTGTTTTCTGTTCCCGCATATAGTTCATGGGGCCATGCATCACTTTGCCGGTACGGGACAGCACATACATTGCATAAGCCGGAAGACGATAAGTGTGATCATCAAGTATGGTACTGGCTTTATCCGCTACATATCGTTTAGCTCCGTTTAAGAGCATAGTATCTACCTGATAACCTGATATACTGGCCTGATACAGGAAATGGAGTGCATAAACAGATATCCATGGTTCAGCCCTGTTTTCACCGGGCCACATGGAGAATCCACCGTCAGAAGTCTGCATCATGGATAATCTGCTTAGAGCAGACTGCACCATGTACTGTGGTGATCTGTTTTTGAAGCTTTCCGGTGAAAGCTCACGAGACAGCTCTGGAAATTTCAACAGTGGAAAGGCTTGAGAAACAGTCTGTTCTGCACACCCGTAGGGATAACGCAGTAGGTAATCGAGTTTACCGGCGAGGCGCAGCATAGGTTGATTACCAACCAGAAGGGTACGCTCAAAAGTCTCTATCCTCATTCCTGACAGGTCGGCAGGAATGTTTGTTGATTTATCTTTTATAAAACCGGATTGACTTGAACGCTGCACAGGCAATGCTGCACGAATGTTTATGTCTACACTGGTTTCAGTTTTTTCTTTGTTCCCTTCGGCAGATATTTTGAAGATCGTTTTACCAAGTTCTTTACCTACCTGAGTTTTAAAAAATGCCGTTTTCTGTCTACCTGTAGGAATTTCAAAGCCGTCATGATTCATTTCGGTTTTGAAAGCTCCACTTGTTTTAATTGCAACAGAAAAATTACCGCCATTCGGAGTGTCATTGCGTACGCTGACCGGGATGTCAAAAGTTTCTTCCGGTGCAAGAAAACGTGGTAGAGTCGGAGTAATCATCAGCGGTGACCGCACGGTCATGAGCATTGATGCTGAACCGAATCTTTTGCCGTCGGTAACCACTGTCATTATACGCAGTGCGCCGCTGAAATCAGGAATTTGAGCATCAAATGATGCCTGTCCTGATTTATCCGCAGTGATGACACCGGACCAGAAGGTAACAGGCTTGACTCTTTTAATAGAGCCGCTACCTGCAAACTGTTTCATCATAGCCAGTTCCATGCCACCGCCGGCAGGTGAATTATTAACAGGACCTGCATCAGGCATGAGTAGACCGAATGTATCAGACCAGCTTACAGCAAGGGCTCTCTTCGCATAGAAGTAGTCAAAAGGATTTGGCGTTTTGTGATTGTTGAGACGCAGTATTCCCTCGTCTACAGCCGCAATAGTCAGCTTTGCTCCCGGCTTGGTTTTGATCTTCATAGACACAATACGGTCCGGTCGGGTTGTTTTGGGAGCACTGATTTTAACTGCAAGCTTATTTGAGTCACGGTCAACAAAAATGGGAACTGCTCCAACCGCGCGGGCAGATGATCCTGTTTCAAGTTTATTGACTGAGCGGATTAATGTTGCAGTAACGTATGCATTTGTACTGATTCCCTTTTGAACCGGAACATTGATGGTCGCAGTGTTGCCTTTAACATTTAGAGTTTTCATCCAGCGAATGGAGCGGTCTTCAATTGTAACCAGCATTTTTCCAGCAAAGGGTGTCCGTACTTGATACTGGGCTGTTTCACCTACTTTGTAGTCTCCCTTGCGGGTGGGAATAATTTCAAGTCTGGCCGGATTTTCAAGTGCCCAGGGAGAATAGCCCCATCCTCCGCAGAAGAAATCAGCCTGTGCTGCAACTCCTGACTCTGGATCACTTAAAATAACACGGTAGCTGCCGAACTCAGCCGGGCTGACATTAAAACTGCCTAGAGCATCCTTCGGAGACAGTTCCCGTGTTTCTATAAGCTGTGGGTCACGCTCTGTTACATATTGGTATGAACCTGATGGAGTTGCCCTGACAATTGTCTGCCAGCGGTCACGGTAAAGGTGCATGATCAATTTGGGAGCTTTGGTCTTTTTTCCGGATGGGGTCAGGGTTATGTAGTCAAGTTTGACAGATTCACCTTGTTCATATCCCTGCTTGCTTAATCTTTTTAAGCCGGGGTAGAATTTGGAAATGATAACCGGATTTGTTTTGGTCGCGGTAACCCCTCGCCCTCCTGTTTCACTGACTCGTGCGGTCAGTCTGGCCTGAATTGCTGAATTTGATTTTATACTGTCTGGAATAAGTGTGGAAAAAGCTAATTTTCCTGCAGCATCAAGTTTATTCTCCGAAACCAGAATTTCACGAGCTTTGAAGTTGCCGTCATCTGTATTGAAACGGTATTCGCCGAATCCTGCCGGAGTAAATTCTGTCGGCTCCAAAGTCACTCTGGCTGTGACAGGAAGTCCCTCAGCCGGAGGGCCGAATAAGTATCGTCCTTCCACTTCAAAGTTAAGTTTTTCACCGATGGCAGCTGGTTTTGCCGTAATTATTTCAGCACTGATGCGATCAGGCATAAAATCTTCAACAGAGTAGCGGTAGTTGCCGACGCTTTCACTCCCAGCCATGATTCGGATGTTGAACTGTCCGGTGGGTGAGTACTCTGGAATTGCCCTGCTGAATTCTACCAATCCCTGTGAATCTGTGTGAACTGTTTTTCGAAAAAGTTCTCTGCCGCGCTGATCTGTGTATACAAGAACCACGGGAAGTTTCTTGGGCGGTGATAGTTTCTCATCGCGTATAACAGCAACACCCTTTACCGTTTCACCGGGGCGATAGAGATCTCTTTCACCGTATGCAAAAGCTGTGAGACCTTTAGGAGAAAGCCTTTGCCCGGCAATATCAAGTCCAGATCTGTCTGTGGCAAAGCGGTCAAGCAATATGAAAGTCATATCATTTTTGCGGCTGATCACAGCCATATATGGAGTTCCTAGGTCTTTACGCAGTGTTGAATTCTTGATGACCAGCATGCCGCGTGAATTCGTGGTTCCGCTGGCAATGATCTGATTCCTGTTGCTGATGAGCTGGATCTTGGCATCAAGCACAGGTTTGAGGTTTGATAGAGATGAAATCCAGAAAAGAGTTTCTTTGTCGCCCTGTTTGGCAACGACCCCAAGATCTGTAATCATGACCCACCGTTGTCTTCCCTGTCCTTTGCCAGGAATCATGGCGCTGATGCGGTACAGTCCCTTTCCTCCCTTTGCAATGAAGCTTTGCAGAGAAAGAGGTGTGGTCACTTTTACATTTTTTTTGCCGGCTACTTTGATTTGTCCTGAAAAAATCTGGTTCCCAAGCGCTCCGGATATACCGCCGCCATAAGTTACCGGATCATAAACCATATATCCGTAGTGGGTGAACAGGGTGAACATGTTATTGGGAAATATACGGTCAACTTTAACATTCACAGCAGAAGTGTTGATTGTTGCAATGCCGAGAGTCTTATATCCAGATTCACTCAGGAACATGCCTGCTGATGTGAAATCAACCATGGGGCTGATATCTGGGATATTCAGTTTAGCAGTGATATTTTTATCAAGGATTGCTCCATCAGCTGCAGCAAGTCCCTTTTTCATGATTATGGAATATGTTTTTCCTGATTTAAATGGTCCGGAAAGAATTAATTTTTTACCTGATGTAGCTGCTGAAACATTAATTCCGGGTTTAATTGTGATCATTTCAAGAGCTTTTGCAGGGATTAGCGGGCTTGAAAATGTAAGTTCAATGTTTGAACCTGAAATAGAACTTGAGGCTTTATAACCGGAGTATTTAAGAACAGGGTTGAAAACTATTTCAATTTTCTTTTCATAATCTTTAGACAGAACCATGGAGCCTTGCCCGTCCGGAAGATTTTTTCCTATTTTCAGAACGTATAATTTAGGGTCAACAGTCTTTTCAATGGGGCTACTGACAAAACTCTGGTAATTATCATCATAATTGGTGGTAATGCTCAATTGTAAGGCTTTACCGTCCGGTCCTGTCAGTGATATGTTTTTTAAAGTTTTGTCAGGTTTAACATAGCTGCTGAAGATAATATCACCTTCAACGCGAACCTTTCGGCCTTCACCTGAAATTGGCTCCGTGCGTATGTTGATTTGGTTAACAGTGAAACTTCCAGTTTGAACTGAAAATTTTGTTTGTCCTGTAAATTTCTGTCCTTCCAGTAAGAAATTGTCTGGTTTCAGCTCAATATCAAATTTTGTATCCTGTTTAAAAGCTGGATCAGCTGTGAATTTCAAACCGTATGGATTTATCCAGCGCCATTCCCCTTTTACTTCCGGTGAAATAACAGCCGGTGCCTTTATTAAAACCTCTGACTGTGCTTCCGGTCCGATTGGCATATCAAAAGCGATGAGCAGTTGTGAGTAACCCTGACCATCAAGGCTTATATCAGTAACTGAAACTCCGTCACCGGACTCTATTCTGGCTGAAACCGACTCATGTTTGTTTTTTAAAAGTGCTGCAGCCTGAATAACACAAAGCATGAGCAGAAGGGCAATAATGACATTTTTTTTGTCTCTGAAGGGGGAAGGACCTCTGTCCATATGGCAATCCTCGTGGTATATGAAAAGGTTATAATTATTCAGTTGATTCAACCTATAGTGCCAGCTTTTTTTATGTTAGTCATTGGATAAGAATGAATTTTTCTACAATTGGGCGTGGTTATAAAATTTAAAATAATCTCTCCTCTTGCTCTTGGACATTAAAAAAGGGTATATATTCTTATCGTTTTTAACATTGCTATGCGTGCTTGTCAGCAGCATTTCATTTTTTGAAAACAAGGAGAAATAATTTGGAAATTCATAACATCGCAATTGTTGGTCTTGGTCGCATCGGGACAAAATTTTTAGAAAAAACACTCAGTAGAACTGATGTTATCACTATTAAAGCTGTTTGCGAACTTTACGAGACAAAGGGACGTATACTTGCTGAGGCGGAAAACATCCCGGTCATGGATCTAAGTAAAATTGTTTCTCTCGGTGTTGGAATCGATATTATTTTTGACCTTACCGGGGATCCTAATGTCACAAAAGGATTACGTAAAAAACTTGATAAATCTGGAAATACATATACTCAAGTCGCTCAGAATAGACTTGCCAGACTGGTCTGGGACCTTATGAGCCAGGAAGGGTGTCTTCCCGATCTTGGAAAAAGGAAATCACAGGTTTACGCAGATATGCTTATTGCCGAAGAAAATTAACTCTTCTAAATAACAGGAAGAGTTATCGTAAACCTTGTTCCGTCACCTTTGCTGGAGTCAACGGTGATGTTTCCGCTGTGATTTTGGGTCACTATGAAATAAGAAACAGATAGTCCCAACCCGGTACCCTGTCCTGGACTTTTTGTTGAATAAAATGGTTCAAATATTCTTTTTAAATGTTCTTCAGGAATGCCTGGGCCGTTGTCTTCTATTTCCACTTTTACTGATTGTTTGTCTGTTAAGGTCCGGATAGTTATTGTCGGGACCTTATGTTTGTTTTCATCTTCAGATATGGCCTGCGCGGCGTTTTTGATTAGGTTCAAAATTACCTGACTTATTTCCATCTCTGTAAAATTGAACATAGGAGGTGAACTGTAGTCTCTTATTATTTTGATTTTTTTAAAGTCATATTGTTTCTTCAGGTCATAATCATTTGACGCCAGTGATATGGCTGTCTCAATTACCGTTTCAATATTGCAGGATGATTTGGAGGAATTACTTTTGCGGCTGAAGTCAAGCATTGACTTGACAATAGATGCTGCACGCACTCCAGCCTCTTGAATTCCGTGTAAATATCCTGTTATACCCCTCTTATCCATGTAGTTTCTTAAATTATCCAAATCAATGTTGCACTTTTCCGCAATAGGGCGGTTGCTTTCAAGGTTTGGAGAGGTGCGTCTGAGTATATTCTGGGTTACCTGCATGATGACCCCTAGGGGATTATTGATTTCATGAGCCATGCCGGCAGCAAGACCTCCGACTGACATCATTTTTTCCGTTTGGATCATAATTTTCTGCATTTTTTTCCGTTCTGTAATATCACGCATGACAATGAGCAGCTTCTTTTGTCCACCGATAGTAGCTACTCTAGCTAAATTATCAGTCCAGAATGGTTCTTTTTTGGAATTTTTAACCATCCATTCAAAGTGAACTGACTGACCTGATTGAGCTTTTTTAAAAAGTTCAGCAGCGTATTTGTTGTCATAGGGGGGAGTATTAAAACTTATAGCCTCAGGGGACATACCTATTGCTTCTGTTCTGCTCAATCCAAAGAAATCTAGAAATGCTTGATTTACATCCGTAAATATCCGTTTGGAAATATCCATGACTGCAATGGCATCTTTTGTCGCATTAAATATTTCACGATAGGTTATCTCTGATTTAAGCAGCTCATTTTTGGCCAGCTCGCGACTTTTACTCATAGAATTGGCAAGAATTGCCATTTGATCAAATTCTTTAAAAGTTATTTGTGACCGGTCAATTTTTACAGGTGATTCTATTCCTTTTAAAAAGAAACGATCAAAGTAATCAAAGTTATCTGAAAGCATTTTTTTGAACCGTCTGGAGAAAAAAATTATTGCAATAGAAAAAATGAGCAACAGAATGCAAACAGAACATATATGGATGATAAGTGTATTATATAATACAGCTTCTTTTTCTTTGAGCTCTTTTTCAAGTATGCTGATGTTTATTCCTGATCCAATATACCATTTCCATTCAGGAAATGCCGTGCAATAACTTAACTTTTTATACGTCTTATAGTTAGGTGGAGCAGAAGGAGTCATGTAGGTCAAGAACCCTCCTCCTGATTTTGCTACAGAAATCAGCTCATTGATAACCTTTACTCCATTGGCATTTTTAATATTGAGAATATTTTTACCTTTGGTGCGTCCAATAAGTGATAGTCCGTCATATTGCCCCGCAAAAATATGAAGTTCCTCGTCAAGATTGATCTTGGTTAATCTGATAAGAACATCTTTCTGAGTATTCTTTTTTATGTTTTCAAAATAGGCTCCTGTACCTATTATCCAATTATATGGTTTGAAAAGTTTTATGTACGCTTTTTTTTCGAAGAATTTTCCTGCAGAATTGGGTTTGCTCCACAAATAATTAATATATCCTTCAGAATTCAGTTCAACAATGGAGATCATTTCTTTGCATATAAATCGTCCGTCAGGGGTTTGTAGGTTAAGTATATTTGTTTTCTCAATCTCTGGATTATCAGTATTTATTTGCGATATACCGGTTTTATCGAATATGAAGAGATACAAGTTGTTCTGTTCATGGGCCAAAGCACGCAAAGTATCCTTAATAAGTGTTTTCAGTTCTGACTCGGGCAGAGTGTCTTTGTATTTATTATAGATAGTAGTGGTCAGATTATGTGATTCCAGAATAAATTTTTTAACATTGGTGATGGCGTGTTCCAGTGCATTTTTTTGACTGAATTCAATGAAATTCTGAACTCTTGAAACTTCATGGATTAATGATTTTTCCACATCTCCCATTATTTCTTCTTTAGCCGCACGAGTATCATTATGGTAGTCAGCAATAACAAAATATATTGTGATTCCCCCAAAAATGAGGGTGGAGGAGAAGCATAGGCTTAATAAGTAGCGTGACAGAATAGAAACAATACTTTTCATGCAAGATCCATTTGAAGTAAATTTTTTCCAGTTTTAAGAGCTGTTGCTAGTTACAATGAGATTCAGAGTAATAATGGAGAGGTTCTCAACGGTAGATAATAATAACAGCTGGCAGGCGTTGGGACAAGAAATGAATTAAACTAATAACTATGATTTAGTTTTGAGATCAAGAGTGTCCTTTTTTGGGGGAATAGGAAATAAAAAAGGGTTACGATCATATGATCGTAACCCTTTAGTTTACTTAATGGTGCGCCTGAGAGGATTCGAACCTCTGACCTACGGATTCGTAGTCCGGCACTCTATCCAGCTGAGCTACAGGCGCACATCGAAGAAATCTTTTAGGTGTAAACTTTTGTTTGGTCAAGCATTAATTTAAAAAAAATAAAATTAATGGTTCTGTTAAAAATAAAAATTCTCGAAATAAGCATTTTAATAAAATTTAATAAGCAGAATATATGAAAGAAATTTAAACGGCTCTACCTCAAAGAAAGGATATCCATTTATGGATCAAATATTAATCTGTCTGCCCGATTTTGCAATTAAAAAGGTGATGTCGTATTTTTTCAATAATTCTTGAGGTGGAGTGGACGGGCAAACCCATTTATCCACGATGTAGGAGTTCGTCTTTCCGTATCAAAGACTCTTTGGCGTTTCATCAAGAGTATTCCACAAGGTTTATAAGCAGATTGCCGAGGAGAATATTTCGTATGGTCGAGGCGGAATTATGAAAGCTCTGCTTACTCGTAAAGATCACTTAACAGATAGAAAATAGAGTTAATATCTAGACATTTTGAAGCTCAACCAAGCATAAAATTATACATCATTTTTGCCATGCGCTCTGCTCAGAGTCAGCGTTTAGAATGGTCGTAGTTGTAAAAAATACATTTTCGAATTGCTTGATAAAATCAAGCAATTTCAGCAGAGTCCTTTTGGTCTGTTTCGAACATTAGGTAAAACTCTGAATAGTTGGAAGGAGGAAGTCTTTACTCAAAAGAGGCGGGGAAATTGCTAGCCCCCTAATTATATTAGGCCTCAGGGCTTACCGGGATACAACCCACCTGCAAAGCAGACCTAAAGGATGGACAACCTCAGCAATTGGAGTAAAATCTAAAATTTGTTTGGCACTTAAACTGAGGGGATACCGCTTTGGCGCCAGTAAAATTCACACATCAAACAGTTTTCTAAGGCGTAACTATGCAACATTTTGAGTCATTGATATTATACCACCACTACATGGGATGGCCTTCGCCCAGGCTCCCGTTGATGAGTATTATGTCACGATTCCCCGACGAATTTAATGGCAGCACCCGACCCCAATCTGGTCCAATCAGCAGCGATTTCTACGTGATACAGATTATGCGACTGCTTGCTGGCGACGTAGGCTATGGAAGAACAAAGTACGATTTCAGTCATGGGTCCATGAAATTCGTTGCTCCGGGGCAAATTCTCGAGTGGGACAGAATTATAACCGCGCCTTGGGGGTACTCTCTCGTTTTTCATAAGGATTATATTCGGGGGCATGTTGTGGAGAAGCAGATCAAGCAATGCAACTTCTTTTCATACGATATCAATGAAGCCTTGCATCTATCCCAAAAGGAAGAATTGAGCGCCCTTGGGGTATTCAGGACCATTTATTCAGAATATCAGGCAGATCATGATGTCTACAGTAGTGATATTATACTCGCACAAATTGAAACTCTTCTACGGTTCTCCACTCGTTACTACGAACGACAGTTTGACGATAGAAAGAAGCTGAATACGGAGTTCAGTCTTCAATTCGAAGCACTGCTGACCACGTATTTTGAAAGTGGAAAACCGAAACTACAAGGTATGCCCAGCGTGGAATGGGCAGCAGAAGAGCTCTCCCTTTCTCCTCGCTACCTAAGCGACACGCTGAAGGCAGAGACTGGCAAGACCGCTTTGGAACACATACACAACTATTTAATTGATACGGCTAAAAGCCTTTTGCTCATCCCAGATATGACCGTTTCTGAGGCTGCCTATCAACTTGGGTTTGAATATCCACAATATTTTTCGCGACTTTTCAAAAATAAAACGGGGCTGTCTCCGAGTGAATACCGCATAAAAAAAACTGAGTACTAGAATAACGTCCCTTGAAGAATCGAAGAAATATATCCATTTTCCGTTGGTTTGTGTATAGCCCGTAGGTTCCCACTCATATAGATCTCCATCATTACAAACCAAAGGAGAGACTATGGATAATTTCATTTTTCACATCCCGACCAAGGCATATTTCGGAAAAGGACAAATTAAGAACCTCGGAAAGGCTATAAAAGCCAACGGCGGTGCTAAGGTCCTTCTGGGATATGGTGGTGGAAGCATCAAAAAAAATGGTATTTTCGCGCAGATCGTTGACCAACTGAATGCCGAAGGTATCAATTATGTGGAATTCAAAGGCATTCAACCCAACCCACACATCGAAAGTGTCGAGCAAGGAATGACCCTGTATCATGAAGAAGCTTGTGACTTCATCCTGGCCGTCGGCGGCGGCTCTGTCATAGACACTTGCAAGGCCGTCAGCATCGGTGTTGTCTATGATGGCCCTGTGCTTGATCTGTTATTAGGCAAAGAGGTCCCTAAACAAGCTGCGCCGCTGGGCTCGGTGCTAACCATGGCTGGAACTGGGAGCGAGATGGATCAGGCAGCGGTTATTTCGGTCGGGAAACAGCATAAAAAGAAGGCATTAATTCACGAAAAACTCTTTCCTAGATTCTCTATTCTCGACCCGGAATACACATTCACCGTCCCGGAATATCACTCCATGGCGGGATGTGCCGACATCCTCTGCCATCTTATGGAACAGTATTTCGCACCTGAATGTGGCGCAGACGTCCAAGACGGAATGAATGAGGGGCTGATGCGTGTAGTGCTCGAACGTACCCCTCAGATTCTCGAGAATCCAAGAGACTACAATGCCAGAGCCTCTATTATGTGGGCCAGCTCTATGGCGTTGACCGGATTCCATCTCCGCCTCGGCAAGCCGACGGCAAATTCCCGGCTGCATATGATCGGACATGAACTCTCCAGCATGTACGATATGACACACGGAGTAACACTTGCTTTACTGACACCGGCATGGATGCGACAGACTATATCCAAGGCTCCAGAATATCTGCCGCTCTTCGCTCGATTCGCTCGTAATGTGATGAACATCCGAGAAGCCAATGATGCTATAGCAGCGAAAACAGGAATCGAAAAGCTCTCCCAGTTTTACAAACGCATTGGTATGCCTACTAACTTGAGCGAGGCTGGCGTTAGAGAAAATGATCTGAAAATCATTGCTAATCGGGCCGTAGAGAACGGCCAACTTGGATGCCTCTATGCCATTGGCAAAAACGAAGTGCTCTCAATTCTTCAGGATGCTTACTGATGTGTCCATATCTATATAGACAAAAGGAGTGAGGAAAGGGAAGGACAAACCCGCCGAACATTCGCCTCTCTGTGGTTCGACAAAGTAAACCCACTTCTGTAACTATTCATTCTTGTAGTGAGCTAAAATAACAAATTAAATAAGCAGAATATGTGAAAGAAATTTAAAAAGGATTATAACCGATTGGTTATAATCCTTTTTAATACGCTTAGTGGTGCGCCTGAGAGGATTCGAACCTCTGACCTACGGATTCGTAGTCCGGCACTCTATCCAGCTGAGCTACAGGCGCGCGTTGAAAAGGGTTCTATGGAGAAACGTCTTTAAGGTCAAGTGTTATTTTGAATAAAATTAAATTTTTAATATACATAAAATTGCTGCTTAGTGATTTTTAGTAGGTAATATATTTAAATAATAGAATATTATTTATTTTTTATGGCTGGAAAATTATCCGTGCTTCGAATTGTCATATTCGGTAAAACCCACATTGCTGCACAGGCTGGGAATTGTTTTTTTAAAAATTCAGTTCCTTTATCCGGCCCCATAATAAAAACTGTTGTGGCAAGTGCGTCAGCTGTTTCGGCATTTGGAGCAATTGTCGTGGTTGCAATACATTCATTAGACGATTGCAGCCTGGATGGGTCAAAGATATGGTGTTTTCTGGTTTTCTCTTCTGTTGAAATGGGCTGGATGAATTGGTAATAATCACCTGAACCGCAAACTGCGCTGTCTTTTACTTCGATATAGCCAAGAATTCCTTTACCACGCGGATTGCGTATTCCGATTGACCATAAACGCTTCCCGAAGACCATAAAGTCCCCACCAGCCTCAACCATCCCTGTTTTAATACCTGAGTTTTGCAAAAACTGGGCAGCTGCATCAATGATAGTTCCTTTGGCAAGTCCTCCAAGATCAATAGCCATGCCTTTGTGCGGAAGTGTTACTATGTTGTCCGTTGGATCAATTTCAACAAGGCGGTAATTAATAAGGTCTTTGCGTCCTTCGTAGTGACTTTTGTCAAACGCATAATAAAAAGGTGTGGTTGTTATTGCACCAATGGTTATATCAAAATTACCATTGGATTTTTTACTGAACTCAAGTCCGCGCTTAATAACGTGGAAAGCATTGTCCGAAGTTTTTATTCCTCGTTTTCCGGCTGAGTGATTGATACGTCCAACAGAGCCAAGCTTATTGCGGTGGTCAAAGTCTCTTTGCAGTTTGTGCATTAGAGTGACAGCTTTTTTAGCTATTCGTTTCGTGCTATGTGTCTCAGGAGTGATTAATGTCAGATTTACTACTGTCCCCATAGCCACATCGGTGTACCGGAAAGTATCTGGCGCTGATACTTTCGTACTGTGATGTTGCAGTTGCAGTGGAATTAGTAATGAAGAAATTAATATGACTATGATTGCCGTGAAATGAGCAAGTTTCTTTTTCCCTAAAGCGTATATTCCCTGATGCATAAGTGGCAGAGTTAATAACGCTCCTGCGATAGCAGCAAGCTTTAGAGGAATGCCTATTTGCCCAGTAGTACTGACCATAATCCCGCAGAAAAGTGGTCCTGTCATAAATCCCAGGTTGGTTGCCATATTGGCAAATCCGATTGTTTTTCCTTTGCGTGATCCAAGATCAGAGCAGATAGCCATTGACGCAGGCATGGACACCGCAGATCCAGCTCCCATAATGATCCCTGCTAAAATAAAAAAAATATAAGAGTTACTGGTCGCAGCACAAAAAATACCAAGTGAGCTGATTATCATGCCTGTGCAAGTGATAAGATTACGATTATATTCAGCAAGGAGTCTACCGAGGATAGGCAGCAGAACAATTGTGATAAGGCTTGGAACCGAGTAAACAACAGCTGTCATTGCCGGGCTAAGGTTCAAGCTTGATTTAATAAGTAGCGGGTAGAAGGCTATCAAGCTGCCAATACCGACAGCCCGCCCGAACAAAGCCAGCATAATATATATGTATGATTGAGTTGAAGCAGGTGGAGCAATTTCTTTTTGACTAAGTGCTGATGGGGCTGATTTTGAGGGGCTGTAGAGAATGAAAAGTATAAAGGCTACAATCATGAAAAAAGACATGCCTCCAAGTACTGGAAGATAATCTTTATTAAGATATAAAAATCCACCAAGCAAAGGGCCAAGTAGAAATGAACTGTTCATGGCCGCTGCCAGATGCCCAAAGCGAACAGAAAGGTTGTTTCCTTGCATTGAGGTTCCAATGGCTGCCATGCTGACTGTGCGTACTGTTCCTGCGCATAAACCCAGAGCAAATTGTATAGCATAAAGCGATGTTATTTCTGGGGAAAAGACGTAGATCAGTGGAAGGAAGGCTGCCAAGGACGTTGCAATTAGTAGTGGCTTTTTTACTCCGAATTTGTCCGCGAACGTACCGGATATGGGGGCGATGAGGAGTTTCGCAAAGAAGTATCCTGCAAAACCGCTGCCCAGCCACATGCCACTCGCTTTTTCGTCGAGGTTCATAAGAGGCAGTGTGAAAGTAAATATACCTGAACTCAAGGCTGCTGCGAATGCTGCACCCATGAGTATAATTGTATTAATTGAGCTTAGTCTTTGGCTACGCTTCGAACTATGAATTGGCATGCTTCTCTAAAAAGGTTTTGAACTTCAAAAGGTGTAAGGAATTTTGTACGAACTGCTCCGACAATATGTCCATAAATAAGGAAAGGCGTTGCAGAAAGAGGGACATCACGGATTGAACCATCCTCAATTCCCTGTCTTAGGTATTCTTCAATCTGAATGATCAGTCGTTTAAATTTCTCTGCGATATGGGTACGGTCTAGATTTGGATATTCGTCACTGAAAGGAGAGCTTCGAAGCAGTGTTGGGAAGGTTGTTCTGTTCGCTGTTGTGAAGTCGAAATAGGCCTGTACGAATATTGCCAGTGCATCAAGTCCATTTTTACCTTGTGCAGCTTTAGCTGTGAGGACTTTTAGCATCTGGTCTATTAAAGCCCCTCCGGATTCTAAAAACAAGTTGTCCTTGTTTCCATAATAGTGGGAAACAAGACCTGAAGCAACTCCTGCATGGTCGGCAATCATTTTTAGTGTTGTTGCTGTATATCCGTGCTCCCCAAATTGTTCCTGCGCTGCCTGTAGAATTTTTTCTTTTTTGGTCATAAACATGGCTCCGTGTTTGTGCAGGTCGTGTTCCAATGTGTGCCACGTGATCTTAAAAATACTATTTATGGATGTGTTAACACGAAAATATTCACTGCTGTTATTAAATTCTGTATCTGCGTGTGGTGCCAACTGCAATCTGGATAAATTGCCAGCCCGACTTTGAGTTTCATATATTTTAATAGTCCTCAACAAAAAAAATAACAAGTTTGATTCTGAAATAGTGTATATCGGTATAAATTTAATACAGTAAAAGTATTAATTTAAATATGTTGATAAAAGGAGTCATTGCTAAAAAAATGCTAAGTCGGTGAGTTGTAGTGCAAAACTGATGTGTATAAGATTATAGAGAATGGTGTTACTAATCGTTTGTGCAAAAAAGAACGAAGTTGTCAATGTTTTTTTCAAAATTGATTGACCGACCAATTAAGGGATGGTAGAAAGAAAATCATTAGAAAAAAAAGCGGATTTATCCGTTGATTTTGACAGTTAGTGGTTAGGTTTTGTGATTCTGAGCAGTAAACAATCTCACCGAAGATTTTGGGAAGTATTTTTAAGTGAATATTTTTCTGGGAAGAAGCTTCGGGTGCCGGGGGATGAATGCCAGTTGTAGGACAAAACATGATCGTCAGCAGTGGGGTGGGTCTCATGCTGATGAATCCGCAAGAAGGTGAGCGCAGTGTGAAAGCAATGCGTATTTCTGCCGGATTTATGCTGTTTCTTGATTTTTTATATCTTCTCTTCTTCACTCATTTCGTACCTAGCAGGTCTACAGTAGTTTTTAATTCTATGATTGCTGCGCCTGTCTCTTATATTACTTACTTTAAAATTCATTTCTCCAAAAATAGATCATTTCTGATCAAAGGCGCAAGAAAAGTCTTTTGCGTTTTAGATAATATCCTGAATTCATTTTCTAAAGTATTTACCTTGACCGGGTTTATGACTTTTAAGCCAGATATTTAGATAGGCTGTCGAAAATATCCATATTTTCGGGAAGATGTTTATGGAATCGGAATTATTGCAGGTTGTTCACCTGTAAAATGGTCTAAAGACCACTGTGCTCACGCTGATGAGGTCACGTTGGTAAACCATTAATGCGGGAGAAATCCCGTCAAAGGAGGATGGTTATGGCTGTAAACGTAGGTATGCATTTAGCCCGCCCGGGCAAGAGAGATGCCATTCTTGATTGGCTGCAAATGCTCACCGGTGCAGGACTTGTCGCTTTTATGTGGTGTCATATGCTGCTGGTTTCATCGGTCGTGATTTCACCCAAAATCATGAATGGTATAGCTGGTTTTTTTGAATACACATACATGGCTCAACTCGGTGGGCCTTTGATTTTCTTAACTTTTCTGCTACATTTTGCCTTGGCGGCCAGAAAAATACCTTTCCGTGCGGAAGGGCAGGCAACCATCTGGCAGCATGCTCAAATGTTGAAGCATCGCGACACCTGGCTTTGGGTTGTTCAGGCTGTGACCGCAATGATCATCCTTGTTATGGGTGCAGTCCATATGTGGGTTGTACTAAACGATCTCCCAATTACTGCTGCTAAGTCTGCAGCCCGTGTTTCTGGAGGCGGGTGGCTTCTTTTCTACCTTATCCTTCTTCCTTGCGTTGAACTTCATGTCAGCGTTGGTTTTTATCGCATAGGCGTCAAATGGGGTGTCATCAAGACTGAGAACAGAGTTAAAGCTAAAAAGCTTGAGTCTATTCTTTTCGCAACATTCATGGTCATCGGCATCATCACCCTGATCCGGTTCATAACATTAAGTTAAACGGGGTTCTTATATGCAAACATATTACTCTGATCTCCTTGTCATCGGCGCCGGACTGGCGGGTGAGCGAGTGGCTGTGGAGGCGGCCCAGGACGGTTTCGATGTAATCTGTCTTTCAATTGTTCCTGCTCGTCGTTCACATTCATCTGCAGCGCAGGGCGGGATGCAAGCCGCTCTGGGTAACTGTGCCAAAGGTGAAGGCGATAATGTAGATGTTCACTTCGGTGACACAGTCCGCGGTTCAGACTGGGGTTGTGATCAGGAAGTTGCCCGTCTGTTCGCAGATGCCGCTCCCATTGAAATGCGCCGTCTTGCCCACTGGGGTGTTCCATGGAACCGTGTTGTTCCCGGTAAATCTTTTTATTTCAAAGGTGGCGAGAAATTTGAAAAAGAAGAGAAAGAAGAAAAACGCGGCTTAATCACAGCCCGTTCTTTCGGCGGAACAGCTAAATGGCGTACCTGTTACACCTCTGATGGTACCGGACATGCTGTCATGTGTACTATGGATAACAGGTGTGCTGAGCTTGGCATTAATGTTTTTGACAGAAAAGAGGCTATCTCTCTTATTCATGACGGTGATGTCTGTACCGGTGCTGTTGTGCGCTGTCTTCGCACAGGTGAGCTGGAAGTATATCTTTCAAAAGCAACTGCAATATGTACAGGTGGTTTCGGGCGAATTTATAAAGCAACGACCAACGCGGTTATCTGCGACGGTGGAGGGCATATAATTGCTCACGATACCGGTGTCGTTCCTATCGGTAACCCTGAAGCAATTCAGTTTCATCCCACAGGAATCGTGCCGACAGATATTCTGGTAACAGAGGGCTGCCGTGGCGACGGCGGAACTTTGCTTGATGTTAATGAAGAAAGATTCATGAACATCTATGAACCTGAGAAAGCTGAACTTGCCTCCCGTGACGTTGTCTCCCGCTGGATGACCCATCATATGCGGCAGGGTAAAGGTGTTAAATCTGCTTACGGCGAACATCTCTGGCTTGATATCCGTCATCTCGGTGACAAGCATATCTCTACAAAGCTTCGTGAAGTTGATGAAATCTGTCATCATTTTCTTAATGTTGATCCTAGAAAACAACTTATTCCTGTCCGCCCAACACAGCATTACACCATGGCTGGTGTACGTACTGACAAGGACGGTGCCGTGTACGGTCTTAAAGGTCTTTTTTCCGCAGGTGAAGCTGCATGCTGGGATATGCATGGCTTTAACCGGTTAGGCGGAAACTCTCTTGCTGAAACAGTTGTTGCCGGTGGAATTATCGGAAGAAAAATATCTGAATTTCTTCAGGGTTACGAAACTGATTTTAAGACTTCATTGGTCAGTGACGCCGTTCGTAAGCAGCAGGACAGGATGGAAAAACTTGCCAGCGGAGCCAAAGGTAAGGAAAACGTCTACAAAGTCCGTGAAGAATTGCAGAATGCTCTTATGGATGGCTGTTTTGTTTTCAGAAATGACGCCGGACTTAAAAGCTGTATTGATACTCTTCAGGGAACTCTTGAAAAGGCTCGTAAAGTCGGTCTGGTTTCAAGCGGCGCAGGTGCAAACCATGAAATGGCTGCAGCTCTAAAAATCGAAGGTCAGGTCAAACTGGGACTTTGTATTGCCAAGGGAGCTTTGGAACGTACTGAAAGCCGAGGTTCTCATAACCGTGAGGACTACACTGCCCGTAATGACAAAGAATGGCTTAACAGGACTCTTGCTTACTGGCGTGAAGGCGCAGATATGCCTGAACTGCAATATGAAGATGCAACTCCTTGTTACGAAATTCCACCGGGAGATCGTGGGTACGGCGGCGGCTCTATTATTGAGGCTGATAAAGCTGGAATTGAAGCCAAAACTATTAAGAAATAACCCCTGACGACTTAAGGATATAAAAATGAGCAGACAACTCGAATTTGATATATTCCGCTATAACCCGCAGGAAAAGGGGTCGGTTCCGCACATGCAGACTTTTGTGCTGGATGAAACCGAAAACATGACTCTTTTCATTGCGCTTAACCGTCTCCGCGAAGAGCAGGACCCCGGTCTTATTTTTGATTTCTGCTGTCGCGCCGGTATTTGCGGTGCATGTGCCATGGTTATCAATGGACGTCCGGGACTGGCCTGCCAGACAAAGACTATTGATCTTCCCGAACGGATCACTCTGTTGCCTCTGCCTGTATTTAAACTGATCGGTGACCTTTCAGTTGATACCGGTGTCTGGTTCAGAGAAATGTATCAGTCAACTGAATCATGGGTGCATACCACCAAGGTCTTTGATGCGAATGCTATTGAAGAGCGTATGGAAAATGAAGTTGCCGAGCAGATTTATGAGCTTGAACGTTGTATTGAGTGCGGGTGTTGTGTTTCAGCCTGCGGTACAGCTCGTTTGCGTGATGACTTTCTCGGCGCTGCAGCTCTCAACCGTGTAGCCCGCTTTGTAGTGGACCCAAGAGATCAGCGTACTGATCGCGATTATTTTGAAATTATCGGTAATGATGAAGGTATCTTCGGCTGTATGGGATTACTCGGCTGTGAAGATGTCTGCCCCAAAGGACTGCCGTTGCAGAACCAGTTAGGTTTTCTGCGGCGTAAGATGGGGATCACTGCAATCAAGGAAATATTCAGGAAGTAATCATGCGTACTATTAAAGCTGAACAGGTTATCGATGCCGTAGCGAAAATGTGCGTCAGTGCAAACCGCTACCTGCCCGAAGATGTGCGCAAGCGTTTTGAAGAATGCGCTGCTGCCGAGGATTCTCCGGCTGCAAAAGAAGTTTTCAGGCAAATTAAAGAAAATTGGGAACTTGCTGAAAAGTCAGGTCTGCCTCTCTGTCAGGATACCGGCCTTGCCGTGTACATCGTGGAAATGGGGGAAGACGTCCGTGTTGAAGGTATGAATATCAGGGATGCTATTGATGCTGGAACTCGCAAAGGATATGAAGAGGGATTTTTAAGAAAATCTTCTTGTGATCCTCTGACCAGAAAAAATACCGGTGATAATACTCCTTCAATTATTCATATGGATGTTGTCCCCGGGGATAAACTTAAAATTACCTTTATGGCTAAGGGCGGCGGTTCTGAAAATATGAGCCGTGTGACCATGCTTGCTCCGGCTCAGGGCTGGGCAGGTATTAAGAAGTTTGTCATTGAAAGAGTTGCTGAAGCCGGACCTAATCCTTGCCCTCCAACAATGGTCGGTATCGGTATCGGCGGAACATTTGAATATTCGGCACTTCTGGCAAAAAAATCACTTATGAGAAAAGTTGGCGAAGCGTCACCTGATCCTGAGATTGCAAAGCTTGAAGCCGAACTTATGGAAGACATAAATAAGCTTGGGATTGGTCCTATGGGATTGGGCGGAAAAACCACAGTTTTTGATGTCAAAATTGAAATGCGTCCCTGTCATATCGCAAGTCTGCCGCTGGCTGTTAACATTCAGTGTCACTCTTCAAGACATGAGGAGGTGGAACTCTAATGGCTGAATATAAACTTAGCACCCCCCTGACTGATGAAGATATGGTGCAGCTTAAAGCCGGTGATGTGGTTAAACTGACCGGAACTATCTACACCGCGCGTGATGCAGCACATAAAAGACTTGTTGATCTTCTTGATGAAGGCAAAGAGCTTCCTTTTGAACTTAAAGGTTCAGTGGTTTATTACGTAGGTCCCAGTCCGGCTCCTCCGGGCAGACCCATCGGGGCAGCCGGTCCTACTACAAGCTACCGAATGGATACTTATGCACCTCGTTTGCACAGCCTCGGCCAGAAAGCCAGCATAGGTAAAGGCAAGCGAAGTGATGAAGTTAAGCAGGCTCTTAAAGATAATAAAGCTGTTTATTTCGGAGCCACCGGAGGTGCTGGTGCTCTGTTGTCCATGTGCATCAAGGAAGCGAAAGTTATCGCTTTTGATGAACTGGGCCCCGAAGCAATCCGTGAGTTGACTGTAGAAGATTTTCCTCTTCTCGTTATCAATGATTCTCACGGAGGCGAGTTATACGCTGTCCCTGATCGCAAGGCGGCGGGTATTGAGTAACCGTCAGTTTATTTATGCTGACAACTAAGGAGAATATTTATGGCTCTTTTTACTAAACAGGAAGCTCTTGATTATCATTCCGAGGGCAGAAAAGGTAAGATTGAAGTTGTGCCTGTAAAACCATGTGCGACTCAGAAACATCTCTCCATGGCCTACAGCCCAGGTGTGGCTGAGGCGTGTCTGGCAATAGCTGAAGACAAAGAAAAATCATATCTTTATACTGGACGTGGAAACCTTGTTGCTGTTGTTTCCAACGGTACAGCTGTACTTGGCCTTGGTAATATCGGCCCTGAAGCAGGTAAGCCTGTAATGGAAGGTAAAGGGGTTCTCTTCAAAGTTTTCGCTGATGTAGATGTTTTCGATATCAATCTTGATGTCACTGATCCTGATGAACTCTGCAATATTGTTAAAGCTCTCGAACCTACTTTCGGCGGCATCAATCTTGAAGATATCAAGGCTCCTGAGTGTTTCTACATCGAAGAAAAACTCAAAAAAGAAATGAATATTCCTGTCTTTCATGATGACCAGCATGGAACTGCTATTATTTCCGGTGCAGGACTGATTAATGCTGCTGAAATCACAGGTAAAAAAATAGAAGATATGCGCCTTGTTGTATCCGGCGCAGGAGCAGCTGCAGTTGCCTGCACAAACTTCTATATGTCACTTGGTATTAAACGTGAGAATGTTGCTATGTTTGACTCCCGTGGGCATATCAACAAAAGCCGTGAAGGACTCAACGCACAGAAACAGGAATTTGCTACTGACAAGGAATATAAAGATCTTGCAGATGCAATGAATGGTGCTGACCTGTTCCTGGGACTTTCTGTAAAAGGCATGGTTACCAAAGATATGGTAAAATCCATGGCTGACTCTCCTATCATTTTTGCTTGTGCAAATCCTGACCCTGAAATCAGTTACACTGATGCTAAAGAAGCCCGCCCTGATGCAATCATGGGGACCGGACGTTCTGATTATCCTAATCAGGTTAATAACGTTCTTGGCTTTCCTTTCATTTTCAGGGGAGCTTTGGATGTACAGGCTACATCTATCAATGAAGAAATGAAAATTGCCGCAGCTAAAGCTCTTGCTGCTTTGGCAAAAGAACCGGCTCCAGACTATGTTTGTGAAGCTTATGGAGTTGATAAGCTGGAATTCGGCATTGACTACATTATTCCTAAACCGCTTGACCTGCGTTTGATCGAATTCGAATCAGCTGCTGTTGCTCAGGCTGCAATGGATACCGGAGTTGCCCGCAAAAAAATCGACATTGAAGAATACAAAAAAGAACTTCGCGAGCGTCTGGCTGCTTCCAGAGTACGTGTTGGTGATTTTATTAAGTCTTATAATCTCGATTTCTAGTTTTATAAGAATTGTGTGAACCTCTCTCCCGGATTCGTGAGGGAATTCGGGAGAGATAAAATATGTGATGAGGTCCAGTATGTAAGTATCGGCGGTCTGACCGGATTAGGCAGGATGTTTCAACTTGCGCTGACAACCCGCATAGCGGGGCTTGCTGAAGCATTTTTTCCGGTAACTCTGCCACAAGCTCAAGTGAGGGACTATGAGCGATCCAAAAGACAGTGGTAACGGACGTAAAATCGGTTTTTTTCTGGGGCCGATAGTTTTCCTGCTCATGCTTTTCATACCTACTCCAGAAGGTATGGAACCGAATGCCTGGAAAGTTGCTGCTGTAACAGCGCTTATGGCTATCTGGTGGATAACTGAAGCTATTCCAATTCCTGCAACTTCGCTTATACCTATTGCTTTATTTCCGCTCCTGGGCGTTATGAAATCAGCTGCGGCATGTTCGCCCTACGCAAATCATCTGATCTATCTCTTTATGGGTGGCTTTTTTCTGGCTGTCACCATGGAAAGATGGAACCTCCACAGACGTATAGCTCTACATACAATTAAAACTGTCGGTACCAGTCCGGGGCGTATGATTCTCGGGTTTATGATAGCGACCGGTTTTCTTTCCATGTGGGTCTCAAATACTGCAACAACAATGATGATGGTTCCAATCGGTCTGGCTGTTATTCAGCAGGCGACCGGTTTTGATTCCAAAGACCTTAGAGCTTGTGCTACCTCAGGGCCCGAGTCCAACTTTGGTAAATGTCTGATGCTCGGTATTGCTTATGCTGCATCCATGGGTGGTGTGGGTACTATTATTGGTACTCCTCCTAACACTGTTATGGTCGGCATGGTTGATAAAATGTATGGCGTGCAGATCGGATTTGGACAGTGGATGGTTTACGGCGTACCTTTGGCCGTGATCATGATAGGTGTATCCTGGTGGATTTTGACTCAGATTTTGTTTCCTGCCAAAGGGCTTGAACTTGCTGGTGGCGAAGCAATTATTGATAGTGAAATCGCGAAACTTGGGCCTATGTCCAAGGAAGAAAAATATATCGTGATAGTAGGCTGTTTTGTCGCTGCATTCTGGCTTTCACGTGGCTTTATGAAACCTGTTGTTAAAGATTTCTGGCCTAACTTTGGTTATATTCATGATGCTACTATCGGTATTCTCGGTTCTTTAGTTCTTTTTGCTATCCCGACCAATTTCAAGAAGGGTGAATTTCTTCTTGACTGGAAGACAGCAGTAAAAATTCCCTGGGATGTAATTCTGCTCTTCGGTGGTGGTCTGGCAATAGCTAATGGTTTTTCAAAAACAGGTCTGGCCAGCTACATTGCTTCCAGATTGACAATGCTTGATGGTATGACGCTTCTGATGTTCGTTGGTGTGGTTGTTGTTATCACAATTTTCCTTACGGAAATCACTTCTAACACCGCAACAGCAACTCTACTTGTTCCTATTATGGGCAGTGCCGCAATCGCTATGGGGGTCAACCCGCTGGCAACAATTGTCGGTGCATGTGTCGCAGCATCCTTTGCATTCATGCTTCCTGTTGCAACTCCGCCTAACGCAGTTGTTTTCGGTAGTGGATGTGTGTCGATTAAACAGATGGCTGCAGCAGGATTCTGGCTGAATCTTTTCGGTGCGGTCCTGATTACTTTATCCGTTGTTTATGCTCTTCCGCTTCTTTGGGGCATAAATCTTACTGTGCTTCCTGACTGGGCTGTAATGCCCAAGTAATACCTCCCCTGTATCCGGGCGGGGTTGTCTCGCCCGGATCTGTTTCTAAATTTTCAACAGTTTTTCTATTTTACTCTGCGGCTCAATAGCCATGGGTTCTATACGTGCGCCTAGAAAACGGATTTAAATTTGTCCAGATCAGTCATGCAGGGTGAATTAGCAAACTTAAGAGATTATTAGTTTGTTATGATTGCATTGAAATCAGGATTTGACTGGTCAGGAGAAAATGGCTTTCTCTTTTTGTTATAATATAGACTTAATCCTCTCCCGCAACAAAGTGGATAGTCTTCAGCATAAGTGGAAGGCCAAAGGAGAATTTCCGGGAAATACACTTATCTGTCAGCTTCTTGTTAAACGGGTTGTGATACTGCAACTTCAGCAGCTTGGCGGACCTCATCAGCACCTCCTGTGTATTCTTTCCGGGAATTCTTCTTAAAAATATCCAACCATTTTAAGGTCGAGTTTCTATAGTATTCTCCAAATCATTTTTTTGAAATATACAAATGAATCTAATGGTATTTAGATCTAAAAATATGTCTTTGCGAATAGGTACTATAATACAAAATCATCATGCTGATTCCGAAAATATAAAAATAGAAATGATAACCTTAGAGTCGTGATTATTGAGAGAACTTCTGTTATTAATTATTGCCAAGCATTCTATTTAATCAGGAGAGATAATGTCGAAAAGTTTGTACATAGCAGCCACAGAGGCTCGCAGTGGTAAATCAGCGATTGTTTTAGGGGTTATGCAGTTACTGCTTACTCATTTGCGTAAGGTAGCTATTTTCAGGCCTATTATTCATGATAACTTACGTGGGAGAGACCATGACATAGATCTGATCCTTCGTCATTTCAATCTCTCACAGGACTATGCTACGACTTATGCCTATACTCAGAGTCAGGCTACTCGTATGCTAAATGACGGTAAGCATTCTCTGCTTATGGAAAATATTCTTGAGAAGTTTAAAAAACTGGAAGAGAAATATGATTTTATCCTATGCGAGGGTACTGACTATCTTGGCGGTGAAGCTGCTCTTGAATTTGATATGAATCTTGATGTCGTAGGGAATTTAGGTTGTCCTGTTTTAGCTGTACTTAATGCAATGAACAGTGATGAAGATGAAGTTTGTGATCTAGCTATCCGTACAGTTGATATTTTTGAGGAAAAAGGTCTGGATGTAATTTCTGTAATGGTTAATAGGGCTTCAAGAAAGTTTGATGCTGACTTGAAAGACAGAATCAAATCTGGCTTTAAAGGCGAAAGTAAGCCTCTTGTTTATATTCTTCCGGATGACAAAAGACTTGGCAACCCGACAATGAAAGATGTCGTCAAATGGCTGGACTGTACTGTGCTTTACGGTCGGGACAGATTGGATACCCCTATTGATAATTATGTTGTTGCAGCTATGCAGATTGAGAACTTTCTTAAGTATGTTAATGAAGGAAGTCTGATCATTACCCCCGGAGACAGGTCTGATATTATCCTGGCAGGGCTTGCATCACGGCTATCCGATGCATATCCGAATATTGCCGGTGTGCTGTTGACTGGCGGTATCCGCCCTGCAATGACTATTCATCACTTGATTGAGGGGTGGAAGGGGGTTCCGCTGCCTATTCTGGTTGCACCTGATCATACACACAAAACAGCCCAGATTCTTCGTGGTCTGCATGGTACCATTGATCCTGAAAATCAGGTCAAGGTACTCTCGGCAATGGGGTTATTTGAAACATGTGTTGATTCACATGAATTGCAGCAGAAACTTGTTTCAACCATATCTACACGTATCACCCCTTTTATGTTCGAACATACTCTGCTTCATAAGGCTCGTGAGTGTAAACAGCATATTGTTCTACCCGAGGGGGGCGAAGAACGTATTTTACGTGCAGCTGATATTTTACGCCGTCGTGATGTTGTAAAAATTACTCTGCTTGGTAATGAAGAGGTAGTTCGCCGGGTCGCCTCTAATATTGATATAGATTTAGACGGAATTAATGTAGTTGATCCAGTCAAATCAGATCTTTTTGATGGTTTTGTTAATGAATATTATGAACTACGAAAGCATAAATGTATAATGAAGGACGATGCCCGTGACCGTATGACCGACCCAACCTATTTCGGGACTATGATGGTTTACACCGGAATGGCTGACGGCATGGTTTCAGGTTCAATAACAACTACGGCACAAACGATACGGCCTGCATTCGAGTTTATTAAAACTAAGCCCGGTGTTTCTATTGTATCCAGTGTTTTTCTTATGTGTCAGGATGATAAGGTTATGGCATACGGTGATTGTGCTGTTAATCCTAATCCTAATGCAGAACAGCTTGCAGCCATCGCGATCAGTTCAGCTCATACTGCTTCTATTTTCGGAATTGATCCAAAAGTGGCTATGCTGTCTTATTCAACCGGTGAGTCCGGCAGCGGGCAGTCTGTGGATAAGGTCAAAGAGGCAACAAGACTTATAAGAACGATGGCTCCTGATCTGGCTGTAGAAGGCCCTCTTCAGTTTGACGCTGCTGTTGATCCTGATGTTGCAGCTGACCTTATGCCGGAAAGTAAAGTTGCGGGACAGGCTACAGTCCTTATTTTTCCTGATCTTAATACAGGTAATAATACTTACAAGGCCGTGCAGCGATCTCAACCGGAGTCTGTCGCAATAGGGCCTGTTTTACAGGGACTCAATAAACCTGTGAATGATCTCAGCCGAGGTTGTACGGTGCGCGATATAGTTAATACTGTCGCAATAACAGCTATTCAGGCGATTGCTGATAAAGGGCAATCGAAGAAAAGTTCATAGGATGTGATATTTTTTAATATATTTATTTTTGTTATTGAATGCGCTTTCAAGACCTTTTTCCGGCCTCTGAAATACAGAATACTGCGTTAAAAGTATAAGTGTTTCAGGTAACTTGAATGGTTGATCAATTTTTTTACACATATCGGTCATGAAGCGGTCAAATACGGGTAGGCAATGTGTATTGACCTATGCTACATTGTGCCCTGCACGCCTTCCAAACCATAAAAGACACGGAGATTTATAATGGCCAAAAAAATGAAAACTATGGATGGCAACCAAGCTGCTTCCTATGTAGCCTATGCTATGTGCGAAACTGCTGCCATCTATCCTATCACCCCTTCATCCCCCATGGCAGAGCTTGCCGATGAATGGGCTGTGCAGGGATTGAAAAATATTTTCGATACCACCATGGAAGTTCGCGAATTGCAGTCAGAAGCCGGGGCTGCAGGTGCTCTTCACGGCGCACTCGCTGCAGGTAACCTTTCATGTACCTTCACAGCTTCTCAGGGACTTCTGTTGATGATCCCTAATATGTACAAAATAGCAGGTGAGCTGTTGCCAACAGTCTTCCATGTTTCTGCTCGCGCAGTAGCTGGTCAGGCTCTTTCCATTTTTGGTGACCATCAGGACGTAATGGCCTGTCGTCAGACCGGATTTGCAATGCTTGCTTCCAACTCTGTTCAGGAAGCTCTTGATCTTGCACTTGTTTCACATCTTGCAACAATCGAGTCCAGCATTCCATTCGTTCATTTTTTTGATGGTTTCAGAACTTCTCATGAAATTCAGAAGATTGAACTGATTGATTATAAAGATATGGCCGCAGCTCTGAACTGGGATAAAATCAGAGATTTTCGTGATCGCGCCCTTAATCCTGAGCATCCTCATACCAGAGGTACCGCTCAGAATCCTGATATTTATTTTCAGGCAACTGAAGCAATCAACCCTTATCGTGATGCTGTTCCCGGCTATGTGGAAGATGCGATGAAGACTGTTGCCGATCTTACCGGTCGTGAATACAATCTTTTTGATTACGTAGGACATCCTGAAGCTGAAAATATCATTGTTGCAATGGGCTCCGGTTGTGAAGCCATCGAAGAAACAATTGAAAAACTAGTTGCAGACGGCGAAAAAGTAGGTCTGGTGAAAGTCAGACTGTATCGTCCTTTCTCAATTGAACATCTGGGTCGCGCTATTCCTGGTTCAGCCAAGAAAATTACTGTCCTTGACCGGACCAAAGAAGGCGGAGCTATCGGTGATCCTTTGTATCTTGATGTTTGCACTGCTTTGAAAGAAATGGACATTGATCTTCCTGTTTATGCCGGACGTTATGGCCTAGGTTCTAAGGAGTTCACTCCTTCAATGGTCAAAGCTGTTTACGACAACATGAAGTCCCTGTCTCCAAGACATCACTATACCATCGGTATCAACGACGACGTTACTCGTCTTTCTATTGAGATCGGCGAGAAACTCGATACCACTCCTGAAGGTACTGTTCAGTGTAAATTCTGGGGACTCGGTTCTGACGGTACTGTCGGTGCAAACAAACAGGCTATTAAAATTATCGGCGATAAAACCGACATGTACGCTCAGGGGTACTTTGCCTACGATTCCAAGAAATCCGGCGGTATCACCGTATCCCATCTGCGTTTCGGTCACAGCCCGATTAAATCCACATATCTAGTTGAAATTGCCGATTTCATCGCTTGTCATAATCCCAGTTACGTAAAGCTTTACGATCTGCTGGACGGTATTCGCGAAGGTGGAACCTTCCTGCTTAATACCAGCATGGGACAGGATGAACTGGAAGCTGAACTTCCTGCAAAGCTGCGTCGCAAAATTGCACAGAACAACCTTAAGTTCTATGTTATTGATGCTGTTAAAATTGCAGGTGAAGTTGGTCTCGGTGGCCGCATCAACATGGTTATGCAGACTGCATTCTTCAAACTGGCAAACGTTATTCCTTTTGAAGATGCTGTTGCCTACCTTAAAGAATCCATCAAAAATGCTTATGGCAAAAAGGGCGATAAGATCGTCAACATGAACAACGCTGCTGTTGATCAGGCCGAAGCAAATCTTATTGAAATAAAATATCCTGAATCCTGGGCAACTGCTGAAGAAGACGTTGTCGAAGGTGGTATGGAACCTGAATTCATCACTGATGTTGTTAAGCCTATTCTGGCTCAGAAAGGTGATGAATTACCCGTTAGTTCATTTTCTCCTGACGGACGTTTCCCCATGGGAACATCCCGTTTTGAAAAGCGCGGCGTAGCAATTCTGGTTCCTGAATGGATTAAAGATAACTGTATTCAGTGTAACCAGTGTTCTTTTGTCTGCCCGCACAGTGCTCTTCGTGGTGTTCTTGCTGATGATGAAGAACTCAAAATTGCACCTGAAAGCTTTGAAACTGTTGAAGCTAAGGGTAAAGGTCTTGATGGTCTGCATTATCGTATGCAGGTGAACGCACTTGACTGTCAGGGGTGCGGAAACTGCGCAGATATTTGTCCTGCAAAAGAAAAGGCTCTCATTATGAAGCCTATCGCATCTCAGACTGATGCTCAGGTTCCCAACTATGATTTCTCTGAAATCGTATCATTTAAAGACCAGATCATGCCTAGAACTACTGTCAAAGGCAGTCAGTTCCAGCAGTCTCTCATGGAATTTTCCGGTGCCTGTGCAGGTTGCGGAGAAACTCCTTACGCTAAAGTTCTGACTCAGCTTTTCGGTGAACGCATGATCATTGCTAACGCAACTGGTTGTTCTTCAATCTGGGGAGCATCAGCACCATCAACTCCTTACTGTGAAAACCTTGAGGGTCATGGACCAGCATGGGGTAACTCACTATTCGAAGATGCTGCTGAATATGGATTCGGTATGGAAATGGCTATTTCCAACCGCCGTGATCGTTTGAAAATGCTCATGGAGCAGGCTCTTGATCTGGATATCAGCTCAGAACTGGCTGAGGCTCTTAAAGGCTGGATCGAAAATAAAGACGATGCTGAAAAATCTCGTGAATGCGGCGATAAGCTGCGTGAGATTCTTGCTGTTGAGGCTGATACTTACGAGCTTCTCCTTGAGATTGAAGAGCAGGAAGACCTCTTTACCAAGAAGTCTGTATGGTGCTTCGGTGGTGATGGATGGGCATACGACATCGGTTTTGGTGGACTGGATCATGTTCTTGCTTCAGGTAAGGATATCAACGTACTGGTGATGGATACTGAAGTGTATTCCAACACAGGTGGACAGGCTTCTAAAGCAACTCCTCTTGGATCTGTTGCAAAATTTGCAGCAGCAGGTAAGCATACTGCCAAGAAAGATCTTGGACGTATGATGATGAGTTACGGCTACGTTTATGTTGCTTCCGTTTCCATGGGAGCCAACAAAAATCAGGTCATGAAAGCATTTCTCGAAGCTGAAAGCTACCCTGGACCTTCTTTGATTATTGCTTACGCACCTTGTATCAATCAGGGTATCAGGAAGGGTATGGGGAAAACTCAGCTCGAAGGTAAACTTGCTGTTGAGTCCGGCTACTGGCCGCTTTACAGATTTGACCCACGTCGCCAGGAAAATGGCGAGAATCCACTCGTTGTTGAATATAAAGAACCTGATGGAACTTTGCAGGAATTCCTGTCCGGCGAAAACCGTTACGCTATGCTTGAACGTATGATGCCTGAAGCATCCAAAACTATGCGTGCAGGAATTGAAAAAGACTGCAAGCAGCGTTACAAACTTCTCAAGCAGTTGTCTGAACTTGATTATTCTAATGACTAGTCAAAGATTATAGCTTGAGTCCTTTATAAAGTATGCCCCCGTTTCCTGTTAATGGATGCGGGGGCTTTTCTTATATGAGATACGAATCGTATTATAATCCATCTATATTTTCATCTTATGGATTTATTGTCATAAATTTTATGCTACTGATTTTAATCAGCCTTTACCTTTGGTTTTTGTCTTACCCGGTTTAGCATTTTTTTCAATAAATTCAATAAGTTTTCCAGCAACATCAGTTCCAGTTGTTTTTTCAATCCCTTCAAGACCAGGTGATGAATTTACTTCCATAACAACAGGACCATGATTTGACCGGAGAATATCTACTCCGCAAAATCCTAATCCCATGATTTTGGCGCTACGCATAGCGGTAGATCTTTCTTCAGGAGTAATACGGACTTGGCTTGCATGCCCTCCTTGATGAAGATTAGAACGGAAATCTCCTTCACGTCCCTGCCTTTTCATGGAAGCTATAACTTTATCACCGATTACAAGACATCTTATGTCAGAGCCTGATGCCTCGGAAATAAACTCTTGTACAAGTATATTGGCTTCAAGGCCTTTGAATGCCTCAATAATACTGGCAGCTGTGCCTCTTGTTTCTGCAAGAACAACACCTTTACCCTGTGTACCTTCCAGAAGTTTGATTACAAGAGGAGCTCCTCCTACTGTATCAATAAGATCTTCAGTATATTGAGTGGAGTGGGCAAAAGCCGTGACCGGAAGCCCGATCCCTTTTCTGGCCAATAGTTGGAGACTACGCAGTTTGTCGCGTGAGCGGCTGATTGCAACTGATTCATTGACGCAATAAACTCCCATCATCTCAAACTGTCTTACAACGGAACAGCCATAAAAAGTTACAGAAGCTCCAATACGTGGAATGATAGCATCAAAACCTTCAAGTTTTTTACCTTTGTAAAGTATACTAGGATTATGAGACGTTATATTCATATAACATTTCAGCGGGTTTATAACGCTGACATCATGTCCCCGTTTAATGCAGGATTCTACCAGTGATTTGGTAGAGTACAGTTCTTTATTGCGTGAAAGAATACCTATTTTCATGTTAGTCTCCAGTCTAAAAAATCAATTATCATATATAGTAGCAAGTTTTTTACCAAGAATATATGATTTCGAAGGATCAACGATAAGCCTGTTCTCCATGGCTTTTCGTCCTAAAAGCATACGGAATTTCATAGAGTCACGGTCTGTTAGAGTCAGCTCTATGTTCCATGTCATGTTTCCGAGGTTTATAGGAGTGCATATTACCGGACGTTCTTCAGAAGTCCCTCCTGAGTTGGTAATACTACGAATATCAATAACCGGGGCTTCACAGAAAATCGCAATATCTGTACGTTTAGGTGCCGGATGAATTCCAAACTTTATCCATTGTTCACCATTTCTCTTGAACAACTTATGTTCGAAAGAGTGAAGGCAGGAAGTCCGTGCACCAGTGTCTGTCTTAAATTTTATAGCTGGAATATTCAGCTCTGGAAAAAAAGCCCATTCACGCCAGCCTATTACTGTTCTGCCGTAACTGTTTACGGGATGTTCCATCAGTAGTTCCTTTAATCTTTTAACGCTCTAATTGACAGCACAATTAAGTATTTTGCAGATAAAATGATATAGCAGCAGTTAAGTAATGCCAACGAACTCCTATTAATAGCGAGGTAGGGCATATAGTCTGAAGTTATGAAATGCAAGAGAAAAATATTAATATAATTAATGTCCAAGTCTAGTGAATATTCAAGATATTATATCATATTAATTTCATATGCACAGCTTGCAAAAATGTATGTTTCAGGCAAAAACATAATCAAATATTTTTAAGGAGAATAATTTGTCCGAAATTAGCGTAACTTCACCACTTGATGCAAAGGTTACTCATACAGCAGGTCTGATGTCAGGTTTGCTTGAAATGTATGATCCATCGCACATCGCGGTAGCCTGGACAGGAGGTAAAGACTCCACTGTCGTGCTGGCTTTGTGGCGCGAAGTTTTGAAATCCAGGGAGATTGATACTCCTTTTGCTGTTTCGATCGATACAGGGGTTAAATTTCCCGAAGTAATGTCTTTCCGTGACAGACTTGCACATGAGTGGGGTGTTGAAGTCAAAATTATCAGGCCCGAGCTCGATATAGCAGATTATCCGGTAGCTGTAGATCCTGTTAAATGCTGCTCTGACTTAAAGATACAACCTTTGCAACGTGCAATTGAAAAATTTGAAATAGATCTGCTCATAACAGGTATTAGACGCGATGAACATCCTAGTAGAGCAAATCGTAATTATATTGAAGTCCGCACCGATCCTGATCACACCCTTTTTAATCCTATACTTGAATGGACTGAAATGGATATCTGGTCATTCATTACAATGCATCAAATTCCGCATTGTGAATTATATAATATAGGATACCGCTCGCTTGGATGCAAACCATGTACTATGCTTGCAGGTGGTGGAAATGAGCGTGAAGGACGCAGTGCTGAAAAAGAAAAGAATTTGAAACTCTTAACCTCTCTAGGTTATTTTTAAATAGAATTAATTTAAGGTCTTACTATAATGAAAGTTAAATTTTGCGACTCAACATACAAAATGCATGAATCATGGGCAGATTTTTTTTCAATTCAGAAACTTGATGAACTGGAGAGTATAGGAAAATCAATAGGTCATGATTTTACTCCTTCAGCTGAGCGTGTGCTGAGATTTTGTGAAGTTGATTTAAAGAAAATAGAAGTAATCATATTGGGGCAGGACCCCTATCCACAACCCGGAGTTGCTACAGGAAGATCATTCGAGGTAGGCAATATTGATAAATGGTCCGACCTTAAACGCAATGCTTCGTTAGTAAATATTTTGAAATTGTTGCATAAAAACTATCTTCAGGCTGAAGAAACCGTTGGCATTGCAAAAATTCGTGATGATATTAATTCAGGTCACTTTCCTATCCTTCCCCCTAATAAGTTTTTTGATGATCTTGAGCAGCAAGGCGTATTGTTTCTAAACGCAGCGCTTACCTGCAGGATTATGAATTCCGGCAGTCATACAGATATCTGGCGTGATTTCTCAACGGATCTGTTGAAATTTATTTCTGCAAAGAATAATGCCTTATGGTTTCTGTGGGGCAAAGATGCACAGGAATTTTGCTCTTTCGTTCCTGAGTCCAATAAATTAACCAGCTATCATCCCCGCCTTTTTGATAAGAAACCCGGAGCGTTTCTTCACGAGAATCACTTTGCAAAATGCAAAAAAATTAATTGGGTTAAATAAACGTAAGTGTACTAAATATTACTTAATTTAGTTTGAGTATAAGAGTGAGGGGTGGATAATGTTAAGAAAACCCTCGCTAGTAATTTAAGATGGTAATAGTTTGCAGTTAAGTGACAGAATGAATTCACCAGACTATCTCCGTAAAGCTTGATATCATATTGACATGGGCCAAAATTGAACTTAGAAAAAATAAGTTATAAATATGATATTAAGATTACTGTGCTGTAGAAACTAATGCTGTACATTTTATAGCTAATCAAAATCAATTTATGTCTAGTAAAATTAAGTTCGAGGGGAAGGGCATGAGGAAGATAATATTTCTTTTGGTGAGTTTCATTTTGATGGCTCAATATTGTATTGCCGGACCTATGCAGGTTGATGGAGATATTACCGTTGCAGGCAAAAATACGGGAGATGTAACCTCTGTTGGGGGTAAAGAGGCATACGTTTTGTGGGGAGCTATGAAGGTATCAGATGGTAATGTTAAGGATGCGAGTACTAATTTTGGTGGAGTAAATATTCATAATTCACATGTAAAGAGAAGTGATAAAATTACGGTTATTAATAACAATAGTGGAGGTGTTACAAACATTGGAAAAAAAATCAATGTTGGTGGTGTCCAAATTGGAAGAAAATATGAATAGATGGTTAGTGTAGTTAATTTTAAATTTAATAGGAGTGTTAGATGAAGACATTGAGAATTATCGTTTTGGCCGCGTCCGTAACTCTTATCGCAGGAATCTGTTTTGCTGGTCCTATGCAGATGGACGGTGACATTACAATTGCAAGTGAAAATGAAGCTACTGTAACATCTGTAGCAGGAGGATCTGTAAAATTGGCCGGTGGCATGGCTGGTGGACAGATTGGTAATGTTAAAAATACTAGAACCAACGTCGGTGGTGTTAATATCAAGAATGCTAATGTTGGTAAAAGCGCAACTATAATGGTTAAATCTAAAAATAAAGGTACATACACTAACGTTGGGACTGATTTGAATGTTGGTGGTCTTAATATAGACGGAAAATAGGCAATAAATTCGGGGCTTGCTTTTATGTAAGCCCCGTTTCTTGCGGAGTAAGTTATGTTTGCTATAACTTGGCGATTGGACAAAAAAATTTATTCTTTTTTAGGATGTGCATTATTGTTTTTTTCGTTTTTTACGCATGATGCGTTAGCATTTGAAAATAATTTTGCTGAATATAACAAAGGCATGTATAGTGATATTGAACAAAAGTCTTATAACAGGCGTAAAGTCACTGCTGTAAACCGAGCTAAGTTACAAGCTCATCTTGCTAAGAAAGGAGCCGGTAAAGCAACCTCGTCAGTTATAGAAAATAATTCTTCAGGCCCAGTTGGCGGAGTTGTGGTTGAAGGGGATAACCATGGAGATATTATTATCATTAATGATATCAAAGGTGATGTGACCTCGATAGGAAAATAATGTTTTAAGTCAACGGAACTTACTTATTATGAAGTCTAGATTTACTTTTTGTGTATTAGTCATATTAATTTCTGCTCTTTCTGGTTGCATAACACCACCAGCTCCAACTTTAGACCTTCCACAGGAAAAGCCGGCAGAGAAGAATACCGAGTACTCCACTGCTTTGGAGAAATTCGGTGAGATGATAAATGTTTATTACTATAGCTTAGATCCAAAAAAGAGGAAGACACTGTACGTCTCAGCAAAGCCATTTATCGATAAAACAGGCGTAAATGCAATGTCTCAGGGAGAAATTCCTGAAGAAATGACTGATATGGTAAAAAGTGCTGTCAACCGTATAGGTCCAAATGTTCGCTATGCCGTTGGCGATTATGACTATACTATTAATACCAAAAATATTTATGGTAATGCTGTAACACTTAGGCTCCCAGAAGTTATTATTGATGGGGGATTAACTGAATTTGATCGTGGTTTGAAAGGCACTGGTGGAGATATTGGAGGGAGTGCTTCAGTAGGAACGGGTGTTTTTTCAGCTGATATTGAAGCTAATGCTGTAGAAACCCAAACAATGTCACGCATTACTATAGATATGAACCTTATTGATTTTAAAAGTCAGCTTTTTGTTCCCAAAATGCAGGCTACTAACACAATCAAAGTTTATAAGGGGATGTCCAAATACGATCTAGGATTTGCTATTTTTGGAACAGGTTTTGGTGGAGGGGGCACTGCAAGTGAGTTGCAGGGCAGGCACGCAGCATTACGTCTTCTGATCGATTGTTCCGTTCTTGAACTCTTGGGACGTTATTTAAAACTTCCTTATTGGAAATGTGTTGACGGTGGTAAGGCTGATAAATATGTACTGAATCAAAAGAGAAAAGGGTATGTTCTGTCCAATAAGGCAAAACGGATAGAATGCCTTCAATATTATCTGATGTATCATGGTTATTTTGATGTTCGCCCTACAGGGCAATTTAATGATGCAACAAAGAAAGCTCTTGATGATTTTATTGCGGCCAATAAACTTAAAATTAATAACTATCTTGATCCTGAATTATTTTTAGCTATTTATTCTAGTGTTCCACTTAACGTTGAGACTGTGCATAAAGCAGAAGTTCTTTATCAGCAGGATCTTCAAAAGGCGCTGGCGGAAACTAAATCATTACCTGAAAAGAACACTCAACAGTTTGGAAATAAACCAAAAGCACAAGCTAAGAGTAATACAAGTGCTGATGAATCCAAATATCTAACTTTTATGAGAGCTGCGAAGAAGGCTTTTGCTTCAGGAGATTACGCTACCGCTGAAGATTTGCTTGATGCTGCTTTTAAAGTTGGAACCCCGGCAGGTGAGGCTGAGCCTTTTCTTTACGTTGCTTATGTTCAATTAGGGTTGAAAAAGACTGAGCTTGCAGGAAGATCTCTTGAAAGAGGAATTTCTTTAGTTCCTAATAGTATTGAACTTTATAAAGCGTATGTCCGTTTTCTTGTAAGTCAAAATCAAGTTGAAAAAGCAAAAACAGTTCTTGATAAGGCTATTTCAATTGCTCCCGGTAACAAGGAACTAGAATACCTTAAATCATATCTGAAAATGGCATCTAAATAATTTAATATCTAAAACCAGCTTTTAAAAGTCCCGCTTCCATTTTTGGATCGGGACTTTTTTGTGTATAAAATTTTATGTGCCGCCCTGAGGTTGGCTATGAGAGAGATATATATTATGCTGCTGCGCACGTTATTGATAATAAGGTGCAAAACTGAATAAATCAGGTGAAAAATGATCAATAGAAAAAAGACCCGTGAACTGTTCATTGGCGATGTCGGCATAGGCGGAAATAACCCTATCAGGGTTCAATCCATGTGTAATACCGATACTCGTGATGCTATTTCTACCAGAGCCCAGATTGATGCTTTAGCTGAAGCTGGATGTGAAATTGTACGTGTTGCCGTACCGGATGAAGCGGCTGCTAAAGCTCTGCCGCAGATTCGTAAAGGATCTCCCGTTCCGCTGGTGGCAGATATTCATTTTGATTACCGTCTTGCGCTGTCCGCAATGGAAGCCGGAATTGATGCTCTGCGTATTAATCCGGGAAATATAGGTGGTGAAGACAAAGTTGATTCTGTTGTTGCCGCTGCCAAGGAACGCAAAGTTCCCATCCGTATAGGTGTAAACGGCGGGTCTCTTGATAAAGCTCTGCTTGCCAAATACGGCGGCCCTACTCCTGAAGCAATGGTTGAAAGTGCACTGGAACACGTTGCACTGCTGGAAAAGAGAGGGTTTTACGATACCAAAATATCTCTCAAATCTTCCTCTGTTCTGAATACCATCGCTGCATATAAGCTTCTGTCTGAAAAAGTTGACTATCCGCAACATGTGGGCATAACCGAAGCTGGAACACTTGTGCGCGGTGCAGTTAAGTCCGCTGTCGGCCTTGGTATTCTTTTTTGGGAAGGCCTCGGAGATACCATGCGTGTATCCCTGACTCATGATCCTGTTGCTGAAGTCGGTGTAGCATGGGAAATTCTGCGCTCACTAGGACTGCGTGAACGAGGTCCAGAGATTGTTTCCTGCCCTACTTGCGGACGTACTGAAATTGATCTTATTGATCTGGCTCAAAAGGTTGAAGACAACCTCCGCGGAGTTAAGGATGTTTTTACGGTGGCAGTTATGGGATGCGTAGTTAACGGTCCCGGCGAAGCTAAAGAAGCTGATATCGGTATTGCCGGAGGGCGTGGTCTTGGGATCATTTTCCGTAAGGGTGAAGTTATCCGCAAGGTTAAGGGTGAAGATAATCTGCTGCCCGAATTTATGAAAGAAATCGAAATATTTTTGGAAGAAAAGAGAGGGAAATAAATGCGTTTGAGCCGTTACTATATACCGACTTTAAAAGAAGATCCTTCCGATGCGGAAGTTGTTTCACATAAATTACTGATGCGTGCAGGGATGATCCGCAAATTGACCAGCGGTCTTTATACCTACCTGCCTCTCGGTCTTAAGTCCTTGAACAAAGTAGGAGCTATTGTGCGTGAGGAAATGAATCGCGCCGGAGCTCTTGAAGTGCTTATGCCTATGGTTCAGCCCGGTGATCTCTGGCAGGAAACCGGGCGCTGGGATTATTACGGCAAAGAATTATTACGCATTAAAGATCGTCATGGGCGCGACTACTGCCTCGGACCTACACATGAGGAAGTCATTACCGATCTCGTGCGTGGTGAAGTTAAATCCTATAAGCAGTTGCCACTCAGCCTTTATCAGATTCAGACTAAATTCCGTGACGAAATACGCCCCCGTTTCGGGCTTATGCGTGGCCGTGAATTTGTAATGAAAGATGCCTATTCTTTTGACAAAGATGAATCCGGCGCAGAAGAATCCTACCGCAATATGTTTGAAGCTTATAAAAAAGCTTTCTCACGTATCGGCCTCAACTTTCGTCCTGTACAGGCTGATTCCGGTGCTATCGGCGGTGACTTTTCTCACGAGTTTCACGTGCTTGCCGAGACCGGAGAAGACACTATTGCAGTCTGCCGCGACGAAAAATGTGGCTACGCAGCCAACCTTGAAAAAGCAAAAGTAGCAGCTCCAAACGGCGAAAATATGACTAATGCCGAATGTGCAGCTATTGAAGAAATTTCTACTCCAGGCAAACATACTGTTGAAGAAGTTTGCGAATTTATGGGTATCTCTGCCGACAAGCTGGTTAAAACTTTACTTTTTACCGTAGATGGAGAGCCTGTAGCCGCTCTGGTACGCGGGGATCGTGAGCTGAATGATGTAAAGCTCCGTAATCTAGTGGGTGGAAATGAAGTTGAAATGGCAAGCGAAGAACAGGTTAGAGAGTGGACAGGAGCTCCTGTCGGATTTGCCGGACCTGTAGGGCTCAAGGTAGAACGCATTTTTGCTGATCATGAACTTTGCTCTTCTACAGACTGGGTTGCAGGAGCGAACAAAGGTGATACTCATATCAGACATCTGTCACTCGGACGTGATTGCAAAATAGAAAAATTTGCTGATCTGCGCGTCATAACAGAATCTGATTCTTGTCCTGAATGCGGTGCAAAAATTGAATTTACCAAAGGTATCGAAGTCGGTCATGTTTTCAAACTCGGCGAAAAGTACTCCAAAGTGATGGAAGCAACTTTTCTTGATGAGAATGGTAAGGCGCAGCCAATGGTCATGGGCTGTTATGGAATAGGTGTGTCCCGTGTTGTCGCATCTGCCATTGAGCAGAATAACGACGAGAACGGAGCAATCTTTCCTCCGACAATAGCCCCTTTTGAAATATGTGTAATTTCTCTTGGCGGTAAAGACGAAGCTGTTAATGAAAAAGCCGAGGAACTCTATAATCAGCTCATGGAAATGGGTATTGATGCTGCTTATGATGATCGTAAAGAGCGTCCTGGTGTAAAGTTTGCTGATGCCGACCTTATCGGTTACCCAATGCAGCTTGTGATTGGCGGCAAAGGGCTTAAGAACGGAATTGCTGAAGCCAAAAATCGTAAAACAGGAGAGAAGATAGAACTTCCTCTTGATAATTTTATTGAAGCGTTCAACTCATGGCGTGCCGATATCTGGCATTCATGGGGACTTGAGGCTAAATAGAATATTTATTCGCTTTCAAAGCGTACGCCCGATAAAAGTTTTGAATGTATAGTCGGAGGGGGAAACTTTTTCATTAGTTTCCCCCTTTTGCCCTAGGAGAGCCGTTGGAGGCCTCTCTATATGAGAATATTTTCAGTCACTGACATAACCCGCGCTGTAAAAGATGTGCTGGAATCTGAATTCCCTTTCATATGGGTCAAGGGACAGGTTACTAATTTGTCACGTCCTGCGTCCGGTCATATATACTTTACACTCACTGATGGTGATGCCGGTTTATCGGTGGTCTGGTTCAAAGGTAATCAGAGAAACGCTGGAGACGGTGAGAGCATTAATCCGTTGACTGGTGAGGTTGAAACAGGCGGTAAGCTGGAACTTGAAGACGGAATGGAAATTCTATGTGCAGGGCATATGAATGTTTATCCTCCCCGTGGGGTGTATCAACTTGTTGCAGAACTTATTCAGGAGCAGGGCGTTGGTGATTTAAAGCTTGCTTTTGAGAGTATGAAACGCAAACTTTCAGAAAAGGGCTATTTTTCTGAAGATAGAAAAATGGAAATACCAGCTTCGCCGAAAAGGGTGGCTGTAGTAACCGCTCCAACCGGGGCTGCTGTTCGTGATTTTTTGAAGATAGCTGAAGGACGTGGAACAGGGACACAAATCAGGATTTATCCTACTCTGGTACAGGGAGATCTCGCCCCGGGACAGATCGCTGATGCTCTGGATCTGGTTGGCGAAGATGGCTGGGCTGAAGTTGTTGTTCTTGTACGCGGTGGCGGATCTCTTGAGGATTTATGGGCTTTTAATACTGAGCCTGTTGCAGATGCTATTTTTCGGAGTACTGTTCCAGTTGTTTGTGGCGTCGGCCATGAAGTTGATTTTTCTATCGCTGATTATGTTTCCGATAAACGGGTTGCGACACCGAGTCATGCCGCTCAAGAGCTTTGGCCTAGGCGCGAGACATTAATACAGGCTGTGGATGAACTTGATAACGGGCTTGTTCGAAGCTATGAAAATTTTCTTGATATAAGCAGCTCTCAATTTGAAACATTGCGTAAGGGGCTGAAATGGCTGTCGCCTGCCCAACGTATTGAGCGATTGCTTGCATCTTTTGAAGAAGAGGAACAGCGTCTTGAGCGCACTGTTTATAGCTTTTTTTCAAAGAAAAATATGGAAGTAGATAATTTTTCACGAAGGCTTTCGGTTTCTTTTGGCAAAGATAAAATTTCTCGCATGGAACAGGATGTTGTTTTTCTTTCTGACAGATTGGGTCGTGCATGTTCAACTTTTTTGCATGTTATAAGTGCTGAATTTGAAAATACTGCTAATTCACTGAGAATGCTGGACCCTGAAAGCCCTCTTGAAAGAGGGTATTCACTTGTTACAGTTGAAAAGAATGGAACATTTTTGCGCAGCCCTGATGAGGTTTTGGATGGTGATGCTATCAGGGTTCGAGTAAAGTCTGGTGAAGTCAGGGCTAAGATTGTTACTAAATAATATTGCGGAGTTTGGGTCCCAATGAAGTATAATAAGATAAAAGTTGTTTTTTTTACATTTTTTTTGTTTCTTTTTTTTGTTTCCAGTGCGTTTGGATCTGTAAATCTGGCCTACCCCAAAAAGGTTGGATTAGGAGAGGCCTTTCTGGTTCGGTTAACTTCTGACAAGCCATTAGAGTCCGTAAGCGTTGAGTGGAAGGGCAAGACTGTAAAACCTGAGATTCGTGAGTGGAAAGAGCGTTATGTTGCACTAGCAATGTTTGGAACAGATGTCCTTTTTGATAAGACTGGTAAAGATAGACTTGTTATTAAATATGTTTCTGATGGGAAAAATCGAAGTCTTGGACGTACTATTAAAGTTGCTAAGAAAAAATATAAGATCCAGAGACTCACTTTGCCTGAGAATATGGTCACGCCGCCGCAGGAAGTTTATGATAAAATTTCCAGGGACAGAGAGGAGGTTAAGGCAGCCAAGGCCTCCATGTCAGACCAGCGTAAATGGTTTTTACCTTTTCAAAGACCTACAAAGGGTTCACAATCGAGCCCGTACGGTGCACAGAGGATTTTGAACGGCAAACCTAAAAATCCTCATCGCGGCCTTGATTTCAGAGGCTCGAAAGGCACGGCTGTTAAAGCCATGGCTGACGGTAAAGTCGTACTCGTAGGCGATCACTATTACGCAGGTAATTGTGTTTACCTCGACCATGGTAACGGGGTTGTCACGATGTATTTCCATCTTTCACGAATAGATGTTAAGGAAGGCGAAATAGTAGATAGAGGGCAGGTAATAGGTGGAATTGGTGCCACAGGAAGAGTTACTGGCCCCCATCTGCATATGAGTGTGAGTGTTCAGGGAAGACTTGTCGATCCTGCTTATGTGCTTTATAAGACAACCGATCAGCTGCTTGGCATTAAATAGACCGGCAACTTTAAATATTATATGAAAGACGAAATAAGTTTTGAAAAACGGCTTGAAAGGCTGAAAGAAATAGTTTCCTCGCTTGAACGTGGAGATTTGCTTCTCGAAGAGGGTGTTGCCTTATTTAAAGAAGGCCGGATTCTTTCCAAGGAATGCGCTGAACAACTGGAGACCGCCCGCAATGAAGTTATGATTGTAAGTGATGGGCTGGTTGAAGATTTTGAGATTAAAGACGAAAATAAGGATATAGCTGATGACAGTTAAAGAGAAACTTGCAGTGCATGCTGCTGAAGTTGAAAAATATTTGAGTGAATGTCTTAATGACCGTGGGATTCCAGCTGACTTGCTTGAATCTATGAAATACAGCCTTATGGCTGGTGGAAAACGGTTACGCCCTGTTTTGGTTCTGGTGTGGGCTAAAATGCTCGGCGCTGACAAAGAAGCAGTAATGCCTTTTGCTGCCAGTTTAGAGATGATTCATACTTATTCACTTATCCATGATGACCTTCCGGCTATGGATGACGATGACTTGAGACGTGGTAAGCCTTCAAATCATAAACAATTTGACGAAGCTACCGCAATTCTTGCCGGTGACGGTCTGCTTACAGAAGCTTTCGGCTTTATGGCTGAAGCCAAAGCCCCTGCAGCAGACGTTGTTGAGGCTATTGCTCTTATGGCCAAGTCTGCGGGAAGCGGCGGAATGGTCGGAGGACAGGCTGTTGATATCAGCTATACTGGACGTGACGGTGTTACCCTTGACGAACTCAAGACTATGCACTCCATGAAAACCGGAGCACTCATTCTTTCTGCTTGTAAATCCGGAGCAATTCTGGCTAAAGGTGCAGGGGCAACAGAAGATGATGTCAGGAGAGCTGAAGAATATGGTCGTTTGATCGGTGTAGCTTTTCAAATTGTAGATGATGTTTTGGATATCGTCGGTGATGAAGCTTCCCTAGGTAAACCTGTCGGCAGCGATGAAGAGCTTGGTAAATCTACGTATCCAAGCCTGATAGGCCTTGAGGAAAGTAAGGCTCTGGCACGGAAATATGTTAATGAAGCTGTTGAGCTGCTAAGACCTTATTCTGGTGAAGAAGCTGAGTTACTCACTGAACTTGCTCAATATATTGTAGACAGAGTTTATTAGTCAGCGATCTGTTTTCGCTCGATATGAAGTTTTATATACTAATTGGTTAACACTGTTAAGTAACTCGTGCCGATGTGTCCATTCCAGATCAAATTTGAGAGTGGGTGCAGAGATGCTTAATTTTTTTTAAGAAATATAACCCGTTGTGAGGTTCGGGGAAGATGAACATAAATGATTCTTCATGCGGATGCGGTGACTACCCACTTCTGCAAAAGATAAATAATCCCGCGCTGGTAAAAGAGTTGTCCAAAGAGCAGCAGATTCAGCTGGCTCAGGAGCTCAGACAGTGTATTATCCATACTGTCTCCAAGGGCGGAGGGCATCTTGCTCCTTCACTTGGAGTTATTGAGCTGACTATAGCGCTTTTTAAGTGTTTTGATTTCAATACAGATCGTCTGGTCTGGGATGTTGGTCATCAGGCCTACGCGCATAAAATTTTGACCGGGCGTTACAAAGAATTTCATACCTTGCGTCAGAAAGACGGTATCAGCGGTTTTCCACGTATGGCAGAAAACCCGTATGATCATTTTGGTGTAGGTCATTCAAGCACATCTATTTCTGCCGCTCTGGGCATGGCTTTTGCCAGTGATATTGAAGGCGCGGGCCGTAACTGTGTTGCTGTTATCGGCGATGGTTCTATGACTGCAGGGCAGGCTTTCGAAGGTTTGAACCAGGCCGGTGGTATGAAGCGTAAGATGGTTGTCGTCCTTAATGACAATGAGATGTCAATTTCTGCTAATGTTGGTGCATTGTCATCTTATCTCAGCCGCAAACTGTCTCATCCGGTAATTAATCGCTTTAAGAAGGATTTTGAATCTCTGCTTAAGCAGATACCAAAGATTGGTGACGACCTTGCAATGTATGCCAAACGTGGTGAAGATTCTTTTAAGAGTTTTTTCACACCGGGAATGTTGTTTGAATCTCTCGATTTCACCTATCTTGGGCCTATTGACGGGCACAACTTAGATGCTCTTGTAGATGTCTTCGAGCAGGTAAAGAAAATAGATTCTCCGGTGCTGGTACATGTTCTGACCAAGAAAGGTAAGGGATACAAGCCTGCAGAGGATAATCCGACCCATTTTCATGGAGTAGGCAGTTTTGAACCTGAAACTGGACGGGCTAAGAAATTCAAAGGCGGCCTGCCATCATATACATCTGTTTTCGGTAAAACATTATGTAAGCTGGCTGCTAAAGATAGTAAAATAATCGCAATTACCGCAGCCATGCCTGAGGGTACCGGTACAAGTGATTTTCGCGAGCAATTTCCAGAAAGGTTTGTGGATGTAGGCATCTGTGAACAACATGCCGTAACCTTTGCTGCCGGAATGGCAACTATGGGATACAAGCCTGCTGTTGCCATTTATTCAACCTTTCTTCAGAGATCATACGATCAGATTGTGCATGATGTCTGTCTGCAGAATCTTAATGTCAATTTTTTCCTTGATCGCTGTGGCTTGGTCGGAGCTGATGGTGCAACGCATCATGGTGCTTTTGATCTCTCTTATTTGCGTCATATTCCTAATCTTGTTTGTATGGCTCCCAAAGATGAGGCTGAATTAGCTCGAATGGTTGCAACTGCAATTGATTTTGATGGTCCTGCCGCAGTGCGGTATCCTAGAGGGGTAGGCATTGGCGCTATTCTGGAGGAGAATCCCCGTATTCTTGAAATCGGAGAAGGAGAACTTCTGCGCGATGGATTTGACGGAGTGATCATCACAGTCGGCTCCAGAGTATGGCCTGCGGTTGAAGCTGTAGAAGAGCTTGATGAAGAGTTAGGAAAAGCTGTTGCAGTGTTTAATGCTCGCTTTGTTAAACCACTTCCTGAAGCACAGATTCTGGAACTTGCTTCTCGGTTCAAGAAAATTCTTATCGTAGAAGAAAATGCCATGGCTGGAGGACTCAGCTCAGCTATTATCGAAGTGTTAGTAGACAACAATGCTATTGACGGTCATGAAATAAAGCGGCTGGGAATTCCTGATGAATTTATCGAGCATGGGACACAGCAGGAACTGCGTCATGATATTGGTATTGACACTGCTGGAATGAAAAAAGCAATGCTTGAGCTACTTGATAAATAATGGATTCAGCTGATACTTTTTTGCGATTGCTAAAGATTCAGCTATAATCTTAAAATTATATTGTTTTGCATCGAAACCCCTGCCGATAAATAATTGGCAGGGGTTTCTTGTTTAAATTTTCAGTAGGATCGATCCGCTTTTCGAATTGATTTCTGATGGAGAATTCTCTTTTAAGGCTTCTAGAACATCGACAGAATCGACAATAACGCCTTTTTCAAGTAACAAGGCTCCCGATTCACTGGCAACGAGATTGAAAAGTTTTACAGTAATAATGGCATTTCCTTGGCGTACCGCATCAGATGTTCTTGCACTGATGTCGCTTCGAAAACCACTGATTACTGTGTCCCGACTCATGGCAATACCGCATATTCCTGGAAGGGCTCCAGACAGCGAAATAATATCTTGATCTTTGATTTTCACACCGTCGATATCGTCAACAGGTGAGCTGTTAACGAAAATAGCGCGAACTCTTTTTTCAGCGTAATCCGCACTGAGTCCAATCGCTTCCGTCATGAATTCCCGGATACTCATTCCCTCAATGGCATGTATTCTCACTCCTTTTTGCAACAGTGTGATAGTCCCCGGAATACCTTTGGGAATGGTAACGGTCTTAAGTTTGCTTGTCATTGCGTTCCCGTTGTGACAGATTAGCGGATATATATTTATTATGCTTGTATTGATATAATTATTTGTATTAATTGATGAATTATAGTGTGTAAAAAGATTATTTTTGTCAATCGGAAAACTTTAGTAAGAAAAAGTCCTGCCAGTTGTTTACTGGCAGGACTTTTTCTATAGTTATTTAGATGGTGATAATTTCAACACTTATATTGCGAAAGTATTTAAATAAGTTCGAAATAAAGTACGAACTCATTTATTTTGAGTTTTTCTTTGCTTCTTCTTCGCGAAGGGCACGACGCAGAACTTTTCCTACCATTGTTTTGGGAAGATCTTTGCGGAATTCTACCTTCCTCGGGACTTTGTACCCAGCTAACTTTTCTCTACAGTATCCGGTAACTTCTGAACGGTCCATTGACTCACCGTCTTTCAGCACAATGTATACTTTGATTATCTCGCCACGTGTTTTGTGGGGAAGACCGACCGTCACAGCCTCTTTAATTTTCGGATGTTTGTAGAGCACTTCATCTACCTCGCGAGGATAAATATTGTACCCGCTGGAAATGATCATATCCTTCTTTCTGTCAACAATATAGAAATAGCCTTCTTCATCCATGTAAGCAATATCGCCAGTGTATAACCAGCCATTTCGAAGTGTCCCCGCTGTCTCGTCAGGTTTATTGTAGTATCCTTTCATCACCTGAGGACCTCTGATAATAAGCTCTCCCATTTTTCCAGGAGGAAGCGGTACACTACCAACCTCCATATCGACTATTGCTGCGTCGGTTGATGGAACAGGCATGCCTATAGAGCCTGGTTTCTTCTTTCCCAGAAGAGGGTTCAGGTGCGTAAGGGGTGATGCCTCAGTTAAGCCAAAACCTTCCACTATTGTTGCACCGAAGGTTTCTTTGAATTGATTGATTGCCTCAACGGGCATGGGGGATGATCCTGAGAGACAGTATTTAACAGAGGCTACATCAAATTTATCAAGCTCTTTTTGTTGCAAAAGGGAAATATATAGAGATGGTGCTCCCGGAAAAAGAGTAGGTTTCAGTTTATCCATGGTTTTAAGTACATCCAGCGGTACATAGCGAGGGAATGGAATCATGGTTGCCCCTAACAATGTCGGGAAATTAAGACAAACAGTCAGTCCGTAAATATGAAAATATGGTAGAATACCCAACACTATTTCTCGATCCTGACCAAGCTTGTTGAGCATTGCATGGCATTGCTGCATGTTCGCATCAAGATTTGCGTGGCTGAGGATGCAACCTTTAGATAGTCCGGTTGTGCCGCCAGTGTATTGTAATAGAGCAGTGTCTTCAGGTCTTACGTTCGCGGCGGAATATCTTTCCTTGCCTGAGCGTAAAGAATCCCATTTAATTATTGATGTTCCATTGTATTGAACTTTAGGTGAATTCTTATCCCTCATACATTTTACCTTATATAAAATATTTAGAGGGAAATTTAGAGTGTCAGAAATGCGGGTGATGAAAAATTTGCGTACTGGTATTTTGTCGCGTAATTTTTCAAGCTTGGACCATAGAAGATCAACCGTGATCATTATTTTGGCTCCGGAGTCGTTCAGCTGGTGAACTATTTCCGTTTCCATATAAAGGGGGTTGGTCATTGTCACCACTCCGCCTGCTTTGAGAATAGCCCAATAGGTCATGATCATTTGTGGAGTATTGGGAAGCATCATAGCCACTCTGTCGCCAGGTTCAAGCCCATGCTTGCGCAGATTGGCGGCCATAACTTCAACAGTCTGTTGAAGTTTGATGTAATTAATGGACCAGTTTTGAAATTCAATAGCAGTACGTTTGGGCCATTTTTCAGCAGTCATGTCCAGATATTCAAACAGTGGACGGTATGAAAAATCTATGCTCGTAGGGACATCTGAATCATAATTATCCAGCCATGGGCGACTATGTTCCACACCAAACCTTCCATTTATTCATATATTAAAACAAGTTCCCCATATAAAAGGGAAGCGGCTCCTGATCAAAAGAGCCGCAGTATATTGATCAGTTTAGATTCTGGCAAGTTTGTATATATATTTAATTCTGCGCTGAATGAGTGAAAAGCTGAAGCAGGTAATTTGTTAAGGCCTGACCAGCTCCCTGACCGCATTGATCAAAAGGACAACCAAGACTGAAGGGGACTTCCAGAGGTCTCGGTGTTCCATGATATATTACAGAATCACGTTGCTGTTTAACTTCTTTAATAAGGACCTGCATGGTAATAAAACAGGAATCAGGACCGCTTTTTATGCGCTGAATTTCAGGGCTCCATTCATGAACTAACACAGGATATTCATTGAAATATGGCCAGTCATCAATTGAGTCGAATGCAAAACCTATTTGTTGTGACTGTGCTTGTGCGGCAAGCTTGGGTGAGATAGATCCTATGCGTGCTTCAATAAGGTAGTTTACATCTCCCTGCGGAGTATAATTGTAGCCAACTCCCTGCAATGCCTTTATTACATTTTGTTCGATAGGAACTATTCCGGACTCAACTTTTTGAGGAGATCCATCACCATTAAGTTGAAATAATACAACATTAACATTAAATGAGCCGGGTGAAGGGTTGAAAACTGTTATCGGGACAGTTGGTTTTGTTTCATGTGAAGAACATCCTCCCATACAAATTAAAACAATAATTGTAAGCAGTTTGATAAGCCCGGAGCATTTGCACATATTAACCTCTTAGTTTAGTTGGGTGGAACCAGCATAACCTGTATATGAATACAGAATCTCTAGCAATATTGAGGTTGCATTAATAGCTGGATGATATTGATGTTTGCGGATATTATGCTAAAGTCAAAACATGCACGGGTATGGTTTATTGCTTGAAATTATATGTTTTAAGTCCAGATTTTATGGCAGAAATAGATATGTATTTGAATAAGAATAGTAGTGATTATAAATTATTGCCTAAAGGTTAGTTCTGGAAAGAAAATGAGATGATATCTTCGGGAGTGTTGCTATGGCAGATAATGAAATTTTGCTTGATGCTGGGACGAATGAGTTTGAGATTATAGAATTTTATATTAATGAATCGGATTGTGGCCAGCATCATCGTGATTATTTCGGTATCAATGTAGCGAAAGTTCTTGAGGTTGTAGAAGCCCCTGCGGGGTTGGAAGCTGCCGAGGGCGCTCCTCATCCGAGTTATCTTGGCACAATGTCTTTGAGAGATATAATTCTTCCTGTTATTGATCTTTCTGTATGGCTTGGACTTGAGCGTAAAGAATCAGAGTTTGAACTGATTGTTGTGACTGAAATCAACAATATGGTAACCGGTTTTCTTGTCAGCGGAGTGACCCAGATCCACCGTATCGGTTGGGCGGATTTGAAAATGCCTAATAAATATATTGCTGATATGGATACAAATTGTATCACCGGTACAGTGGATCTTGATGGAAGATTTGTCCTGATGATCGATCTAGAGCGTATTCTCGGTGAACTTGACCCTGAAATGGCAGAACGAAATGATGGAACCGTATATAGTGCTCCGGAAAGTTATACTGCTGTACTTGTTGATGACTCTGCTTCAGTCCGAGCTTTATTGAATAAAAATTTTGAAGCTGCAAATTTCGAAGTTCAGCTATATAAAAATGGCCTTGAAGCGTGGGAAGCTTTGCAGAATATAAATAATCAGGCGAAAGATGATGGAAAATCAATTACTGACCATATTGATGTAGTTGTATCTGATATCGAGATGCCGCAAATGGACGGTTATACATTAACTAGAAATATTAAGGAACATGCGGACCTTAAGAATTTGCCTGTAATTCTTTTTTCCTCATTGATTACCAAGGGGCTTTTTCATAAAGGAGAAGCTGTAAAGGCTGATGACCAGATAACAAAACCTGAGTTTAATGAACTTACCGGAAGAGCAATTTCTTTGATAGAAAAGTATCAGCAGAAGCAATTTTCTTAGCTACCGTTCATATTTCCGTATTTGTTCTTTAGATCATGATTTATAAAGATGTAATTTATTTGGTCCGGATGAACCTGATGAGTTCAGGTTCATCCGGAGTTATTAACTATTGCCTGTGGCTCTATAAAAGTACGTTTTACATACGATTGTTTTCGCCAGTTCAGCTAAGTTATCTTCTCTTTCTGCTATTTTTGTACATTGACTTTATTTGCAGGGAAACGTCTCTCCAGCGTTCTTTTTCCACTCTGTCTGAACTTTTGCTCTGTCGGTCAGATAGATATGCCAGTTCTCGTTTCATTTTATAATAACTTTTCAGACGTGCTTGTGAAAGCTCCCCGTTTTCAACCGCTTTCATTACATTGCATCCATGCTCATTTGTGTGGGAGCAATCTGAAAAACGACATTCTTGCGCAAAATACTCAATATCAGCAAAGGCACTTTCCACTCCTCCGTCATTTTCATAAAATGCAATTTCACGGATACCAGGATTATCGATCAGCATTCCGCCTTGAGGCATAAAAATGAGATCGCGACCGGTTGTTGTGTGTTTACCTTTGCCTACGCTCTGGCTCACAGAGCCTGTCGTCTGGATACATTTGCCGTATAGTCTGTTTAAAAGAGTGGATTTTCCAGCTCCGGATGAGCCTATCATAGTAACTGTTTTTCCTTGACCTAGATATTGTTCAAGTTCAAGTAATCCCGTTGAACATTCGGCAGATACAAGATGTACTGGAACATCAAAAGCAATTTGTTCAATTTCTGTTAAACAGTTTTCAGGAGCATCGTGCAGGTCTGCTTTAGTCAGAACTATAACTGGGCTTAATCCACAATTATAGATAAGCGTCAGATATCTTTCAATGCGGCGAATATTATAATCTCTGTCCAATCCGCAAACAATACATACCGTGTCCAGATTAGCAGCTATAACCTGCTCGCCCGTGGCCGTGGCATTGTTCTTTCCTCTGCTTCCTGCTGCGCCGCGCGATAAAGCATTTTGCCGTGGAAGAACCTGCGTAATGACCGTGTCATGTGTCAGGACCCAGTCACCTGTTACCGGGTAGAGTTCATTTGATAAGGATGCATTATGGCGTACTTTTCCAGATAGAGTGGCTTGCAGACACTTATCACCATTACTCAGTTGAAACAGACCTTTGTTCACAGCAATGACTCTGGCAGGAATGCCGGATGAGTTAACATGTGTTTGAAAAAAGTCGTTCCAGCCCATGGCTGATAGTTTAGACTCAGCTGCAAAGTCTTTCTCTGTATTGATAATAGTCTTCATTGGTTTCACCGGTATTTGTTATTCAAATAGCAGGTATCTTGCTGCATGCAGTGTACTTACTATTATTGTGTTCGAAGCATAATATGTATCTGACTGTAGATTGCCCCATAGATATAGCTGGCAAGCTATCTAGGAGGTGTACATATAAATTATGAATTCTTGGCAATGACATGTTGCCGACACAATAGGGAACAACAAAGCACACGGGGCTCAGTACTGAGACCCGGAACGGCAAAAGCCGGGAGGGATATAGAAGCTCCTTATGCAGAGCTGGCAGGTTCTACTTGTGGCAGAACCAAATCATCCTGCTGCCAGTGTGTTACCTGATGTCGGCAACGTGAGGCACAATCTCTGATGATTTTTTAAACAAAAAAACTCCTTTTTAAAAAAAACAATAAGGGTACTGTTTCTATAATTACTGCGAAACAATACCCTTATATGGACATAATGTAAAATTGATTTTCGTTATTTCAAAATTCGTTTGATAGCGTTGAAGCGCTATTTTTGCCAGCCACGCCCTTTCATGCATTCATCAAATGTTTTTGCTGAAGCATAATCATCTGAAAAAACAGCTTCGTAGGTAGTGGGCTCCGGAGGTGCTCCATCGGTCTGGGCTCCTACAGGTACATTTTGTTTCGTCAGTTTTGTGCAGAAATCCTTATCCTGAGCAAGAATTTCCTTTTCTTTAGATGGGTCAACAATGTTAGGATTATGCCATGACCCACACCCTCCAAAAATAGCCATGGTTGCGAACAAAAGAATCATTTTTTTCATTATAAACTCCTTGTGGGGTATTCTGCTTTGAGATCTCGTTGCATAAGATCACGTACTGCTGTCGCCGGATCTTTATCTTCATAAAGAATTTTATAAACCTGTTCTGTAATAGGCAGTTCCACCCCGATTTTTTGGGCTAGGAAGTGAACTGATTCAGTGGTCTTAACACCTTCAGCTACCATACGCATCTTTAAAATTTCGTTCAACTTAAGTCCCTGACCCAGTTTAAGACCTACCTGCCTGTTTCTTGAAAGGTCACCTGTGCATGTTAGTACAAGATCACCCATGCCTGAGAGACCCATGAAAGTTGAAGCCTGTGCTCCCATAGCAACTCCAAGTCTACTCATTTCAGCAATACCTCTGGTAATTAAGGCTGCTCTGGCATTATTACCAAATTCAAGTCCGTCAGCCATGCCGGCCGCAATAGCCATAATGTTTTTGATTGCACCACCAATCTCAACTCCACGGTAATCCGGATTAGTATAAATTCTTAAATAAGGAGTAGAGAATATTTCCTGAACTTCTCTGGCTAGAGCTTCATCTTCACAACCTAAAACAATTGAAGTCGGCAGTTCTGCACTTAATTCATAAGCAAAAGTAGGCCCGGAAATGTGTCCGTATCTTGGACTGAGTTCCTCAAGGCTCTCCTTTATAACCTGTGACATGGGAGCTCCTGATTTAAGCTCGATGCCTTTACTGGCACATATTACTGCTGGTTTTTCAGGGAAATAGGGTTTCAATTTAATCAAAGCATCACGCATGAATTGACTTGGTACAACTAAAACAAAATAATCGGCTCCACCAAGAACGGTTTCAGGGTCACTGCTGCATTTAAGATTTTCGCAAAGTTTATAGTCAGGAAGAAAAATTTTGTTATAGCCTGTTTCCATTATTTCATTACACAGCGCTTGTTCCCTCACCCATAGATATGTGTCTAAGCCTTTCTTGGCTAAAGTATTTGCTAGAGTTGTGCCCCATGCTCCTGCTCCGATAACAGCAATTTTCATATCAGCTCCTTAAGAAATATATTTTAAAATATAATTGGGTTATGTCTCAAATGTTTAGATTTACCAATAACTACTTAATGTTACTCACCCAGAAGGTTTTTGGCAACTGGTTCAAAAATGAAAGCTAAAGATCAAAACTGAAAAGTTATTATTTGAAATTGTTCTAAAAGAATTAAGACTTATGGTTATTCTTGATAGTTTGTCTTGGTTAATAAAAAAATATATAAATTTTGATAGAAATGAAAAATAGAATCTACAGATTATGGAAAGTAACAGGTGAATTATGATCGTTCTTGAAAGAAATACTCTCCGTTTTAGCATACGGATGCATGTAATCTGTATGGGCAATGATTTATGCGTCAGCATTGGTGGGGGAGATAAATCGCACATAGGAGCTGTTGCTCTCGCTATTTCTCATCGTGCTTTGAGTGGCTGTGATAAAATTGATGCGTCCGTTTCTTTACTCACAGTGACCGGACATAAGGAAGATGAACTTGCTCGCAAGGTTGCGTATAAGCTGGCTGTTGAATTTAATTGTACGGTATCAGTTTCATGTGGAATACATTTGGATGGCGCAAGCATTCAGGAAATAACTCAAGTGCTTGATGAGGCGGACGGACTTTTGGGAGAGGCTGTAGTCAAGCTTAAAGAGGGAGATTACAGTCGTTCTGTCTAAGCTGGATTGGTCTGATTCATAATAGGAATACTTTTAAATTTATGATTTTCGTAAATATGATCACCAATTTTAAAAAGCAAATAGTGCTGGCCGTTAAGAGGACCTATAAAATAAATATTTTCAGTTCAGCTCTTGAGGATGGAACAATATACAGGTATCACCGACTGAATAAAAAACAAATCCGGCCCGTATCCATGTGGTTCGGTCATAGTTAAGGATCAAATATGGCTAAGAAATTTACTGAATTGGAACACAATATTCTGGCATTGGCAGGTACAAATCTGTCTGACAGTCTTACGCCTTATGCGGATATAGCAGAACAGGTGGGATGTGAAGAAAAGGCTGTAGTCGATCTTTTAAGCCGTCTTAAAAATGATAAAATTATCCGTCGTTTCGGTGCTACCTTGCGCCATCAGAAAGCCGGGTATGGCGCAAATGCAATGGTTGCCTGGAGGGTTGAAGCTGATCAGAATCCTGAAAAGATCGGTGAAATTATGGCAGCACGCCCTGAAATAAGTCATTGCTACCTGCGCAGAACATATGATGACTGGCCTTACAATTTATACACAATGATTCACGGAAAAGGTCCTGAGGATTGTGGAAAAGTGGTAAATAAACTTATTGAGCAGACTGGTATTACCGATCACTGCATCTTGCGCAGTCTTAAGGAAATGAAAAAGACCTCAATGGTTTATTTTGAAAGAAAATAGCCATTTTAAATTGTTAACATGTAAAATTGATTAAATTAAATATACAGATAAGGAGTATCCTTTTATGACTTCATCTTCTGAACTTTTCAAACAGGCGCAGAACGTTCTGCCCGGCGGTGTTAATAGCCCAGTCAGAGCATGCAAAAGTGTTGGTTGCGATCCTCTGTTTATCGAAAAGGCCGCCGGTAGTCGTATGTGGTCTACTGACGGTCAGGAACTTATCGACTATGTTATGAGTTGGGGACCGATGATGCTCGGTCACGGTTACGAAGATATTAAAAAGGCCGCTCATAAAGCTGTTGATATGGGCGCAAGTTTCGGCGCTCCTTGTCCTGATGAGATCACACTTGCGGAAGAGATTATCAAAATGGTTCCGTCTATTGAGATGGTGCGCATGGTCAACTCCGGAACTGAGGCAACTATGAGTGCTCTCCGTCTGGCCCGTGGCGTTACTGGACGTGATAAGGTATTGAAATTCGAGGGTTGTTATCATGGGCATAGCGATTGCTTTTTAGCAAGCGCTGGTTCTGGGTTAGCAACTTTTTCCATTCCTGGTACTCCGGGGGTTCCTGAAGGAACTGTAAAGGACACTCTTCTTGCTCCTTATAATGATCTCGAGGCTGTCAAAGCTGTTTTTGCGAAAGAAGGCAAAAATATTGCGGCTATCATCGTGGAACCCGTAGCTGGAAACATGGGGCTTGTTTTGCCCGCAGAAGGCTTTTTACAGGGTTTGCGCGATCTTTGTGATGAATACGGCGCGCTGCTTATTTTTGATGAAGTCATAACCGGTTTTCGGGTGACTTCAGGTGGTGTAGGACCTCGCTTCGGCATAGACGCTGATTTGACCACAATGGGTAAAATAATCGGTGGCGGCTTCCCTGTAGGGTGCTACGGCGGTAAGAAAAAATATATGAGCCGCATTTCTCCGTGTGGAGATGTTTATCAGGCCGGAACTCTGTCAGGTAATCCTGTCGCAATGGCCGCTGGTATAGCAACTCTTCGTGCGCTGCAGAAACATGACTACGATGCTCTTGAAGCGCGTACTATTAAACTTGCTGAGGATATGAAGTCTGCCCTTGAAGCTAATGGTTTCAAAATCGTGCTTAATCATATCGCCTCTATTTTTACCCTGTTTTTTGCTGAGCAGCCTGTTACCGATTTTGAATCAGCTAAAAAAGGGGATGCCGATATTTATTCTTCATTTTATCGCCATATGCGCGAAAAAGGAATTAACCTCGCTCCATCAAGTTTTGAATGTACTTTTACTTCATTTGCGCATTCTGAAGAAGACTATGAAGCCACTCTTGAAGCTGTAAAAAGTTTTAAGGGCTAGTCTTATTGTAGATAGTATCCAGAGAGGATAATTTTGTAAAAATTATCCTCTCTGGATTTTGTGTTTTAAGGTGCTAAATTACTTTGTGCTCCGCATTGCCTGCAAGAAAAAATCAAGGCAGATTACTTAACTAGAATTTGGTGGTCTGGGCCTCAAGGTTAACTTGTTTTTGGTCTGGAAAATGTAACTCTCAGTGACTCGGTATTTTCTTTCAGAGAAGCTACTGGAGTTTTTGCAAGGCAGAATCATGCCAAATGAAATAGCTATATATTCTTTGACAGCAACGGGGGCTTTGCTTGCACATAGGCTGAAGGCTTCGCTTGAAGCTGACAGTTATGTGCTGGAGCGCTATGCTGTTGAAGGTGATATTCCGTTTAATTATCTGGCAGAGTTGATTACGGACAAATTTTCAGTTTACAGGTCGCATATTTTTATTTCTGCTTCAGGAATTGCTGTGCGCTCTATTGCTCCTCATTTGAAAAATAAGGCTGAGGACCCTGCGATTGTTGTTCTGGATCAGCAAGGGCATTTTGCAGTGAGTCTTGTTTCCGGTCATCTGGGCGGAGCTAACGAGTTGGCCGGATTGATTGCAGAAATTATCGGGGCTACTGCGGTTATTACAACAGCCACTGATTGTGCCGGGGTGCCATCGATAGATTTATTGGCTAAAGATAGAGGTCTGGTAATAGGTGATTTGGGATCGATTAAACATATTAATGCGGCCCTGCTTGATGGTGTGAAGGTCGCAGTTTATGACCCTGACGGGGTTATGAAAATTAAAAAAAGCAGTAAGCATTTTTACATAGTGGATACGGCTGAAGAGCTTCGTGGATTACGCTGTGGTGTTCATATTGACTGGCGCAGAAGCGACTTGCCTGAATCGGTGCTATGCCTTTATCCAAGGTGCTTGACTCTTGGTGTCGGGTGCCGCAGGGGAGTGCCTGCAAAAGAAATTTTGGAACTTATTGAATCTACTTTGAAGATAAATGATGTTGCGGTCCAGTCTGTCCTCTGTATGGGGACAATTGACGCAAAAAACGATGAAGATGGACTTATTGAAGCTGCTGATATTTTAGGACTTGATTTAAATTTTTTCAGTGCAGCTGAACTTGATGAAATTACAGTTACTAAGCCCTCAGGCATGGTGATGAAACATATGGGAGTCGGCAGCGTATGCGAAGCAGCGGCGATGAAACTGGCAAATGCAAAAGGAATATTAATACCCAAAACCAAAAGTGCACGGGTGACAGTAGCTCTGGCAAAGGCAGTATCAGGGTTATAGGACTTGGTCCCGGAGATGATTGTTTACTTGCTCCGCAGGCTCGGTATGCCATTGAAAACGCTGACGCTGTAGTAGGCTATACTGGATATGTAAAACTTATTTCTAAAACCCTGCTTGAAGGACGGGAAGTGCTCTCTACAGGGATGATGGCTGAAGTTGAGCGTTGCCGAAAAGCCGTAGAATCGGCTGTTTCCGGAAGAAATGTTGTAATGGTTTGTAGCGGTGATCCTGGAATCTATGCTATGGCTGGATTGGTCATGGAGCTTCTTGAGAAGGGAAAATTATTTGATGAAGTAAAATTTGAAGTGATACCGGGGATTCCTGCCTTTACCGCTGCTGCGGCTTTACTAGGTGCTCCTCTCATGCATGATTTTGCTTCGATCAGTTTAAGTGATCTACTTACCCCGTGGGAAAAGATTGAGAAACGTCTTGCAGCAGCAGCTGACGCTGATTTTGTTATTGCTATTTATAATCCACGCTCAAAGAATAGACCTGAAAATCTTGGAAAAGCTATTGCTATTGTAAGAAAATATCGCGTAGACTCAACTCCTGTGGGGATAGTTAATAAGGCCTATCGTGACGGGCAGAAAGTGCAGATAGCAACTCTTGAGACTATGAATGAACAGGACGTTGATATGCAAACAGTTTTGATTATAGGAAATAGCTCTACTCGGATTAGCGGAGAAATGATGCTTACGCCGCGTGGCTATTCAAACAAGTATGATATCTAATCGACGTATTATAAGTGTTTGATACCGCTAAATTAATGCTCTGTTTTATGCGTGCATGCTTGACATGGTGTTTTATCTAAATTAAATCCACAAGAAGACTGTAATTAGGTTAACGTTTTTTTAAGGAGGAACTGAGGATGAAAAAGACCCTGCTTATCGGCATGGTGACAGCTGCTCTGGTATGTGCATTTGCTCTTCCCAGCCTGTATGCTGTAGACGCACCTAGTGATATGGTTCTCAAAGTACCTGCTGGTGCTAAGAGTACCAAATCACCTGTTAATTTTTCTCATAAGGGGCATGCTGCTATAGACTGTGCAAAGTGTCACCATACATGGGACGGAAAAGCTGCTATTAAGAAATGTGACAGTGAAGGTTGTCATATTGATGTCAGCAAAGAAGGCAAGAAGAAACCTACTTCTTTTTACTCTGCTTTTCATGCCAAAAAAGATAACAGCTGCGTAGGCTGTCATAAGGCTATGAAGAAAGCTAAGAAGAATACCGGCCCCACTAAGTGTGGCGATTGTCACCCTAAGAAATAAGTCTTTTTGATTTGTAATGAAAGGGGGCAACTTGTCCCCTTTTTAAATTTTTACAGAGGGTAGCCTATGACCCCGGATTCACCGGAAAAGAAAGGTAAGGAAGAGGTTCTCGACCTTAGCGAAGTTGCGGAAGAAGTTCTTGCTGATCCTGCTGCAGATGTTGATGCAAGCTTCGAGCAGGAGCTTGAAGACCTTTTTTCTGAAGACCTTGAACTGGAAGAGCCTGAACTTGGCGTTGAGGACGATTCAGATGATATGCTCGTTCTTGATGACGTTGTTAAGAGCAGCGATGATGAGGAGCTTCTTGTTCTTGATGATGTGTTAGAAGAAGTTTCCGGTGATGACCTTATTGAACTAGACGATCCTGTTGAGGAAGAAGGAGGTGATGACCTTCTGTTGCTTGACGAAGTCGCTGATGACAATGAGGATGATGTTCTTGATCTTTCTGATATAGTTGAAGAAAATAATGACGAAGACATACTTGATCTTGATGATCTTTTAGAACTTACCGATGAAGATGAGCTCGTCCTTGATGATGTTGCTGATTCTGAAGACACTCTTGATTTAGCAGAAGAAACTGATGTTTCTGACCTGCCCGAAATTTCTGTTGATGAGTATTCGGAAAATGACAAAGATGATATCGAATTTGATCTGGGTGAGGAAGAGCTTCTTACTTCCGAGACAAAAAGTGACGGAGAGCTTGATGCTGACGGCCTTGACGGGCTTATAGATGATCTTGGAGGTGATGCAACAGTTCCTCCAGATGAAGGAGATATTGAGTCTCTTTTTGATGAAGATACTGAAGTCAGCGATCTTGATTCACTGCTTGAAAATTCTGATTCAGATGAAATGGATGACCTTGAAGATCTTCTTGGTGACGTCGAAGATGATGTTGATTTAAGAGCTCTTGGTGAAGATATTCTTGATGACGGTGATATTGAAGGTCTTCTTGGTGAAGAGCATGAGGAAGTCGTACTGTCTGAAGAAGGTCTTGAGCCTCTCGTTGAAATTGATGACTCTGGTTCAGCAGAAGATAGTCAGCCAGCTGTCGAGGTTGAGTCTGTCGACCTTGATGAAATAGACGAAGTAGTTCCTGAAGCAGTTGAAGATGTTGAGATAGAAATTCCTGCTGCTGAGAAAGTTGCAGAAGTTCTTGATCCTGAAATAGATTTTACCAATGATCTTGAGCTCGTAGAAGGTGAAGACCTTGATCTTGAAGACGATGATATTGATCTTGGTGAGCTGCTTGAGGATACTGAAATAGATTTTTCTGATTTTGATGAAGAAGATTCAGACGGAAATGAAGATTTAGTTGTGTGTCCAACTGATATGCAGGACGTAGTTGTTAATTCTGCACGTATTGAAGAGTTGGTGGATAGAGTTGATATTCTTGAAACAAGATTGCCTGATATTGAGGCTCTGATTGTTGATCACTCTTCGTCAACTGATGATGTTGAGCAGGGAGAAATGGTTTCAGCACTTGAAGATAGAATAGCTTCTTCAGCTAAACGATCTGAAAGTCTTGAAATTTCCTTGAATGAAGCAAATGAAAGAATTGCGACACTTGAATCTGCTCTTGAAGCCGCCATTGAGCGCTTTTCACAGATTGATTCTCTGGAAACAACTTTCTCTGTTTTAACTGAGAATGTGCAGTCTCTTGAGGAAAGGTTTTCTCAGGGAACTGAAATAGAGTCCGCAGTAAGCCAGAAATTAAGTGAAGCCTTTAGGCCTGGTTCCGCAGCTGTCGTTGCTATTGCTGCCGCTGCAGCCGACGATGTACAGGAAAGGGTTGGAGAACATATTCAGGTAGGATTACTTGAAATCAAGGCTGAATCTGAATCCCAATTTGCTGCGATTGATGCCAAATTTGAAAGTCTATCAGGCCATGAGTCAAAGATTTCAGAGTTGGAAAGTCGTTTGAATGGAGTTTCTTCTCTCGAGGAGCGTATAGCTGCTCACGAGGATAAGTTTAATAACCTTCCGGATCATGAATCAAAACTGAATGAACTGGATAGTCGTTTGAATGAAGTTTCTGTTCTTGAGGAGCGTATAGTTTCTCACGAGGATAAGTTTAATAATATTCCAGATCATGATCCAAAAATAGCTGAACTGGAAGAGCGGTTAAATGAAGTTTCAGGCTATGATGAGCGTATATCAGCTGCAGAAGAAAAACTTGAATCTACGCCTGATTTAGGAGAGATTGTAAGCAGTGCTCTTGAAAGAGAACTTGATCCAGAATCCCCTGCTTTCTATCGTATAAGGAGTCGTTTGACTGAAGATATTGAAGATTATCTTCGTCCACGTCTCTCCGAAAAGGTTGATGAAATGAAGAGTGCTATTGAGGACTCTTTTAAATCAACAATCGAAGATGTTCTAGCCGAAAAACTCGAGCGAGCAGTTCCGGCAGAAGCAGCACGTATTATTCGTGAAGAAATTGCTGCTCTAGCCCGTGAACTAGAAGATTAATTATTATATTAAGCTGTTTATTTGACGGTCCGCTGGAAATTGCCATCCGGCGGACCTCTTTTAATTTAGAAGATTGAAAAAAATAACTCTGACTGTGGCTGGTTTTCATCTTTTTTGCGCCAACAAGCGGGTCGACTAATTAGAGGTCTCATGCTAAAGAGCCTCACAAAAGAGGGGTGCTTTAATGGTTTCTTTCTTTTTACCCGCCCGGCGCCCTACCTGTGGAGGTCGTGGCCATTTCCCACCGGGCGGGGTTTTTCATGCTGAATCAAGGATACATAAAAATGGACAAAATTCAGAAGCAGGCTTTACAGGTTACTAAGGAAATTGTTGTCAAATTCATTGAAGTTGGCAGGATTTCACCCTCAAATTTTTCAGAGCATTTCAGTGCAATCTACGCTGACGTAGTCGCCTCGGTCATGGAGCAGGAGAAAGTTCTTGCCGATAATGGCAAGGGAGATGCGTAAGTAGATGACGCAATTATCACATCAGGAGCACGGTAAAAAAGTTGCTGCCATGTTCGGTCGTATTGCCGGGTGGTATGATTTTCTGAACCATTTCCTGAGTGCAGGGCAAGATGTGTACTGGCGTTATAGGCTGGTTAAACTTGTACGTCCGGAAAAGAACGGACTTGTGCTCGATCTTGCAGCTGGAACGCTGGATGTTTCTGTCGAGCTTACACGGCAGTACCCTGATGCCAAGGTACTGGCTATGGATTTTGCTTACCCCATGCTTTCCTGTGGTAAGGGGAAGAAACTTGAAGGTAAACATGAAAAAAGAAGCGGAGTGATAGCTGCTGTGCAGGCTGACGGCAAAAAGTTACCTCTGCCTGATTGTTGCCTTGATGGGGCCACCATTGCTTTTGGTATCAGGAATATTCTTCCCCGCGAAGATGCGTATCGTGAAGTATTGCGTGCATTAAAGCCCGGAGCAAGATTTTGTATTCTTGAGTTCGGATCAGGGAGCAAGAGAATTTGGAAAGGTGTGTATAATTTTTATTTGAACAAGGTTCTGCCGCTTTTAGGGAAAGTTGTCTCCGGTGATTCTGGAGCTTATACGTATCTTGCAGATACCATTCGCTCTTTTCCGGACGAAAGAACTCTTGGCGAAGAGCTGCGCAGGTCAGGATTTGACCGCGTGATGTTTATTCCTATGCTTTCAGGGATTGTTTACATTCATGTAGCTGAGAAACCTGCTGAATAAGGTTAAAGATTACTCAGCGATTGTCCGAAAGATATAAGCAACAATCCGAAGATCATGGCTATAAGGCCGAGAATACGTAACTGCCTCGGTCCTTTTTCGATAATAGATATAAGTATTCTGGGCATACGCTCAGAAAAAATGAAATAAGGTATTCCTTCAAGAATGAAGGCCAGACCAAGGGCAGACAGTAGAAATGACCAATCAATATTCATAATGTTTGTTATGTATATGTGCTGGTAAATTATGTCCACCCCCTTTGGTACTGAGTATCTTTATAAAATTTATAGGTCAGAATTATTATACTGTGCCAAGCTTGATCCTTATCGGGATTAAAAAAGTTAAAGGATAAGAAATTATGATTAAATTTGAAGATATTAAAGACAAAAAGACCACTGTTGCTATTGTTGGACTAGGTTATGTCGGGCTTCCTCTGGCTGTAGCTTTAGGACGTCATTTTAAGGTTCTGGGAATCGATATCTCAGAGTCACGCATTGCGGAACTTCGTAAAGGATATGATCGCACTAATGAGGTGCTGGAAACAGATTTTCATAATTATGTTGAGTTCAGCAGTAATCCTGCTGCGCTTAAAGACTGCGGTATAATAATCGTTGCTGTTCCGACTCCTATTGATGAAGCCCGTAATCCTGATCTACGTCCTGTTGTCGGCGCGACAACAATGGTTGGAGAGAACATGGCTCCCGGATCAGTTGTTGTTTATGAGTCGACTGTATACCCTGGCCTTACTGAAGATATTTGTGTTCCTCTTCTGGAAGAAAAATCCGGTTTAAAATACGGTGAAGATTTTGGAGTAGGCTATTCTCCTGAGCGTATCAATCCGGGTGATCGTGAGCATACCTTACAGACTATTGTCAAAGTTGTGTCCGGGTGCAATGAAGAAGTTACTGATCTTCTGGATAAGCTGTATTCAACTGTTGTTACTGCTGGTACCCATAAAGCTTCCTGCATCAAAGTTGCTGAAGCTGCCAAAGTCATTGAGAATACTCAGCGAGATCTCAATATTGCTCTTATGAACGAACTCTCGATGATTTTTGACCGCATGGATATTGATACTCTGGATGTTCTTGAAGCCTCAGGAACAAAATGGAATTTTCTCCCATTTCGTCCAGGTCTGGTAGGTGGGCACTGCATCGGTGTTGACCCTTACTATCTGACTACCAAGGCTGAAGCGATTGGACATCATCCGCAGGTTATTCTTGCTGGACGCAAGATCAATGATGCTGTGGGGAAATTTATTGCTGATACTACCATTAAACATATGATTAATGGCGACAGCAAAGTTAAAAATGCACGTGTTGGCGTGCTTGGGTTGACTTTTAAAGAGAACGTTCCTGATCTGCGTAATACAAAGGTTGTTGATGTTGTTGAAGAACTTGAGTCTTTTGGCGTTAATGTCCTTATTCATGATGCTTACGCAGATTCTGAAGAGGCTGTAGAGGAATACGGAATTAAATTGGTTTCTTTTGAGGAATTTCACGATCTCGATGCAGTTGTTCTTGCCGTATCTCATGATGAATATCGTAAACTGAGTCTTGATGAAATCAAGAGCTGGTTTAGAGATCCTGCTAAAGCTCTAGTCATTGATGTTAAGTGCTTTTATGACCGCAAAGAAATGGAAGCAGCAGGAATTGCTCACTGGAGACTTTAGTCGTTGAAAAAGATTCTTTTTGTCACAGCTACAGTCAAGGAGATGAAGGCTTCTCTTGGAGGAGTCTGTTCTTTGCCTGCACTGAAACCGGGAGTTCCTGTCGAGTTCTCTTTTTCAGGTAAACCGGGACTGTTGTTGGTGACAGGGATCGGGGTAATCAATACTTCTTTTGCTTTAGGCTATACTCTGGCAAAGTATGACACAGAACTTGTTATATTAGCCGGCGTTGCCGGAACTTTTGTTCCTGATCGATTTCCTGTCGGTTCTGCTTGCAGTGTAAAAATTGAAATATGGCCTGAATACGGGCTTAAGTCCGGGGATGAAATTGATCCTAGGGGGCTCGGATTTTGTCTTGCTGAGATTGATGGTGAGTCTGTATGGGACAGAGTTGGATTAATGTCTGGAGTAAGTCTTGTGAACTCAGGACTTGACCGATTGGCAAAACTGCCCGAAGCTATATCCTTAACAGTTAGCGGAGTAACCGCCACGGCAGATGGTGCTGACAGGTTTAGAAAAAAATTTGCAGTAGATATAGAGAATATGGAAGGTTTTGCAGCTGCGTATGTCTGCTCCATGTCCGGAGTTAGTATATGTCAGGTGAGAACCATTTCAAACCTTGTGGGATCAAGGGAAACCGAAGACTGGGATTTGCGCGGGGCACTGGCCGAGCTTGGCCGTGTTTGCTCCTGGATTGTAAAATAAGTCTTTTATATTTTTAACTGATCCTTCGTAACCGGGATAATTCAAACGCGGATGACTGAGTTATTAGCCTATTTTGAAAAGGAGTTGCCTCTAATTAACGGTTTTCTTGATGAGGAGACCGCTAAACTTGAAGGCTTGGTGAAAGGGGTGGCACGGCACGTACTTCTTGCCCCTGGTAAGAGGATTCGTCCAATACTCACCATTCTTTCTGCACGAGGATTGGGATATTCCAAGGATGACCTGTACCCTTTAGCCGGTTCTCTGGAGCTTCTGCATGCTGCAACACTTTTGCATGATGATATACTTGATGATGCCGATCTGCGTAGAGGGGTTGAAGCTTCACATCTAGTATTTGGAACAACCGAAACAATTCTTGCCGGAGATGTTCTTCTGGCACTAGCCAACCGTATCGGCGCAGATTACGGAAAATCCAGAATCAGCTCTGTTCTGGCTTCAGGTATTATGGCGACAGTTGAAGGTGAAATCAGAGAGATAGCCCACATATCAGAACCCATGGTCGATCGTGGAATCTATATGGAAATTATCATAGGCAAGACGGCACGGCTTATTGAAACTTCGTGCCGTATTGGTGCTGCATTAGCCTGTGATGACCGCTCGCTTGAAGATGCTTTAGGGAATTTTGGTTTGAACATGGGTATTGCTTTTCAGCTTGTTGATGATGCGCTGGATTATGAGTCTCCTTCCGGGGATACCGGTAAGCCCGAAGGCGGTGATTTGAAAGAGGGCAAGATTACTTTACCGCTGATTCTTTATCTTGAGATGTTACAAGCTAAAGAGGCAGAAGAATTGCTTGCTCATATTAAGAATCGTACTCTTTCAGACGAAAGGCGTGATCAGGTTCTTGAAGATATTAGAAAGCATGAGTTCGGAGCCAAAACCAGAGCATCTGCAGCTGAATACATTGAAAAAGCAAAACAGTGTCTTGCCCCACTTCCGGATAGTGTTGAGAGCAGAGTGCTTAAACTAGCAGCTGATTTTGTGTTGACCCGAAGCAAGTAGGTGTCTTTTTAAAAGGAGCAGGAAGCAATGAGTCTTGATGAAATCCTTGAATCTCCAAGGTTGATGATGAAGCTTAGCTTTCCTCCTGTAATGTTGCAGTTGATGGAGGAAGCCAGTAAGACTGAACCCGACTTTGCCGTTCTCGGTGAGATCATCAGCATGGACCCTGTACTTTCAACAACTATTCTTACACTTGTAAACTCTCCTTTCTATGGATTATCACAGGAAGTTTCTGATCTCAAAAGGGCTGCTGTCGTTTTAGGGACTAGAGAGCTTCTTAATCTTGCTGTAACTGTCAGCTATCATAAACATATTTCAAGTAAGATTGAAGATGACGGATATAAGGTCTACAATGATTGGATGCTTACTGTGTGGGGAGCTATAGCTGCTCAACTTATTGCTTCCAGAATATGTCCTGAACAAGTTGACAAGGTCTACTTGTGCTGTCTTCTAAAAGATATTTCTTTGCTCTTTTTGAGGAGTGCCGCACCAAAAGAAATTCCTGATCTTGCAAAACTAGATTCCGTTGCAATGTCGTATCCTGGGCAGGTAGAAGCTGAAAATGACTCTTGGGGTATGACTCATGGTGATCTTAGTCAGCTGTTGCTCGCGCGGTGGAAAATGAGCAATTTGGATTGTTCTCCTTTGCGAAATCATCATTGTATGGATGAAATTGATTCCTTTGATTTGCCTACTCAGGCGATTATTTTGGCAACGAGATGGGCAGAGATGGAACTTGGTAATGATTCTAAGCCCTTCAATGTTTTGCAATTTGAAATGCAGCTTCAAAGTACTCTTCATATGGAAGAAGATGTTCTTGAGGATTTCCGCGCTTTATGCAGAACCAAGTTTCAGTCGATGTTATCCACTTTGGGAATTGAAGAAGGTGATATCGAGAGACATTTTTATAAACACTCTATAAAAAGCCTTCAGTCTAATTATTTTTTGAGTCTTGAGCTGCTCACAGCTGAAGGAGGCGTCAAATCTATTGCACAGATTATGGGGCGCCATATAAGATTGAATTGGGATATGACTGAATGGGAGCTGGCTTTGAAATCCCCACACACGGATTCATTTCATCTTTTTCAGGCTTCAAGTTCAGGTCTTATAAAGGTCGCAGGTAGTTGTGTTCAAAATAGTTTACCATGGACCATGCGTGGCGGGAGTATAGATATTACAAGCCGTAATATCCTTTTGGGCCAGTTTCGTTATGTTGCAAAAGGTCTGGCTCAGGAAGAGAAGAAAAACCTAAAACTCTATTTTAAATTTATCGGTCAAGCTTATGAGCACTATTGTGCTAAACAGCATCTCATTGAAGACAGAGCCGCTATTCTTGAAGCTTTGCCACTAGGTGTTGCATCTCTTGATATAAGCGGAATGCTCTTTGACATGAATGAAGAGATGGGGCGCTTCCTTGGCCGTGATGCGTTAACTGTAACAAAGAGTTTCAGTGACCTTTTTCAAACTGGTCTTAGTGCCGATCTTGGAAAGGGTTGGCGTGATTTTCTTGAAAACGAAAATAAAGATTCATTTAGTAAAATTATGTGTGTAGTCCTTCGCAAAGATGGGTTGCCTAGAGATGCATGTCTTTATATCTCTGCAAGTAAGCAGAACAAAGGTGGAGACCAGCTAATTACTGTTGTAATGGAAGATATCCGGGAAATTTCGGAGAGCCAGATTCAGGCGCTTAAGCAGAGAGATTTTCTGGAAGGTCTGGTTGATTCCATGCGTGACATCGTTTTTACTGTAGATATAAGAGGAAATATTAATTATGCCTCTGCCCGTTTTTCAAAAATTTTCATAGGCAGGAATCTTTTCGAGATTGCAAAACCAGGCGAAACTTTCACAGGAGTATGGGGTCCAGAGCTGTTTGGGCAGAAAAAAAGTGTAGTTGAGGTTTTGCTTAAGCGGACTGATACAGCTGGAAGGCCATTTGAACTTGTTATCAGTCAGTTGTCAGGACGAGACGGTAAACATCTGATCGTTGCCCGTGATCTGACTCATATAAGACGGCTTGAAGATAAATTGAAACGACAGGCTGTTTTTGACGGGCTTACGGATATTTATAACCATACTCAATTTAATAGCCTTCTCGGGCGTGAGATCACTCGCAGTAACAGGACAGGCCGCCCCATCGGCTTACTTTTTTTTGATCTTGATGGTTTCAAAGCAGTCAACGATACAGAAGGGCATCTTGCTGGAGATGATGTTTTAAGGAGCGTAGCAAAGATTTTAAAAGCTGAGTTGCGTGCAGGTATGGATTTTCCGTGCAGGTACGGAGGGGATGAATTTGCTGTGATTGTTACTGAAGTGCGTCCTGAGGCACTCGAGAAGATAAGCGGTAGGATTCGGCTCAGAATAGAGAACAAATTTTTAGGTAAAGTAACCATCAGCGGAGGGCTGACCTTGCTTCAGGACGGTGATACCCCTGTAAGTATGCTTAATCGGGCAGACAAGGCCGTTTATGAAGCTAAGGGTTTAGGCGGAAATGTACTGGTCTGGGCCAAGTAGGTCCTGATTTGATTTATACAACTAATTTTAAGGAGATTGCCATGCTCTGGCGTGTCGAGGTCGCACTCAAAGACCATGTTCGCGATGTTCACGGACATAAAGTTTCCAACAAGATAAAAGAAGAACTCGGTATTGACGCCGGCGAAGTCCGGACGATCAAAGTATATACTGTAGAAGGTCTTGAAAAAGACGAAATTGAAAAAGTGCTGGAAATGGGCGTCTTACATGATCCCGTATTACATATTTCTTCACTTAAACCTCTGGCTAAAGATTTCGCATGGAATCTTGAAGTTGGTTTTCGTCCAGGTGTTACTGATAACGAAGGCCGTACCGCCAAGGAGTCAGTTGTTCTGGTAACTGGGCCGGCTGATGCTTCTACTATTAAAGTATATACATCCACTCAGTATATTTTTTCCAAAGATCTTGGTCTGGATAAAATTACTCATATTGCCAAAGACCTGCTGGCAAACGAACTCATTCAGCGTTACGAGATTCGTTCAGCCGAAGAGTGGATACAGTCCCCCGGCTTTGAAGCTAAAGCGGCACGAGTTACCGGAAAAGCCAGTGATGAAGTTGCCACAATTGATCTTGCTTCAATGAATGATGATGAAATGGTTGCTTTCAGCCGTGCCAATACTCTGGCGCTGAGTCTTGAAGAATTTCATGGCATCCGTGATTACTATGCTGACCCTGAAGTTGTTAAGCAGCGTGAAGAAATGGGGCTGACAGCTACACCAACTGATGCTGAACTTGAGGCTCTTGCACAGACATGGTCCGAGCATTGTAAGCATAAAATTTTCAGTTCAAAGATTGAATATGAAAATAAGGAAACCGGATTTTCCAGTACCGTAGACAGCCTTTATAAAACATGCATTATGAAAACCACTAAGGAAATCCGTGCCGAAAAGGGTGATGATGATTTCTGTCTATCCGTTTTCAAAGATAATGCCGGGGTTATCAAGTTTAATGATAAACTCAATGTTTGTGTGAAGATGGAAACTCATAACAGTCCCTCAGCTCTGGACCCTTACGGCGGAGCTTTGACCGGGATTGTAGGTGTTAACCGTGACCCTATGGGAACCGGCCTTGGCGCAAATCTGCTTTGTAACACAGATGTATTTTGTTTTGCTTCTCCTTTTCATGAAGGAGAGCTTCCTCCACGTCTGCTGCACCCGCGTCGTGTGTTCGAAGGTGTACGTGAAGGTGTAGAGCATGGTGGTAACAAGTCAGGTATTCCAACAGTTAATGGTTCTATTGTTTTCGATGAAAGATATCTTGGTAAACCACTAGTTTATTGTGGAACTATAGGAACCATGCCGGTAAAATCTGCCGGACGCCTCAGCTATGAGAAAAAGGCTCTTCCCGGTGATATCATAGTAATGACTGGTGGACGTATCGGTAAAGATGGTATTCATGGCGCAACGTTTTCTTCTGAAGAACTGCACGAAGGTTCGCCTGCAACTGCAGTTCAGATCGGAGACCCTATTACTCAGCGCAAAATGTACGACTGCCTTATGCGTGCCCGTGATCTTGGCTTGTACAATGCCATCACCGATAATGGAGCAGGAGGACTGTCTTCATCTGTTGGTGAAATGGCGGAAGACAGCGGTGGTTGTGATCTTGACCTCGCTAAAGCCCCCCTTAAATATGACGGTCTTAAACCGTGGGAAATTCTTGTTTCCGAAGCTCAGGAGCGCATGACTCTCGCTGTTCCTCCAGAGAAGCTGGACGAGTTTATGGCTCTGGCTGATGAAATGGATGTTGAAGCAACTGCTCTTGGAACTTACACCGATAGCGGCCTCTACAATATCCGTTATGGTGAAAAGCCTGTTGCCTGCCTGCGCATGGATTTTCTCCATGATGGTGTTCCTCAGATGCAGCTGAAAGCTGTATGGGAACGCCCTGTTATTGAATCAAGTGGCGAGCCTGTAGTCGAAGATCATACTGCTCTGCTTAAGGATATGCTCGGCAGACTCAATATTTGTAGTAAAGAATACGTTATCCGCCAATATGATCACGAGGTTCAGGGACGAAGTGTAGTTAAGCCTCTGGTTGGTGAGAAAGAAGACGGACCTGCTGATGCCGGTGTACTCAGACCTGATTATGATTCAGACAAGGGTCTTGTTGTTTCACATGGTATCTGTCCAAAATTCAGTGATCTGGACACCTACTGGATGATGGCTAACGCTGTTGATGAAGCTATTCGAAACGCCGTAGCCGTTGGCGGTGATATTACCCATATGGCCGGTATTGATAACTTCTGCTGGTGCGATCCGGTTCAGTCTGAGTCAACTCCCGACGGTCACTACAAACTTGCTCAGCTTGTTCGTGCAAATCAGGCTTTGTCGCATTTTTGCCGTGCTTTCGGAGTACCATGTATTTCCGGTAAAGACTCAATGAAGAATGACTACAAAGGCGGAGGAGTTAAAATTTCAATTCCACCGACTGTATTATTCTCCGTTGTGGGTACTGTCCCAGACATTAACAAGTGCGTAACCTCCGACTTTAAAAAGCCAGGTGAGTTCGTATATGTTCTTGGATTGACCCGCAATGAGATGGGCGGTTCAGAGATAGCTTCTCAGCTTGGATTCAGCCATAATATTGTTCCGCAGGTTGAAGCTCTAACTGCAAAGAAACGTTATCTCACTTTGAATAACGCAATGAGTCAGGGACTTGTCTCATCATGTCATGATTTGTCAGACGGTGGGCTTGGTGTTGCTCTTGCTGAAATGTCCATCGGTGGCCGCATTGGTTGTGAAATTGATCTGCGTTCCGTGCCGACTGAATATGGCATGTCTACTCTTTCCGTTCTTTACAGTGAAACTGCCAGTCGTTTTGCGGTAACAGTTGCACCTGAGAACGCTGCAAAGTTTGAAGACCTGTTTGCAGGGCAGATTTGCAAGCGTATAGGTATGACTGTAGGCGGAGATTCCTTCGGTCTCATGGAAGGAACATTCGGTATAGTAAGAAGTAAGATTGAACATCTTGCGACTGCTTTTAAAGCTACACTCGATTGGTAAGATTACTTTATTCATAAAAAATTGAAGGCCGTGTCTCATAAGGACACGGCCTTTTTTATGGTTTCTGAAAAAACGTTGAACCGTAACTTAATTGTAGGGTTATTTAGACGGCTCCACTTTATTGAATAGGCAAAATGAACGACCAATCTCGTGCCAGAATAATGAGATAGTGTCAGGAGGATTTTGCCATGAACGTTACCAATGTTAGAGTGGATTTACATGTTCATTCAAAATATTCAACACGACCTTCCCAATGGATTTTGCAGAAGTTGAATTGTCCTGAGAGTTTTACAGAGCCGCTTAAGATTTATGAAAGAGCATGTGCTAGATCAATGAATATGGTCACTATAACCGATCATAATACCATTAATGGCAGTCTAGAAATTGCACACCTTGATAACGCATTTGTCAGCGAAGAGATAACAACATATTTTCCTGAAGACGGTTGTAAGCTTCATGTTCTTGCATATAACATAACTGAAGAGCATCATCGTGAGTTTCAAAAGATACGTGAAAACGTTCATGATCTGGTTGTCTACTTACGAGAACAAGGCATTGTTCATGTTCTTGCCCATCCCCTTTTTGCCGTTAACGAGAGACTTACGCCGGATCATTTTGAGAAATCTCTGCTCATGTTTAATTTGTTGGAATTGAATGGAACCAGAGATGAAATACAGAATTCAGCCTTGCGAAGCATTGTGAATAGCCTTAATCCTGAAAAAGTTGATTTCCTTGCTAATAAGCACAACATCGAGCCATATGGGAATACCCCGTGGGTTAAGGGGCTTACCGGAGGTTCAGATGACCATTCTGGAATCAATATTGCGCGAGTTTATACTGAAATTGTTGGCGTAAACACTCCGCAGCAAATGCTTCAAGCTGTAGACGAAGGAAAGTGTATGGTTCAAGGCAACGCTGCCACTCCACATACAATGGCTCATAATCTTTATGGTATCGCCTACCAGTTCTATAAAAGTCATTTTGACGTCACAAAGCTTAAGAGATCCGCAGAATGTTTTCGGTTCATAGATAACATCCTTGATCCTGGTGACAAGGAATTGCCTACGTTACTTGAGAAATTGCAAGGCCTTATATATAGGCATAAGTCAAAGAAATATTATAAAACTTCAGACTGTGTTCAGGCTGCTCTTTTACGTGAAGCAAATCATATTGTTGAAAGTGACGAAGGAGCACGCAAAGTTTGTGACGGTTCAAAAATATGCCCAGAAGAGCTTGAAGAGGAATGGTTTCGTTTTGTAGGAAATGCCACAGACAAGGTTCTTTCAGGACTTGGAAATAAAATTATAAATAGTGCAATCGGTGCTAATTTTTTTGATGTATTCCATACAATAGGTGCAGCCGGATCATTATATGCCATTCTGGCTCCGTATTTTCTTTCATATGGACTTTTTGCCAGTGAGAGGGAATTAGCTCGTGAATGCATGTTTACTTTTGATTTGGGCGATCCTCTTGGGGCAGAAACAAAGATCGCACATTTTACAGACACTTTCATGGATATAAATGGAGTTGCATTGACTCTTCAAAATCAACTTGAGGTTGCACGTAAGCATAACAAAAATTTAACTGTCGTGACTTGCGGATCAGATAGTGGAGGTGGACAGGTTGTAAATTTTAAGCCTGCCGGTGAATTCAATCTTCCAGAGTATCCTGAACTGTCTTTTAAGTACCCACCTTTTTTACGTGTTTTATCACATTGTCTTGAAAATAATTACACCTTGCTGCATCTTGCAACACCCGGTCCTGTGGGCCTTGCAGGGCTTGCTGTTGCAAAACTTTTGAAACTACCTGTACATGGAACGTATCACACGGCATTTCCACAATATGTAAAAGCGTTTACCGAAGATACTGGCTTAGAAGATATGGCGTGGAAATTCATGATCTGGTTTTACAATCAAATGGATACCGTTTTTGTGCCTTCTGAGGCAACAGGTGATGAACTGATTGAGAAAGGTGTTGGAAGAGATAAAATCAAAGTATATCCAAGAGGTGTTGATATCGAGCGTTTCACTCCTGAAAAGCGAAATGGTTTTTATAGCGGACGATTTAAAGTAAAAGAAGCCGTAAAGTTGCTTTATGTTGGCCGGGTTTCTAAAGAAAAGAATCTCGATATTCTTGCAGAAGCATTCAAAACAGTTTCTCCGATGCGGCCGGAGCTCCATCTTGTTGTTGTTGGGGAGGGACCGTATCTTGAAGAAATGCAGAGGTTGCTCAGGGGATTGCCGGTAACTTTTACAGGGTATCTCGAAGGTGAAGAATTAACAGGATGTTATGCCAGTTCTGATATTTTTGTATTTCCTTCGGCAACGGATACATTTGGTAATGTGGTTCTCGAAGCACAGGCTTCCGGATTACCCGTAATTGTGACTGATTTTGGAGGTCCTTGCGAAAACCTAATTGAAGATAAAACCGGGCTTATTGTCGAAGCCGGGAATGCTGATGCTATGGCCAGAGCCATTTTAAGGTTCAGCGATCATCCTGAACTTTTACAATATATGAAACAAAGTGCTCGAAAATATACCGAGAAAAGATCCTTTGATGAAGAATTCCTTAAAACATGGATAATGTATGAAGAACTATCAAGGCGTGGTTCTGTTCAGTAATGATTATGGATGATTGGCTGACAGAGAATGAATATATTTAAAGGTAAGTGAAGTTAGTAAGTTTGAATATCTGGATTTGAAAGTACTAAAAAAGGCCCTGCAAGCATCAGCTTGCAGGGCCTTTAATAATTAATCTAGTACAAAACTATTCAGCGTCTTCTTCAACAGAGTCTGCGATGGAGCATTCAGTTGTCAGCAGCAGGCTGGATACTGAAGCTGAGTTCTGAAGAGCGATACGGGTAACCTTTTTAGGGTCGATAACACCGGCCTTAATGAGGTCTTCATATACGCCTGTTCCTGCGTTGAAGCCGAAACCATCAGTTCCTTCAGCAACTTTCTCAACAACAACAGAACCTTCAAAACCTGCATTTTCTGCGATCATACGCAGAGGCTGCTGTGCAGCGCGACGGATGATGTTGATTCCAGCAAGTTCATCGTCGTTACCTACTTTGAGGTCATCGAGAACTTTGGAGCAACGTACTAGAGCGGTACCACCACCTGCTACGATGCCTTCTTCAACAGCTGCGCGGGTTGCATTCAGAGCATCTTCAACACGTGCTTTCTTTTCTTTCATTTCAACTTCAGTAGCAGCACCTACTTTAATTACTGCAACACCGCCAACGAGTTTAGCGAGGCGTTCCTGAAGTTTTTCACGATCATAGTCAGAGGAGGAATCTGCAATCTGAGATTCAATCTGACGTACACGTCCTTTGATTTCTTCAACAGAACCAGCGCCATCAACAATAACGGTATTTTCTTTGTCAATTTTAACGCGTTTTGCGTTACCCAGACCTTCGAGAGGCAAGGTTTCAAGAGACAGACCGATATCTTCAGAAACAACAGTAGCACCGGTGAGGGTTGCAATGTCTTTAAGCATTTCTTTACGACGATCACCGAAGCCGGGAGCTTTGATAGCGCAAACATTGAGGCTGGAGCGAAGTCTGTTAACAACCAGAGTTGCCAGAGCTTCACCGTCTACATCTTCAGCTACGATAAGCAGGGGACGAGACATTTTGAGAACCTGCTCAAGGATGGGCAGCAGTTCTTTCATATTGGAGATTTTCTTTTCGCAAAGAAGAATCATAGGATTTTCGAATTCGCAAACCATTTTGTCGGTGTCAGTTGCGAAGTAAGGGGAAAGGTATCCACGGTCGAACTGCATGCCTTCAACAACATCAAGCTCGGTCTTCATGGATTTGGCTTCTTCAACTGTGATGACGCCTTCTTTGCCTACTTTATCCATTGCTTCAGCAAGGATTTCACCAATGGTTGAATCACTGTTTGCAGAGATTGTTCCAACCTGAGCAATTTCAGCTTTATCACGAGTGGGTTTTGCCAGTTTGTCAAGTTCTTCGACAATGGCAGCAACTGCAGTGTCAATACCGCGTTTGATGGACATGGGGTTACGTCCAGCTGCTACAAGCTTAACACCTTCAGCAAAAATGGACTGAGCGAGGACAGTTGCAGTAGTTGTTCCGTCACCAGCGATATCATTGGTTTTAGAAGCTACTTCCTTAACCATCTGTGCGCCCATGTTTTCGAATTTGTCTTCGAGGTCAATTTCTTTGGCAACAGTTACACCATCTTTAGTAATGGTGGGTGCGCCCCATGATTTTTCGATAACAACGTTACGGCCACGGGGTCCGAGGGTAACTTTTACTGCATCAGCAAGTGTGTCTACACCAATTTTGAGGCTTTCACGCGCTTTTACATCAAATTTAATAGTCTTAGACATTTCAATGATTCTCCTGAAAATATAGAAATATTATGTGTAGAGCTTAAAAATTACTCAACTATTGCGAGAATTTCTTCTTCGCGCATGATGATGAAATCATCAGCATCAATTTTGAGTTCGTTGCCTGCATATTTAGCGAAAAGAACTACGTCTCCAGCTTTAACAGACATGGAGTTGTTGTCTTTACCTGGACCGGCAGCAACAACTTCACCTTTCATAGGTTTTTCTTTTGCGGAGTCGGGGATGATAATTCCACCGGCAGTTTTCTGCTCGGTTTCCAAACGTTTAATAAGTACACGATCCTGTAACGGCTTGAGATTCATGTTTCCTCCAGAATAAAATAAACTTTTGTGATAATAATAAGTAATCCGTGCGAGTTAGACGGATCAAACTTTTAAGTTTCAAAGCCTGCGTATTATCGCAGGCCGAATACTTCAATGAAGAAGCTATGCTAAACTAAGACAGCTGATGAGTAAGTCAACACCATGAGTTAAAAAAAGTTAATTTACTTTTAAGAATTTTCGAAATAAGCAATATTGGTGTTTTTGCGAAAAAAAATGGCAATAATTATGCTGAATCGCTATTAGAGCTTGACATTACTACGCTAATGTCTGTAATCCGCCTCCTCCACCCTTAGTCCGACCAGCTGATTGTGCCAGGCTGGATAATGTTGAATATTTTTATGTTCTCAGAAATTCGTTAACAAGTTTCGATTCGCCTTTGGCTATGGCTTTTTCTCACTTTCTGGTGTAGGGGCCTTTTAAGGGGACGGATATTCCGCCATTTGTGCGGACAAAATCATTTTTAAGGAGTTAACTATGAGTAAGACTGTTCTTGTAAAGAAAATCCGGGAAAAACTGGATATGAGCGCAAAAGACGCTTCCGCTGCTTTGGAAGGAATTCTCGGCGCTATTGAAGATGGCCTCAAAGAAGAAGGTAATGTTACCCTTACAGGTTTCGGTACATTTAAGACTGTTGAACGCTCCGCACGTACCGGACGTAATCCCCAGACTGGCCAGGCTATCCAGATCCCTGCTTCTCGCGGTGTAAAATTCACCCCCGGAAAGTTCCTCAAGGACGCAGTTAAATAGTTTTTTGATATTTTGACTGTTGAAAGCCACTTCCGGGATACTGGAAGTGGCTTTTTTTGTTGCTCAATAAAAATATCTCTTACATGATGATATCTTCTTAGACGGCGATTTATTCTTCATTAATTTGATAAAAACGTGATGCGACTTCTGTAACAATTCTCCAGCCGCATTTGACTCTCAGGAGTATATAAAATGATATCCTTATGGGATAAACCATTCGGTTATAAAGATGTTTTAAAAGTTAGTATGCCGCTGGCAATCAGTATGGCATCTACTACTATAATGCAGGTTACAGACCGTATTTTTCTTGGAAGATATTCAGTGGAAGCTATTGCTGCTGCGCTTCCGGCAGGGATTCTTTCTTTTTTATTTATCTCATTTTTTATGGGAATTGCCAGCTACATAAATGTATTTATAGCTCAGTATACCGGAGCATCCAAACCTGAAAAGGTCGCAGCAAGTTTGTGGCAGGGAATATATTTTTCGCTGGGGGCATGGGTGATACTGGCGTCTATGGCATATACTATGACTCCAGTACTGGTTAGCGGGGGACATCCACCTGAAGTTCTGGAACTTGAAATTCAATATTTCAGAATTATAATGCTTGCAGCAGGGCTTCCGGTGCTTGATACTGCTTTGTCCGGTTTTTATTCAGGTCGTGGATTGACCCGGACGGTCATGGTTGTGAATATGATCGGGGCAATAATAAATATTCCTTTGGACTATGCTTTGATCAATGGAGTCTGGTTTTTCCCTGAAATGGGAATCCGTGGCGCTGCTGTCGCTACAGCTGTAGCATGGATTGTAATTGTATCAATTTATTGTCCCCTTATTTTCAGTAATAAAAATGAGAGATTATATAAAACACGAACTAATTACGGTTTTGATTTAAAGCTGTTTAAGCGCTTTATTAAATTCGGATTGTCTAATGGAGTTCAGTTTTTTCTGGATATTTTTGCCATTACCTTTTTCGTATATATGATAGGCCGTCTTGGAACCATAATCCTTGCAGCCAGTAATATTGCATTATCCATTGATGGAGTATCCTTTTTTCCTGCTTACGGAATTTCTGTAGGGGTCAGTACTCTGGTCGGGCAGGCGATAGGTAAGGGAAGACCTGATTATGCCAAAAGGGCAACCGTCTGTGCTTTTCACATTACCTGCATCTGGATGCTGTTTATGGGAATTATTTATATCGCTATGCCCGATATACTTATTTCCATGTTCAGGCCGAACGATATAACCGATGTACAGTTCACAAATGTTCTTGAGCATGGGCGTATATTTCTCATGTTTATGGTTGCCTATATCCTTTTTGACGGACTGGCATTAGTTTATTCCGGTGCGCTTAAAGGAGCTGGAGATGTTGTTTTTGTTATGAAAAGTGTAGGTTTTTTCTGTCTGACTATTATGGTTATTCCATGCTATGTAGGCGTAGAGTTTATCAAGGCCGGATCATATTATTTATGGAGTATATTTACGGCTTATGTAGTGGTTCTGAGTTTTGTTTTTTATTATCGCTTCAAGTGTGGAAAGTGGGAAAAAATGAAGGTTATTGAGTAATAATCAGTTTGATTTTTATGCTAGGTTCATGGGGCAGGTTATTCTGTTACCACAGCGATACTGGAGCCTATCAAAACTGAACCGGCGCAGCGATTAGCCGTTTTCCATATCTTGGGACTCCTGATAATCTTACGTCCTTTTGCCCCTACCCAGGCATAGCCTAAAAGAACGCTAAGCACAGTTGGAATGATGGCGCAGATAATCATGATTGATTCTGTTCCTGTTAATTCTTGCAGGTTAACGAATCCGGGTAGAAATCCACAGTAGAATACGATCAGCTTCGGGTTACCAAGTGACAGGCACAGTCCTGCAATGACGGTATTAAATACTCCCTTCTTTTGGGGGAGTTTTGGTTGATCCGTAGAAGGAGCAGGTGCCAGCCAGCATTTAAGTCCCAAATACAGCAGATAAGCTGCTCCTACCAACTTTAGAACAATAAATCCTGGTCCAATTTGTTTGGCAGCAAATTCCATACCGAAGATAGCCATAAGCAGATATACGAGGTCTCCCATGACGATCCCGAGACACCATAATGCTGTAAATTTGAATCCGCGAGCTACTGATTGGGCAAGAATAGACATTACTCCTGGTCCGGGTATAGCTGCAAATATAAGTACAGCTAATATTAAAGCGACAGTTGTTGATAATGTCATTTGATTTTCCACGCTTTTCAAATTCAAGTATGTTGTATAATGCCTTTTTATTAAAGTAAGTGATCAATGTAAACAAATAGCCGTTAAAACTTTTTTACTTAATCATTTATTGGACTCTTTAAACTGGAATAAATATGGCTGTAAAGAAAGATCACTTGCCGGTTTTTGAATTCATAATTTTATGTACAGTTGTTTTTATGGGTGTGTGTAACGTATCCGTTTTCTATAGTTTTCATGTTTACATGCAAGACCTTGGGTTTTCAAAAAGTATTTCCGGCATCGTAATCAGTTTGTATTCTCTCTCCTCAATGATCATGTACGGAGTTGCCAGCAGCTCTATTACGGTCAGGAATACGTATAGACTTATGTTTGTCGGTATGGGGCTTCTCATTTTGTGTGGGCTCGCTTATATACAAGTGACCAGTTTGTGGGCTTTGGTTTTAATACGTGTTGTTCAAGGAATCGGAGTTTTTCTTTTTCTAGCGCCATGCATGACTTTGCTGGTTTCTATGATCAGTCCGGAAAATTCTGGATCTGCTTTCAGTCTGTATTCTACTGCGTTACTTCTGCCATATTCTTTAATGCCTTATTTATCAGAAAGATTATCTGTATATATTGCAAATCCTAGCTGGCTTTATGCTGGCACCGCAGGATTGATGCCTCTTGCTTTTTTGCTGGCACTTTTTCTACGTTATAGAATTGGGTTGCTTAAAGCAGGTGCTGACCATAATTTACTCCCATCTAAAATTTCTACAAGAGAATCATATTCGAACCTGAAGCGGGTTCATATTTTTAATGTATTGGCAGCTAACGGAGTTTATTTCATAACTTTTAGTGGATTATTTTTCATGTTTCAGGATTATGCCTATTCTAGAGGAATCGGCAATGCTGGATATTTTTTTTCAATGCAGATGGGAATAATGATTGCCATTCGTTTTTTTGGTGGAACTGTTTTTGATCGTTTTTCAAAGGTCATGCTTATTTTTACCGCTTTTATATTTACATCAGCCGGTTTTTTATTCCTCATGAACTTAAATGATGAATCTTTGATCCTGCCTGTTGCCACTATTTTTGGTATCGGAATGGGACTAAGTTCCCCCGCGCTAAATTCATTAATGTTTACTGTCAGTGAACCTGAATATCGTAGTTTTAATGCTAATATGATGATGCTTACAGTGCATCTGGGGTCTTTTCTGGGGCCTTTGATGGGTGGAGTAATGGTTGATCTGCTAGGTTATGAAGGCTTTCTGTGGATAGCTGTTCTGGGTACAGCCGGGGCTGCGGTGGTTTTTACTTTTGTCAGTAGGCAAAGTGAATCTGTAAGAGTATAATATGCAGTGTATTACATATCAGGATATTTTTTAGGAGTGGGCAATGTCAGATAATGATATGAAATTTATGGATGAAGCTTATATGCTTGCCAAGAAAAGTTTTGACGAAGGAGGACTGCCCATCGGGGCTGTATTGGTCCGGGATGGAATCATTATTGGGCGGGGACATAACCAGAGAGTACAAAAAGGAGATCCTATTGCTCATGGCGAGATGGATTGCCTGCGTAATGCAGGTCGTCAGAAAACATATAAAGATACAGTTCTTTATACAACATTATCTCCTTGTATGATGTGTTCCGGTACTATGGTACAGTTTGGAGTGCCGCGCGTAGTGATTGGTGAGAATAGAAATTTTGGTGGTAATGAAGAGTTTTTACAGTCAAATGGGATTGAAGTTGATATTCTTGATCACAGTAGGTGTATTGCCCTTATGGAAGAGTTGAAAGCTACAAAGCCGGAATTATGGGCTGAAGATATAGGGGAGTAGGAGACGTTTTTATATGGAGTTGTAGCTAACAAAGTCCTCCCTTGCGGGAGAACTTTGTTTGTTATTAGTTATATTAGTTGGTGGTTGGCATATCTGTTTCTTCAAATTTTTTGAGTGAGATTTTAGCATCAGCTTTTTTATCAAAAGCATCAAAGAATTCAATTTGCTGCTGGTTTAACCTTTTACTGATATTCATGTTTTTCCAAAACAGTTTTTCAGCTGTTTCCGAATCAGTTGATTCAGCATATCCTAAAACTATTTTCTTTTTAGTGGAAAGTAGTTTGTTGCATACTCTTACCGTTGAGTACTTCGGAAGTTTATGACCATTGTCTTGAAAATATTTTTCAATAAAACCATTAGGATCAGGTTTTGTTATAAATATTCTGCAATAATATTGGTCGCCATCAATCGTTTTGGTAAATATTGCACTTCTAGGGGAATTTCCACCTGGAAGATGTTTGGGATATAAATACCATCCATTAGGCACGGATAAAAACTCAATCCATGAGCCTTCGCTATAATTTTCAGCTTCATCTTTTGCTGCATAATAGAATACTTGAATATTACTTGGACTCTTTGTGAGATGTTTTTCACCTATATAATTCATGTTGTTAGGGAATTGAATTGTAAGAGAAGGTGAATTTGTTGAATAGAAAGAGTTTCCAATAGCAGTTTTTTTTCCAACACATCCTATGGATGTGCATATTAAAATAGCACTTAATAACAATAAAAATTTTTTCATAATCCCTCCGTAGATTTTTGTTATCAATGCGGTGCTATTAAAGTCAAGTTGTTTTGTTAACATGCTGAATTGGCTGTTTAAAACTTATTTGAGCTATACAAATATAATATACAGTTTCAATTGAGTGAGCAAAAGTAAAAGCCCTTGCTTTTTTTAAGCAAGGGCTTTTACTTTTGCTGGAGCTCCCAAGCAGATTTGAACTGCTGACCTCGTCCTTACCAAGGACGCGCTCTACCTACTGAGCCATGGGAGCACCTTTATATTAAGGCTTTTTTTAGCGATAATGCCGTGTGGCACGCTCAACCGCTATAGCGGGAGCTTCGTTAAAAGCCTTGGGTGATAATCTTTAAAATCGGTTTTTAAAAGAAAAGGCCGTAATTCTTGCAAAGAATTACGGCCTTTGGGGTATCTTTTAAAGTGGTCGGGATGAAAGGATTTGAACCTTCGACCCCTTGAACCCCATTCAAGTGCGCTCCCAGGCTGCGCTACATCCCGACGTCACGGAGAGACTTCTATGGAATTGCCAAACATAAGTCAACGGTTTTTTGAAAAAAATTAATTTATTACGGCATAACCAAATACTTGGAATATCAGTCGCTGCATAAAGTTAAGTTGCTGTAAATGGGGGCGTCGACAGTCTCGTTCTATTGAATTAAAGAGTATCTTATTTAAAATGAAAACCGGCGAGTGAAATTACCCGCCGGTTTTTAATATTATTTTTTTGTCTACCTGACCTAATGCCATTCACATCGCCATCCTGCATATCCTCCCTCTGGAAGTACCTTGATGTTGTAGATCCCCGGTCCTATAGTAATATGTTCGGACATACCGATAACTCTTTCTTCTACCGGCTGCCTGTTTTTAGTTGTAATTTTTACACGATAGCGCTGAGCTCCTTTTTTGTATGGATCAGTGAACCGGAGGGTTGTCCCTGCTACTGTGCTGAGTTCCCATTCTGAAGGATCTGATGGTTTAATACTACCGTGTGCAAGTCGCCAGCTGGCGGACATATTACCTTTAATTTCTTTAGCATAATTCATTTTCGGAACAGCTTGAGGTGCTGAGGGGGGAGTTGGAGGGGCAGATGATCCTGACAGTCTTGTTCCCCATACCTTGTTACCAATCTGATTTTTACCGTCAAGACGGTTTCCATCTTGCGATAGTATAAGATTATCTATCCATTTTCCATTACCCCAGTTAACCACGAACTTGCGTTGATTTGAATCGACGCATTTCCAATAGTTACCGTTTCCTGGCATTCTGCCTCCGTGTTGGAATTCAACTACAGAGTTTGTAAACCATTTCCATTTTCCTACGATTAAGTCACAGACTCCTTCGTCTGATGCGTATGGGTTATTGTTATTACCGTGTGCTGGAGGCATAGTCCCATATGGATCATTGGCGGACATGGTTGGAGGAGGTGTAAAACGAAGACTTCCTATGCTTCTGTATACTAGATTATGATATTTTTGAGCTAGTGATTCGACATATACACCAATTGCGACAACAGCACCGCCGTTCGCATATGTATATAATGCACAGGACCGCAGCTTGTTTCCATTGTAATTACAGCTGTATTCTCTGAAAATTGCAGGATGTCCATCTGCTTGAACATTTTTGCTGGTTATTCTGTTTTGGAAGTATATCCCGCCACGATCCTTTATTCCCTGCTCCATTTTGTCAGCAAGATTTTGCAATCCTGGGTTGTTACCGGAGTGTGCATATACTTCTATGAAAGCGTTTCCATCAGGTGCCATGACCTGTTTTTTTAATCCTCCATTAAGGCCGTCAGTTTTGTTGTTCCAGTTGGTAGGTGTTTGTATCCAGAAATCATAATTATCGTAAGCTGAAGACTTTGTAGGGTATAAAATTCCAGCCAGTATGGTCAAAAGAAATAGAAACGTTACAAAGAAAATTTTTAGAGAGTTCATATGTTCGCCTCCAGCTGTGAAAAAAATTAAAGACCTACTTTATAATAAGCATAAGATTTTAAAAAATTCAATTCAAATGATTAAGCATGTGTCTATGCCAACTCTTTACATCTGTAATGCAATTGAATTTGACCTTAATGCTTCTTAATATAATACGGAACCATAGTTGCTAGTCTTCCTTGCATCGCGAAAAAAGGAAAAATTTGCCTTTTTAAAAATGCAAGGAGGTTTGTGGTGAGTATTTCCGCATTAGACAGCTCAATGGTCGGAAATCTATTCTCCAGTGACCAGTTCAGTTTGAACCGCACTGGTCAAAAGGGTTCCGCAAAAGATTTTGCCAAGAGCATTATTGGAGAAGAAGATAGCGATGGCGATGGACTGATAAGTCTTGAGGAGTCATCTCTTGATAAGGATCGCTTTAATAAAGTTGATTCTGATGGTGACGGTACTATTTCTCAGGAAGAAATAGTTGCTGATTTTGAGAAGATACAAGAGCAGATGGCGATGCTGGGCCGGATGTCTGTGACGATGCAAGGTGGCAATTCCGGTAGTATAGTTGATTCTCTTATCAATGAACTTGATACCGATGGTGACAGCCTGATCAGCCAGGAAGAGTCCGGCCTTGAGGATGAACTTTTTAATACTCTTGACGCTGACGGTGATGGTAAAATCTCCAGTGAGGAAATTGAGGCCGGTATGACTCCTCCAGAAGGAATGATGTCTTCTGAGGGAATGTCGGCTCAAGCCGGTTCCGCATCTGGTTCTAGCTCTTCGTCGAGTTCCAGTGAGGAGGGGGAAGAAGAATACGATGAGTATGATTATAATCAGGACGGAGTTGTAACAAGTGATGAATTAGAGCGGGCTTACACTAATGGTGATAGTTCTCTTGAGGATATTGTCGGCAGAAGGGGGGATAAAAATCAGCCTTATCAAAAAGAAGACGGACAGTCTGGACAATCAATAATGCAGCGTATGGCTATGCGTGCTTATCAGGATCAGGCCAGTGCTATGTATTCAGGAAGCTCACTTGGAGCTTTAGCCTAACGGCAATATGAACTGATCAGACTGTGAAAGGATTCATGGTTCGACGTATGAATTTAAAAGAGGAAATATGTCGTGAACAGGGATGTGGTTCAAAAGGCTTATCCTGTTTATAGGATAAGCCTTTTGACTTAGATATTTAAAAGGCAAGTTGCAGTATTTCAATAAGCTCACCCTGAGTTAGTTCAATGGGGTTTCCTTTCATGCTGCTGGAGTTTGCGGCTTTAAGGGCAAGCTCAGTGAAATCATTTTCAGTGACGCCCATTTCAGCTAAACCGGAAATATTCAAATCTGTACACAGTTGTTTCACCCATTTAACTCCGTCAGTCACAGTAGCGTCTCTTTTGCCAGTTAGAATTCGGGCTGTTTCAGTATAGGCTGCAAGTGAACTGCTCTCAGGCATCCGTTCTTGAAGGGCTCGGATATTTATTTCCATAACGTGTGGAAGAAGTGCTGCGCATACAGCTCCGTGCGGTGCCTTAAATTGTCCTCCAAGCGGAGCTGCAAATCCATGAACAGCACCAAGTTTAGCGTTGGCGAGAGCAATTCCTGAAAAAAGGCTTGCCAGTGCCATACCGCTACGTGCTTCTATGTTGTTTCCTTCAGTAACAGCAGTATGTAAAGAGGCTGCGGCATGTGCCATACCTTCTTTACAGAGAGGACTGGTTATGGGAGTAGAAAATTTAGATACAAAAGCCTCCATAAGCTGAGTTAAGGCATCAATACCTGTATTAGCAGTAACTTTTGGAGGTATTGATGTGGTTAAAACAGGGTCGACTATTGCAAGATCAGGAATCATGTCTGTCGAACGCAGACTTACTTTTACGCCATGCTTTTTAGATAGAAGTACAGCATTGGAAGTAACTTCTGACCCTGTTCCCGATGTAGTTGGAACAGCTATCAGCGGTGCAGACTTACCTTCGAGCTGCATGCCTTTACCTACCACTTCCAGATAATCATATATGTCACGTTGGTTGTTCAGCAAAGCGGCAATAGCCTTACCTGAATCAAGCACACTTCCTCCGCCGATGGCAATGACAACATCACAGCCTTGTTCGCGAGCATTTTTAGCTTGTTTTGAAATAAAATTAGTATCCGGTTCATTGCCGACAGTAATTATGAACGGTGGAAGTTTTTTATCTTCTAAAGCTGCTATCAGCCATTTAGTCCTTTCGTGATTTCGGCCTGTGATGAGGCAGATCTTATTGCCCATACGGGATGCATGATCCGGGATTGATTTGGCTGTGCCCGGGCCGAAAATGATTTTAGGAGCTGTAGAGAATTGGAATTTCATTTTAGTCAGTCCACTTATACTTAGGAAAATCCATGATGGATTTGTTCCATGTTTTTAAAGATTCTTATAATTATCTGCCAACACGATAAATAATGCTATGAAAATTTTTGATTATACATGGCTATTATATTTAAACGAGTTCCAAAAGGCTGCTAACCTATCTGCATTATTATACTGTCTCGTAAAATTAAAATATAGTCCGCCTTTGTATACTTTGACTATATGGATCGTTAGATGTCTTGGGTCAAGTTTTTGGAATTATGGATGTTTTTCATGATTGCATAAACTTGAAAAATTCAGGGAACCTTTCTTTAATTTTATTGAAGGCAATCATTTCTGCTTTAACATATGCTTCTGCTGAATCCAGCTTCACACTTCCCCGTTTATCATGAACTATGTCATTGTTCACATCATAATGCCCAAAAGTATGCCCCATATGCAGCATATCTCTAAACCATTGTACTCCAACATCAAGGCAAACCGGACGGTCCCAGTTTTCACCTATACAGGCTCCAGATGGAAGGCGGGCACCAAATGGGGCCGCATATCCGTTCGGCAGAGTCGATTTACGTGCTTTATCCATATCTATAAGGGCGCACCATTCGTTGAGCCTGCATTCAGGCAAAGGCCATGCGTTCTTTTGAAACTGCTCAGAGAGGCCGAGGTTATATGCCCTGCGCTGAGTGTAATTCATACCCTTATTATATATTTTCATTAGGTACTGGTATGAAGGTTTAAACTCTGTGTATCGCTCCGAGTCACATAACCCGTTTTGAAATGCAGGACACCACCAGCATTGTCCTATTTCTCCTACTCCAGTGTGGTCGCCAATTGCTGTCAACAGATTACCAACAATATCTGCTCGAACATCAATGTCGTTATGTATTGTCAGCAGGTATTTAGATTCAGTTTTCTCCCATCCGTACTGGTAGCGTATAGATAGTAGATAGGCATAGTCAACAGCGGCCCTTTCTAAATCTGTCGGGTCAATGCCATTCCAGTATCGTGGAGTGAAATGTTCAACAATATCGCTGAAATATTCAAGAGTCTTAGTGTGATTTTTACGCTCGTATTCGGCCGTTAGGGGTTCTTCCTGAAAATATATCTTACTAATATGCTGCCCACATTGCTCTGTTAAAGTGAGTAATGAAAGAGCAGTTTGGTAAACTTTACCGAATACGTTGATTACTACATCAATTTTTGGGGACATAGTTGTGCGCCTGACTTGTGTGTTAAGTTTTCATCATGGAAACAATATTGTTTTAGCATGGCGGATTTATTTGATGCAAATAAGAAGGAAGGCAGGGAGTGAAAATGTTTTTTTAGGTGGAATGAAATATTTTCTATAAATACTTTGGTATAAATTAAGGCCAGCTGTTTTGTAAGCTGGCCTCAGAATAAAACAGTTACTCTGAATCAAGGTATTCAGATAGCGCACAGCAAAGCTGGTCTGCACATGATGTAGGCTTGTTGCCGCAGGTGATACCTTTAAGCTTAGATAATATTTCAGTCAGTTTCATACCAGTAACTAATGTGGATACAGCTTTGAGATTGCCGTCACATCCACCGGTAAATTTCACGTAAGTCAGTTTACCGTCTTCCACTGCATAACGAATAAGTTTTGCACAGACTCCTTTTGGAATGAAGTCATGTGCATTAACCGGTTCATCTGTTCCTCCAAAAGGGGCCATAATCTGTGGCTGTAGCGTGATGTTTTCCATTTTAATCCCGAGGTTTTTATTAAGTCATTTCCGCATTAAATCTTGCGGATTAAATATTTTGAAAAGATGCAACTGCATGCTCAAGGTGATTTTCACCATGAAATACCATTGAAGGTCAAGGGGAAGGGATAGGTTCTGGTTAGGTTACATGTAAGCTTAGGAGCAAGAAAAAACCATTTTGACTTATAAGTCAGGTTATGGAATTTTTATTTTTATATTTGGAAAATTATGAAACGATGATGCTTCTGTCTGGTATCGGCAGGTTTTATCCTATGGTTTTTATTAGGTGTAATTTGATGCGGGATTTCTTTTAAGATACTATTACGGTTGATATAAACAGTCGCTGGAGAAGTCATTTTGGCACATTATACTCATAAAATTAATTACCCTGTAAAAATTCAAGTTGAGGTTACTACCAGATGTAATATGGCATGCTCAATGTGTGTAAAATATGCAGATGGTAGTGATATTCAGGAAGCAGATTTAAAGTTTGAAAGTTTTAAAAAATTAAGCTCTGCTTTAGAACATTGTGAAGTGCTGATTCTAAACGGTATAGGTGAGCCTTTACTACATCCTGAGTTGGCTGAAATGGCCGCATTTGCAAAGGAGCGCATGCCAAAGGGGAGTTCTATCGGTTTTCAGACAAATGGTTTGTTAATTACAGATCAGAAGGCTGAAAGTCTGGTTGAATCAGGAGTGGATACGTTTTGTATTTCCATTGATTCTCTTGAATCCGGTGATTGCAACGTAGGCGAGTTGCATGGGCAGACTTGTATCGATCGGCTTGCACGTACTTTTTCTAAACTTTCAAGTGCAGGGGAGAAGTACGGCCGGAAAGTTCGACTTGGGGTAGAGTTCGTACTTATGGCTGAGACTTATAAGCAGTTGCCGCAGGTCATAAGCTGGGCGTCAAGTCATGGTGCGGAGTTCGTTGTCTGCTCACATGTGTTTGCATATAATAAATCAATGCAGGATCAATCCTTATTCAATACGAATACCTCAAAGGCATATTCTCTTTTTAAAAAATGGCAGAATCTAGCTACAGAACATGGGGTGGACTTTTATAATTATTTTGATGTGGTTTTCAAATTTATAAAGAGTGATACTGATAAAAAACTTGTAGACATTGTCAAAGATATGTTTGCGGATGCCAAGAGTCAGGATATATGGATTAATTTCCGAAGTCTGATCGAGTGGGATAAACGTATGCAAAGTAATACATTTAATGATATCAATAGGATATATGCAGAGTCCGTGGAACTGGCAGAAAGGTCTGGAATTGCACTGCGTATGCCTCCTTTGATGGCTTCGGATAACCTTTCTTGCCGATTCCTGGAAGAGGGAGCTGTGTTTATAACATCTATGGGGGATATCAGTCCTTGCCAGTTCTTGTGGCACGGGTTCTCCTGCTATATGGATGGAAGTGAAAAGGTTGTTAAGCCGACGGTATTTGGAAATCTTGATGATGGAGATTTCAGCGACGTATGGAATTCTGTAAAATATGTTCAGTTTCGTGATGATGTTTTAAAATATGAATATCCGTACTGCTCCAACTGCTCTTTAGTACCATGTGATGATATCATAGGTAGAGCAAACGACTTTGAATATGATTGTTTAGGGGTAAAGGTCCCCTGTGGCCATTGCCCATGGGCAATGGGTGGTTTGCAGTGCTTATTATAAAGTGTTGTTTGAGTTATGAGATTGTAAAAAAAAAGGGCTGGCAAAATTGCCAACCCTTTCTTTTATAAAGTTTCTTAGTTTCATTCTATTATCTCTGCTTCAGTAACATATAGGTCAACTTCTTTGCTTTTCATTAGATCCTGAAAAACTTGCGGAGGTCTTTTGTCTGTGAAAATTGCATCAATTTCACCCAGATCCGCAATACGGACCATTGCGTTGCGATTGAATTTTGTATGGTCAGTTACAAGAAAAATATTTCTGGCATTGTTGATGATTTCACGGGCAACCCTGACTTCATGGTAATCATAGTCGAGAAGAGTCCCATCTTCATCTATGCCGGAAACTCCAATGATTCCGTAATCTACTTTGAATTGCTTGATAAATTCAACAGTAGCTTCGCCGGTCACTCCCTTATCTCTTTGGCGAACCATGCCACCTGCAACGATTACTTCACATTCATTATCGCTCATGGTCAGAGCTACGTTAAGATTGTTGGTGATAACTCTGAGTGATTTGTGCCCTGAAAGAGCCTTGGCGACCTCTTCGGTAGTTGTGCCCAGGTTTATAAATAAAGAAGCACGGTCAGGAATAAGTTTTGCTACCATCTCTGCGATCAGCTTCTTTTCTTGATGGAGAATATTTCTGCGTGCGCTGTAATCAACATTTTCCACACTTGAGGATCGACCGGCCCCACCGTGAAAACGCTGCAACAGTTTATGAGTACAAAGTTTATTGATATCGCGTCTGATAGTCTGTGGTGTGACTTCAAAGTGATGAGCTAGTGTCTCAATAGGAGCGAATCCTCTATCGCTGACAATATCAAATATTTCGCGTTGCCGTTTGGAGAGTGAATCTAAGCTAATCTTAGACCCTTTTGGCTTTTTGGTTTTAGCTTTATCAATCAAAATGACCATCTCCTTACTTTCTATAATGAACAACTTTTTCGCGTATGCGCGTTTTTTTGTTCTAATATTTTACTGATTATATCAGAATTTTGGGAAAAAAAGAAAAATATATTTCACTTGATAATGATTACCTAGCAGTTGAATCTTTAACAGGCAAGGTAAAGTCATTATATTTACACATATTAAGGTCTCAAGGAGTATTAATGCTTCATCCATTAGCAAATAATTGAGACTATACCAAGGTATGTTTTATGTGTTATAGTCTATAAGGTTATGTAATTATATTATTTTTTAAATTACTTTTTTTGAGAGATTATTTTGTCACGCATAAAGGTTCGTTTTTGTTTGTTTTTATAAGAAATATTCAAATTCGAAAATATTTTCTTGTAAAAATGTTTTCAATATGTCACATTTTGATCAAAAGCGAAACACAATGCAAACGTATCTGTCTTGGTATGTTTTTTTATTGAGTGATTGGGGAAAGTTCGATTCAGTCGAGATGTGGGTCTTATAACTGTTTGAACTTATAAAAATTTCAAAATTTTATCGGCGTATCAAGCCGAACAGAGAGTGGGTGTTGCCATGAAACGTTCAGATTTTATCCAGCAAATGGAAGACAGCGCAAAGGTCTGGGATTTCATCATAATCGGTGGAGGAGCTACGGGTCTTGGTTCTGGCCTGGATGCCGCAGCTCGTGGGTATTCGGTACTTCTTCTTGAGCAGGGCGACTTCGCCGAAGCAACCTCCAGTCGTAGTACTAAAATGGTTCACGGCGGTGTAAGATATCTCGCTCAGGGTAATATTTCTCTGGTTATGGAAGCACTGCACGAGCGCGGTATCCTAAAGCAGAATGCTCCTCATATGTGTTACAATCAGAAATTTATCGTTCCTGATTATAAATGGTTCGGTCTGCCTTATTATGGAATCGGACTCAAATGTTATGATATGCTGGCTAGAAAATATAGCTTCGGTCCTTCCCAGATCTTTTCTAAAAGAAAAGTTATGCAGGAAGTTCCCGGCGTGCTTACCAAAAAGCTCAAAGGCGGCGTAACTTATCATGACGGTCAGTTTGACGATGCCAGACTTGCTCTTACTCTTGCCCGTACAATGTCTGACTTGGGCGGTACACCTCTTAACTACACCAAAGTAACTGGTCTTGTTAAGAATCCTAGCGGATATGTCTGTGGTGTTCAGGCTGAAGATAAACTCAGTGGTAAGTCATACGAATTGAAGGCTAAAGCTGTTATCAATGCTACTGGTATCTTCACTGATGATATTATGAATATGGACAACAGCGATCATAAAAAATTGATTGCTCCTAGTCAGGGTATCCATATTGTTATTGACCGTGAATTTCTTGGCGGTGATACCGGAATTATGGTTCCTAAGACTGATGATGGCCGTGTAATTTTCTTTGTGCCATGGCATGGCAAAGTTGTTGTGGGAACAACTGATACACCTCTTTCAGGTGTATGTATGGAGCCAAAACCTTTGGAAGAGGAAATTAACTTTCTGGTTGAGCACTCTGCAAGATATCTCGCTAAAGCACCCACCCGTGCTGACGTGTTGAGTGTCTTCACAGGAATCAGACCTCTTATCGCTGCCGGAGATGAAAACGGTAAAACTTCAGCTCTTTCCAGAGACCATTATCTGACAATTTCACCCAACAAACTGTTGACCATTGCAGGTGGTAAATGGACTACCTACAGACATATGGCTGAAGATTGTATTGATAATGCAATTAAAATGGGTGGCCACGCTTTCCGTCCTTCTCCTACCCAGAATGTTAAACTTCACGGTTATACTGAAGAGTTTGACCACAACGACCATATGCATGTCTATGGTAGTGAAGCCGCGGATATTATGGCTCTTGCTGCTGAGTATCCCGAACTTGATACTCGCATGCACGAAAATCTTCCTTATTCCTGGCTGGAAGTGGTATGGGCTGCCCGAAATGAATGGGCTCAGACTGTTTCTGATGCACTTGCACGCAGAACCAGAGCTTTGATTCTTAACGCCAAAGCAGCAGCAGAAGTGGCTCCTAAAGCTGCTGAGATCATGGCCATTGAGCTTGGTAAAGATGAAGAGTGGATCAAAGCACAGATTGAAGAATTTGTGACTTTGTCCAAGAATTACATAGTAGATTAAGTAGTATTAACCCTTTGCTGTTCTGATTGCAGAAGTTTTATGATCGGTATTCCTGGACTGATTAACTTCTTTTAGGGCGATTATTGACCTTCTTCATGTTTAAAATAGAATCTTCCCTTTCTATTTTAAATATTGTGAAGAATGGTATTTGAAAGTGTTACTGTTTTGTGCAGTGCTTTCGTCGTCCCGATTATGACACTTAGGTTGATAGATTTGCATCTGCGGATGCACCATATTCTCCAAAGAAGACGGGGGATTTTCCTCCGTCACCCCTTCCCTTTGCCGTCGGTTACCTGGACCGGCGGCTTTTTTTTGTTTCAAATTTATCTTGCCAAAAATTATATTATTGATCACAAAATAGGTGGAAATATTATTTGTGAGCGTCTTCACTTCTTTTGTTTTCGTTTACGAAACAATTTTATTAAGAATCAGAGCTCATTTTTAATATATTATATGGCTGTTTCTTGCTTGGAAAAGTCTTGTATTTATTTTTATGATTCTTTTGTGACAAGGGTTTGACAGTATTTTTAATCCATTTTGACAAAAAGGGTAGGAGGTGATGTTCACAACTGTTTAGAATTAGTGGTTTTTGCTAATGTGAAAGCTTTTGTTACAAAATTATTTTCAAATTCGAACATTATTGTCTTGATTTTTTTTGTGTGACAAAATAGTGTCGATCCAGAGGAAATGGTAAAAGCGTTAGTTTTGATCTAGCGTGAGGTGTTATTCGTTTCCGAAGAGAAACGAATCTTGGTTTAACTGCTTTTAAAAGATGTGGGAGTGATTATGAATTTCTTTTTGAGCGAGTTGATTGGGACTATGATTCTAACACTGTTCGGTTGTGGTGTTGTTGCTAACGTTCTTTTGGAAAAATCCAAAGGTCAGAACAGTGGCTGGATCGTCATCACATGGGGTTGGGGTTTTGCAGTTGCATTTGCCGTTTACGTTGCGGGTAAACATTCTGGTGCACATATTAATCCAGCGGTTACCATTGGTCTTGCTTCAATCGGAGCTTTTCCTTGGGCAAACGTTCCCGTCTACATTGCCGGTCAGATGTGCGGTGGCTTCCTTGGCTCCGTAATTTGTTACCTGGTATATAAATGCCATTGGGCTCCTACTGAAGATCCTGGTCTCAAACTGGCTGTATTCTCCACTGGTCCTGCAATTCGCTGCACAGTTGAAAACTTTCTTTGCGAATTTATCGGTACCGCCTGTTTACTTTTCATTCTACTCGGTCTTGGTGCCAACGAATTCAGTAAGGGGCTTAATCCTCTGATCGTTGGTTTCTTCATTGTATCTATCGGTCTTTCTCTTGGTGGTCCTACCGGCTACGCTATTAACCCTGCTCGTGACCTCGGTCCCAGAATCGCACACGCACTCCTTCCTATTCCAGGTAAGGGCGGAAGTGATTGGGGATACGCATGGATTCCTGTAGTAGCACCAATTTGTGGTGGTGTTGCAGGTGCTATGCTTTATAAAGTTATCGTTGGATAATTTTTAGTTCGAGTTAAGATAGAACAAATAGTAATTTATTGGGTCCGGGGCGGGCATGTTCGCCCCGAACTTAAAACAGGGAGAAATTTAGAATGAGCAAGAAATACGTATTAGCCATTGATCAGGGAACCACCAGCTCTCGTGCAATTGTTTTCAATAAAAAAGGCGAAATCGTTACTGTAACACAGAAAGAATTTACTCAGATTTTCCCCCAGTCCGGTTGGGTTGAGCACGATGCAATGGAAATCTGGTCTTCTGTACAGTCTGTAGTTGCAGAAGCTTTCGCACAGCCTGAAATTTCCGGTTCCGAAATTGCTGCTATCGGTATTACCAACCAGCGTGAAACAACCGTTGTTTGGGATAAGAACACCGGTAAACCAGTTTACAACGCAATTGTTTGGCAGTCTCGCCAGACAATGGGCATCTGCGATGACTTGAAAGCCAAAGGCCTTGATCCTATGGTTCGTGAAAAAACCGGTCTTCTTATTGATGCTTATTTCTCCGGTACTAAAGTAAAATGGATTCTCGACAACGTTGAAGGTGCTCGCGAAAAAGCTGAAAAAGGCGATCTCCTTTTCGGTACTATCGACACATGGCTGGTCTGGAAACTTACCGGCGGCAAAGTTCATGTTACTGACTACACCAACGCTTCCCGTACCCTCATGTACAATATTCATGAACTCAAATGGGACGAAGAAATTCTTGGACACCTCACCGTTCCTGCTTCCATGCTTCCTGAAGTTAAACCTTCTTCTGAAGTATACGGCAACACTGATAAAGATGCTTTTCAGGGACTTGAGATTCCTATCTCCGGTATGGCCGGCGACCAGCAGGCAGCTCTGTTCGGTCAGGCTTGCTTCGAAGAAGGTATGGCTAAGAACACATACGGAACTGGTTGCTTCATGCTCATGAACACTGGTGAAAAAGCTGTTCCTTCTAAAAACGGTCTGCTGACTACCATTGCATGGGGTGTTGACGGTAAAGTTGAATACGCTCTTGAAGGTTCCATTTTCGTTGCAGGTTCAGCTGTTCAGTGGCTGCGTGACGGTATGAGAATGTTCCGTGACGCTAAAGACAGTGAACTTTACGCAACACGTGTACAGAGCTCTGATGGTGTTTACATGGTTCCTGCTTTTGTAGGTCTTGGAGCTCCTTACTGGGATTCTGAAGTTCGTGGTGCTGTTTTCGGTCTTACCCGTGGTACGACTAAAGAGCATTTTGTCCGTGCAACTCTTGAATCACTTTGCTACCAGACTAAAGACGTACTTTCCGCTATGGAAGCTGACTCCGGTATTAGCCTTGCCAAACTCCGTGTTGACGGTGGCGCAGTAGCTAATGACCTTCTCCTCCAGATTCAGTCTGACATTCTCGGAACTCCTGTTGAACGTCCTCTATGCATTGAAACAACCGCTCTCGGAGCAGCATATCTTGCTGGTCTGGCAGTTGGCTTCTGGGCAGATAAAAATGACATCAAACAGAACTTTGGTGTTGATCGTGAATTCGGTCCTAAAATGGAAGAAAAAGAGTCCAATGAGCTTTACGCTGGTTGGCAGAAAGCTGTTAAAGCTACTATGGCTTTCAAATAGCATTAAAATATACGCAGCTTCGGCTGTTACTATATGTATAGTTAAGGGACCGCTTGCGGTCCCTTTTTTTTTACTCATAAAGTTATGTTTTTAACTTTGTATAAAATATCTTCCAAATAAGTGCTTAATAAGATTAACAGTAAATCCTCAATTCTGAATTGTGGGCAATAAATTCGTTTAAAACAAAAATATAGATGTCTTGACTATTATGAATTTAACTTAGTATGTACTTGAATTCTATCAGCTACAGTATCTGGGAGGAGAATTGTAGTTTAAGATATAGAATAAAAATGGTGTTTCCGGCCCCCTGTGGGGGCAGTTAGTTTATTAACTTTGAATTGATGGTGGATATGATGAAAAGAATACTATGTTTTGCTTTACTTTGTTTTATGTTTGCGGGGTGCAGCGCAGGTAAGACCCGCAGAGTCGACCTTGATGCTGAGATTATAAACGATCCTCAGGCTACTTCTGTTCAGGATTATAGAACTGTTGCTGATAAAATGGCTAGATCGCTGTTGCAACTGCCGTTTATACATAAGGCTGAAACACCTCCGACAATAGCATTTATAGACGTTGAAAATAGATCAAACAAATATATCGATACCCGTGCCTTTCAGGAAAAAATACGCACACTTCTCTTAAAGAACTGTCGTGGTAAGATTTATTTTCTCGATCGTGCAGCTATCAAAGATATTTTAAAAGAGCGTAAGCTGAAAAGAAAAGGACAGGCTACAGCTTCATCTAAAGCTGGCGGTAAAATTCTGGGCGCAGATTATTTTCTTACAGGGTCAATTCATTCGATTACTACACGCCAATCTGATGCGAGCACAGATTATATGCGCTACTCTTTTCGTCTAACCGATGCAGACAATTCTTTAATTGTCTGGGAAGATGATTATGAGTCACGTTCACATACACAAAAATCATGGCTTGACCAGTAGTCTTACCCGGGGAGGGATATATTATGCGTTTTTCAAGATCGCAGATTGCTGCTGTCATAGTGATTATTTCTGTTTCCTTTTTGGTTCAGGCTTGTGTTTCAAGAAATGCCGGCCCACCGATTCAAACTACAATTAACAAAGAAAAACAGGATTGGCCGAAACCATCAGGTATTGAAGAGGCAATGGATTATGCTAAAATTCCCGCCAGCAGTAATGCTGTTGCCTATGACAAAAAATTAATTTCAAAGATTGATCAGGATTCAGCTGTCTGGGCTGATGTTTATTACTCTGATGCAATGATCGCCCGTGCTCCTAATGAGATGCTCAGGGATCTCTGGAAAGCCAGCAATCTGTCATATTCTCTCAGGGCACAGCAAAAGGGAGATAATGATTTTATTTTACCGCTGCTAAACAGAAGTATGCTTTATATCAGTGTCGGAGCTTACCACAATGCATTCAAACTTTTGCTGAATGCGAAGGGAGTAATGGATTCTGTTTTTCAGGAAGGTGGTGAACTCGGGGCTGAGCAGGAGAAAATCTTTAAAGGTGAACACTATGAAAAATCTCTGGCATGTTTCTATATGGGCATGCTTTTGTATATTCACGGTGACTATCAGAACGCCAGAGCAATGTTCTTAAGTGCCATAGAGGTTGACCGAGACAGTCTTCCTAACCGTGAGATTTTGCAGAAGTGGATCAAGAATAATGGTGCAGCATTAGGGCTGACCCTTGAAGAAACCACTGCTCTTTACCAATCTCTTGGCGATGATAACCGTGTTGTTCATTACATGTTGGCCAGAACCCTCGTTCAACTTGGCGATTATGAAAATGCAAAAGTTGAACTCGATAAAATAGACAGCTATTGTAAAATCCCTGATCATATGGTTTCCGATGCATGTGGTTCTTTTGGCAGTCGTTTAGTTAAGCAATATGATATCCAGCCAACCGGTAAAGATGAATTTGCTGATATTGAACGCCTTGAAAAGGATAATCTGGTAGTTTTTGTTACAATGGGCCATGCGCCCACTAAGTATGTCGGTGGGCCTGAAGGCAATACTGACTATATAGCCCCCCGTCCATATCTTGAACGTCAGGCCGAAGTTTATGTGGATGGAAAACTTATTGGTGAGCCTTACCCTCTCTTCAACATGCTTCATCAGGCAACAAGTACTTCCCGTTCTGTAAAAGATACTGTTCAGGGCGGCAAAGCTGCTGGAAAAATAGCAGCAGTTGTTGCAGCACGTTTTATTCCGTTCATTGGTGGAATTGTTTCTGACACCATAGAAAACAACTGGAGCATCGTAGCTGATACGAGACGCTGGGGAACTGCTCCCAATGAAGTGCAGGTTCTTTCGGCAAGAGTAGAACCGGGGCTTCATACGGTTACAGTTTTATTTTATGATATAAATGGTAAACCTTTGCCTCATTATGAGCAGACCCACTATTACGTTCCTGTTTCCAATGAGAAAGAAACTGTGTTGGTCAGCCGTGCTATTCGTGATAAAGGCAATGCTGTGAATGGTTTTTACTGTACTGAAGCTCGTTCAGTTAATGTAGAAAGTGGTGTGTTTGAATATATAGCAGGTGACCTGCTTAAAAATGATTTAGACCCTGATTCAGGACTAGATAAAGATGAAATGGTCGCAGTTGTTAAAGTAGAATTTGATGACCCAGCTAAAACCAAGCAGTTTATAGAAACAGGTGCCATTAATCCGTGGCTTAATACCGAAGCTATGGAGCAGAGATTTGATGGTCAGTTTGAAGGAATCAGAGTTATCAAGGTCGCTGAAGCTAAAGTTCTTAGAAAAGGTAAATACTCAAAATGCAAAGTGACAAATGGTAAGCTTGAGGAGAATCAGGTATATTTTATAACCATGAACAACTTACCTTTTGATGATATTATTGAGATTTCAAACCATAGCTTTGTCCAGAAATAGTACTCATTGCGCAGGAGAATATACCAATGAACAGAAGACATTTTCTTAAAATTATAACAGGAACTTTAGTTGCGGGAACAAGCGTTATTGCCGGTTGTTCCCACAAACCTACTAAATATTTTGTTAATCCATATGTGGCAAAAAGCCTGAATCCGCCGGAGATTAAGCATTGTTTTACAACTATAGGTCATAAGCCCGGTACAAAGCCTTTTATCCATGGCGGCACATGTTGCTGCACCCCTACTCCTGAATTGATGGAACAGTATCACGCTGATGGATTCCTTCTTGATATGGATGTTAACGCTCTTATTGCAGAGTATGAGGAGCGGGGAATAATTCTTGAACATGATGATGGATGGCAGTGTAATAATATGTGTGACTCCGGTCCTCATCTTGTTTTTGGTGGTAAATGTATGGTCCCCCCGACTATTGGGACCCAAAACTACGAAAATGTTATCGTAGGCAAGAAACCTAAAGTCTAGGTTGGAGGTGTATATATGAGATCTATTTTACTTTTACTTATGCTTGCTGCAGTCTTAGCTGTTTCTGCGTGTAGTCCTGCTGTTGCTCCTGTTGGAAATTATGATTCTGTTGCGTCGCAAAAAGAAAATAAAATACTTTATCTGAGAAGGGACGGTCTGATTGGAAGCCAGTATGCAACTCTAAATCGTTATCTTAAAGTTGTAAGAAATTTTTCTAAGTATGACGAGAATGGGTTATTTAAGGTTGTTGTTGTTTTTAACAATGATCGTTACGAGGATTCACGTAAAAATTTGAATTGTGATGTACAGTTTGTTTTTCTTGATGAAGATGGAATTGAATTGGAAAAAACAAACTGGCAACCTTATATGTTTCCTTCCGGTCAGGATATAACTATTAAAGAGGTTTCACTTAATCCTGATGCAAGGGACTACAAAATTTATGTTAGAGAGCCCCGTGATTCCACATGGTAGTTTGAACCAAGGAGGGGATGATGTTAAAATCAATTAAGGTAATTATATTAGTGTGTTTAGTGCTGACTATGGTTGGTCAAATTGCATTTGCAGGTGATTTGATGAATCCGACAAGTTTTGATCACAAGGATCGGGGGCAGCACTTTGAGGCGCTTGGCCCTAGTACAAGTTTGCGTATTGCATTAAAATCTTTGAATGATAACCAGCTTGTCAATACTCCTTACGGACATGTCGAGGGGGGAAAGACTGTTGTTACAAAGCAGGGTACTGCAACTGATCCAGAGCGTTATAATACCAGTCGTGACAATATAGGGACAAGTGTTAAGTTACGGGAAATGTTGTCCTATAAGCTATCTTCACTCCCTTTTATTGAGTTGATTGAGCGAGATAATGTGAACTCGATTGTTCGAGAACTGGAGTTCGCTGAAAACAATAAATATGTTAAGAAAGATACCTTGAATGAAGTCGGCCTTGAAATGCCGCAGTTCTTTATCAAGGCATTTTTTACAGCTAATGAAGGTCCATGCCGGGAAGATGACTCAGCTGAGGAAGAAGCCTGGGGGAATGATGATGAACTTAAAATGCCCAAAAGGCCATATCGGCTTATGTTACGCTTCTATGATATTAAGACATCTAAAATTGTCTACATAACATGTGGAAGCGGAGTTATTATCAAGGATGCAATCGACCGGTCTGTAGAAGATTTTAAGAAACATAAATATCTGTTTTATCCAGAGATGAGAGCTAGAAGTGTCTCTGGTGGGATCATAAATATTGATCATGGTCAGAAATCAGGTATGACAGCTGGAGTAAAGTTTCTGTTAGTCCGCCATTCCGGTCCACTCAAATCACTTAAGATGGATGATAATCCGGAAATTGTTGCTTTATGTGAAGTTCAGAATTCAAATTCTGATGGTTGTAAAGCTGAGATTATAGAAAAATATGAAGGCTATGAACCTGAAAAAGGTGATCTGGTTGTTTTCAGCCATCCTGTAGTTCGCGAGTGGGATTAAAAATACAAGATAAGTTATGACCGAAAAAGCTCTCTCACTATTTGTTTTGTTAACACTCCTCGTTTCTGGTGGATGTATCCGCCAGAAACGAGGAGATGTTTTTGATTCAATGGTTGATAAATTCGGTACCATGGATGCTTCCGATGGTATGGATGAAGTTGAACTTGATGAAAATGATTTTTTTCAGAATGCTATGACCCTATACGAACAGGGACACTATCTGGAAGCGCAAAAGAAATTTGCTATTTTCAAGAATAAATTTCCGTACAGCTCAATGATTCCGGCTTCTGTATTTTTTCAAGGTGAATGTTTTTTTAATTCTAAAGTTTATATTCAGGCATCACGTTACTACCATTCGCTGATACATACCTATCCGTATTCGTCCTATGTGCCGCAGGCTAAAATTAAGGATGGCATAAGTATGTACATGATAGGAAAAAACCGAAAGGCTGACGCTCTTTTCAAGAACGTTATCCGTGACTATCCAGACACTAAATTTTCCAAATCAGCTTCTTTTGCATTAAATGGCAAAATTCATGAAGCTGAAGCGCTTGTCTCCGGAGTAACAATTGAGCCGGAAATTGTTGTTGAACATAATATTTTTACAAAGACTGTTGGTACGCTTCCGGTCAATGTAAATGAAGTTAGCCCAAAATCTCAATGTGTTTCCACATATCCGAATCGCTACTTAATTGTCATCGCCAATTCTGAGTATAAATATTATGGGAACCTTAGTTATGTGAATAATGATGTGACCGTACTACAAGAGTTGGGTACTTGTTATTTGGGAGTTCCTGAGCAGAATATAGTTGTAAACAGAAACACAACTTTTTCAGAACTAAAACGCATCTTTACTCATCTCAATAATATTGTCCGGCAGAAAGATTCGATTGTTTTTGTATATTATACCGGCCATGGAATTGAGGATCAGCTGGGAAATCCATATTTAGTCCCTGTTGACGCATCCTTAAAAGGTGAAATGGACTTGAATGATAGTACTATCCCGTTAACATTTGTGCAGGGGCAGCTAGACAGGCTTAATGTCAGGAGTAAAGTTTTTATTTGGGATGCTTGCCGGGTAGATGTTCCATGGAAATTGATTCATGTGAATCGACGGATAAATACTGATATAGCAGGTGACAGTACATATATTTTTGCTACATCATCAGGGAATACAAGTAATATTTCGAAACAAAAATCCATTTCAGCTTTTTTGGACTCGCTGTGGGAACTGGCAAGGGCTGGAACAGCTAATTTTGATCTGGATTCAAGTGGTTATGTCGAGTTGATGGAAATTAAGGATTCGTTAGAGTCGCGCTTGCGAAGAACAACAGTTGATTCCCGGCAGAAATTAGAGATTAGAGGGATAACTAGTGCTAAGATTTTTCCTGTTCAATAGTTAAAAAACAAGAGTTGTTAAAATGGCCGGCGTCGACAGGGTGCTGGCCATTTTTTTATTCTATTATAAATATCAAGTTATAATTTTTTTTTATTTTTTTTATAAATAAAATCTATTATGCTTTTATAAGATTTAATCACAATTTTAGGAGTCCCCGTGCAAAATCTTCTCGTTGTATCAAATAACAATAAGATAACTAGTTCATTAGTAAATTTATTTGATAATGAATATTGTATCTGTGTTGCTGAGAATGATTTTGATGGTATTCTAGATGTTACAGGCGACAAATGTCCTGATAAAATAATTGTGGATTGTAAAGACTATGCAGAAGTCAAAGATGTGTTGTTAAAATTAAAAGAAAGTTTTGATGAATCAAATATTATAGTTATGTCTTCTTTTTTAAGCACAGAAGATAAGTCTGAAATTGAGTCTAATTTAAATTTAGACTTAATAATAAAGCCATGTAACCGTAATCAGCTCTTAAGTTTATTAAAAAAAAGTAAAAAAAATATACAAAAAAAAATAGATAAGCGAATTATTCATGTAATTGTCAATTCTTATAGCTCAAAGAATGTTGTTTTATACAGGTGTTATAATAGAATAATATCTTTAGCTGGTAAGTTACGTCCTTTTTACTCTATAGATTTTGAGTATATATATGATTTAATAGCTTATTATATTTTTGTCATTACTACTTTGGAAGACCATATGATGATGGATTTGTTATCTGGCGCAAATACTAAAAAAGAAGCGATTCCATTTCTTATTGAGCAGCTAGAGAAAATGAGAGATTTTGGCGATAGGCAATTCGTTGATTTCGACTCTTCTTCTATTTTAGAAATGCTTTATATTAGTAAGAGATATAATGGAAAAGGTTTGCCGAATGATGATGTTGCTGGAAAAAAATTGCCGTTCGCAGCGCGACTTTTACATTTATTATTTGATTTTCATTATTTGCAAGAGAAAGGAAAAAGTGTTGGCGAGAGTGTTTATATATTAAATAAACGGTCAGGATGGTATGATGATGAAATTTTAATAAAAATTAACGAGGCCTTAGGGGAAGAAGCCTGTTCTTACGAGCGTGAAGTTTTCCCGCTTGGGCTGGAAGCTGAAATGGTACTTGCACAGAATTTATATGGAACGGTCAAAGGTAAAAAAGTTTTAGTTATCAAGAAGGGGGATACCTTAACAGCTAAAAATATAGATTATATTCATAAACATGGACATGATATTCTTGACGTAACTGAGCCTATTTTAATTCGTGAAAAGGTTGTTTTAGGCGATAAAAAAAATGCTTAAAAAAGTATCAGTTAAGAGACTCAAAGTTGGGTTACATATTCACTTAAAAGATATTCCCTGGTTTAAACATTCTTTTTTTCGTTCAAATTTCAAAATTAAAAAATCACAGGAAATAGACGAAGTACAGGGAATCGGTTGTGAATATGTATACTACGACCCTCAAAGAAGTGATTGTGAACCGTTACAGGTGGATGCAAAAGTCAAACCTGTCAGTAAAACGGTTAATAGGCGTGATATAAAGAAGAAAAAGTCTTCTGAATTACGCAAACGCAAAGATGCATATATAAATACAGAAAAAAAGTTCCTCTCGTCTGCGAAGCAGGCAAATAGAATTATGCGAGGCGTTTTAAATGGGCAGATTTCCTTTTGTGAAGAAGCGCAGGAAATGGCTCATGAATTTGCAAGCTTTTTTTTAAAAGATATTCACACCACTCTTAATTTAATAAATCTTTCTGCTTCTGACGATGAGGCTTTATATTTTCATTCGCTTAATGTCTCAATTCTTTCTTGTATGCTTGGCCGGGAGGTAGGCATTAATGACAGTGATATGCATACTCTGGCATTTGGTGCTTTAATGCATGATATAGGGAAGGCGAAAATTCCTAAGAAAATTTTGTATAAGCCATCTGTGCTGACTAAGCCTGAGTTAGAGATGGTTAAAAGACATCCCTTATACGGGGTCGGTCTTCTGTCAGGAATGAAATCTGTAAATAAAGATGTAATGAAGATTATTTATCATCATCATGTCCGTAATGGCCCCAGTGGATATCCGGAAGGAATCAGTTTTAAATCAATTGGTCTATTGCCAAAAATTGTTGCCATTGTCGATTTATATGACAACCTTATCAACCATAGAGTTGTAGAGAAGGTCCTTACTCCTCATCAGGCTCTGGCGAATCTTTATAAAAGTAATGCCAAGTTGCTGGATGAGAAAATTTTAGCTCATTTTATAAGAATGCTTGGTGTTTATCCTCCCGGATCACTATGCGAATTAGATAGCGGTGAGATTGCAATGGTTGTCAGTATCGGCGATAATCCTCTATTACCGGATGTTATTATTTACGACCAGAATATTCCAAAAAATGAAGCTATGATTCTCAGGCTTGGAGCAGACATTGATTCTAAGGTTGAACGCATTGTTTCACGTAAAGATTTAACTGAAGACCAGCTACAATATTTATCTCCTAAATCCAAAATAGGGTACTATGTTGACTCTAAATCTAATTAGGTAGGATCACGCAATGTACAGAATTAAATGGAATGATAAATATTCAACTGGGAATGTCGAGATAGATAAACAGCATATGCAACTTTTTGAGATATTCAATGAATATCTTGCTGAGAAAAAAAAGAGATCCAGCTTAAAATATTTAATATTATCTATCGACTTACTTGGATATTGCCAGGAACATTTTAAAACAGAAGAGCAGCTAATGCTGAGTGCTAACTATCCATTCTTTGAAGAACACAAATCTGAACATGCAAATATTTATGCTGCCGTAGAGAACTTAGTTAATAAAGTCTATAATGGCGATAGTATTGATGATGTCGCAGCAGATGAGTTTCTTTTCTCATGGGTTGAACAACATATAGTTAAAAAAGATTGTGATGTTATCGAGTGGATAAACAATGGTCGTATATAGTTCTGACTTCTGATAGTTATTCAACTGTGGGCAATATGAAATGCTCATTTATTTGTTGGTGCTGATTGTATATGGCAGTGAAGAAATAGTTTGTGAATAGTGATTCGATTTTAATGTGTTATTGCTTTGGAATATTTTTTTTATTTATTAATTTCACGTTGTACTGAAAATATTGCTGTAGCTGTTCTTGTATCCGCTGGAGTTCATGTATAATATTGAGAGGTGCTATGCTGCTATATAAGATATTCGGGCTTCTTGCACTGAATTTAACGTTTTTATTTACTTTGTGTGCACAGGCGTATTCTTCTGATGAGATAATCAATATTGCATCAGTGGAATATCCTCCGATCGTTTCTATGCAAGAGATCCCAGGTCTTGGTTATGGCATGTGTAGAGATGTTGTGACTGAGGCTTTTAAGGCTGTATCGGAAGATGTAAATTTTACTATTTTGCCAATGTCTAGAAATGTCTGGTCTGTTGTACATAATAAGGGGACGATCTGCCTCGGTAGTATGGTCTGGTTTAAAAGGGAGAATAAAGACGCATTAGTCGATTTTGTAGAAATCATTAATCTTAATTTCGTCGCTTATTATAAAAAAAAACGTTTTCCTGATGGCGTATCATATGAGTCATTGAAAGATTTACGCGGATACAGTTTTGGAAATGTCAGGGGGAGTGGCAGTCAGCCTACTTTAGAGAATGCAAATCTTAAAATTGATTTAGTCAGAAATATAAGATTAAATTTTCAAAAATTGAGTGTCGACCGTATGGATTTTGCGGTTTCGTTGCGTGTAACAGGGAATTATTTAATTCCAAAACTTTTTCCAGACAATGTTTCTGAGTTTGCATACCTAGATAAACCGTTACTCCGGGTAGCTCTCTCTGTTATTTTTTTGCGGAAACAAAAGAGAATTAAGCAAAAGTTTATTAAAGGCTTAAGCATAATTGCAAAGAATGGAACTTACTTAAGAATATTAGATAAATACTATGGTACCGCAGGAGTTCCTGAAGGCACAATACCTGATTTTATAAAGAGTGAAATGGAAAATAGCTAAGAATATAGCGATAAATACTTCTTTATATGCAAAAATTTTTGTATAGTATTTGAGTATAAAGATAGTCTCTGTGTTCAGATAATTTTAAAGTCGCATTATTGTGATTAACTAATATTTAGTGTTTAATTTTGATACACATGTAACTGTCTTTAATTACTATAGTAATTTGTTGCATTTTTGTTTTTTGTTCGATCGTGGCTCTAAATGATACATATCCTTTAAAAAATATATTATGTTTTTTTGTAACAAACTATTTTTATTAAATAAAAAGATTGGTATAGTAGATGCTTGAAAATATTATATGACAATTTTTATATTATTGCTGAATTAATAAAGGAGCCAAGTATGACCAAACGTCTGTTCTCCAGTATTCTTCTCGTTTTAGCACTTTTAGCAATTGCAGTTTTTTTGAGACAGCATACAGTGTTCTTTTTATCAGTTCAGATTGCCGCAGCAGTAATACTGCTTGGAGTCGGTTTTTGTGTTGTTAAAGATGTAATTCGACCCATTAATATCCTTACTTCTGATATAAAAATGATTTCAGAAGGTAATTTCAAATCCATTCATAGTAGTAATTTTATGGGTGAACTTGGTGACCTTGAACGTGAGCTTGGCAGACTCACCGATATTTTAAATGAAAAGGTCGGTATGAATGAGTCTATGCTTTCAAGCATTATGACTCCTATGGTTCTTGTGGGAGTAGATGGAAATATTCGGTGGTTGAATGAAAGCATTTTGAGATTGCTCGAAATTGATTCAGCACCAGATGAACTGATTGGCGAAGATTTTTCAATATTTTTCTATGGTGTTAAGCAAGAGACTGTTTCTGAAAGTTGCCTGAAAGATAGGGAAAAGAAATTCGCAAAATCTCAGGTTACAAGCCGGAAGGGCAATATCAAATATATATCAGTTGCTTCTTCTCCAATCTTTGATACCAGAGATAATCTTATCGGTGGTTTTACTACAATTATGGATTTTACAAATATTAAGCTGAAAGAAGATTTTATAACTAATCAAAATAACAAGATTGCCCAGGGTGTTTCTGATGCGAGAAAGATTTCAGAGCAGCTTGCAACGGCATCTGAAGAGATCAGCACAGATGTTAACAATTCTAATAACGGGATTCTGGATCAGTGTTCAAGAACAGAAGAAGTTTCTTCTGCAATGGAGCAAATGAATTTATCTATTCTGGATGTTTCCCGAAGTGCAAGTGATACATCTCATGTCGCTAGACAAACGCAGGATACGGCCCTGTCCGGTGGGAAGTTGGTAAGTAATATCATAAAGGTAATGCATGAGGTTAATGATAAGGCCAGTCATCTTAAAGGTGAAATGGCAACTCTGGAGGGGCATAGTAAAGGAATTTCCTCCATTATGCAGGTTATTTCAGATATCGCTGATCAGACAAATCTTTTAGCTCTAAATGCTGCTATTGAAGCAGCACGAGCCGGGGAAGCAGGGCGTGGATTTTCCGTAGTTGCTGATGAAATACGAAAGCTGGCTGAAAAAACAATGGTGGCGACAAAGGATGTTGGCGGCTATATCACTGCAATTCAAGGTAGCTCAACCCAAAGCATTGATGCGACAGACAAGACTTTGGGAAGTATAGAAGAAGCTACAGATATTTGTGATGATGCCGGAGAAGCTCTGGATAAGATTCTTGGTTTTTCCAAAGAAACAGCAGAGCAGGTCGAGAGCATTGCCTCAGCTTCAGAGCTACAGTCTGCCGCCAGTGAAGAAATTAATAAAGCACTTGATGAAGTTACAGAAATTGCATCAAAAACTTCCGATTCAATGCAAAATGCAGCTCAATCTGTTGCTGAATTGGCCAGTTTAGCGATTGAATTAGATAACTATATGATTGCTATGGAAAAACAAGAAGAATCATAGAGCGATTTATTATTAAAGTAGAAAGTTGTGCGGCCAGAGTTTTGTTAAAAACTCTGGCCGTTTGTTATTTGAAGACTTACTTTTTATTCATTGCAGTAATTTTTGATTTGCTTGGCATAAAGAATATTAATGGAATCAGTAGCAGGAACAGGCAGCCAAAGATAAATGAGATGTCGTTATATGCAAGCATTTTGGCTTGATTTACAATAACTTTTTGTATCATTCCAACAGCTATTTGGGAGGCTGATATTGAGTTTATCCCCAGTTCTTGGATCATTCTGCCCGTTTCAGATAAATAATTATGAGCAAACTGATTATAATCACTGACATTTTCTGTAAGATATGCCGTATGTATCTGAACCTTACGGTCAAATAGAACTGCAACTAATGCATATCCGATATTCCCTCCAATTCTTCTTGCAAGAGTATAGATGCTCGACGCGTCGGTCATATTTGATTTTTCCACAGTACTTAATGATACAGCACTTAATGGTATAAACATGAAAGGCATACCTACGCCCATTATGAGAAGTGGAAATATCAAGTCACTTATTCCGGCCTGTGTGTTGAGCTGCATCAGGTCATAATAGGACCAGACAATAATGATGATGCCCATAAAGACTAGAGCCTTAGCTCCCAATTTCTGATACAGATATCCTGCAACAGGCATGAACATCATCAAAGTGATTGCTCTTGGTGCTAGTGCAAGTCCAGCCTCAAACGCTGGATATCCAAGCAGCTCCTGAGTAAATTGGGGTAAAACAAAAGTTGTACCGAAAAGAGATATTCCGAAAATCAACCCCATAATGGACCCTATGGTCAGATTTTTGTTTTTAAGTACACGAAGGTTTATTATCGGATCTTTATATCGCAGTTCCCAGTATATAAGTGCTATTAGAGATACCACCGTCGCTATAGTCGCAATGGTGATGAAATCTGATTCAAACCAGCGTTCCTCCTGCCCGCGTTCAAGAACAACCTGTAGTCCTGTAAGGAATACAGTTAGTAGTATAATTCCCAGAGAATCAACTGATTGTATGCCGCGGCGTAAATATGGTGGATCATGCACAAACTTATATGTAAGGACTATACCCACTATGCAAATTGGTACGTTGATATAAAATATCCATGGCCATCCCCACTGGTCAGTAAGAAACCCTCCGCATATCGGACCTAAAGCCGGAGCAAGCACCACGCCCATGCCGTATATTGCCATGGCCATTCCTTGTTGCTCTGCCGGAAATGTTTCGCGTAGAATGGCCTGAGAAACTGGAATAAGTGCACCTCCTCCAATACCCTGAATAGTGCGGTAAACGATAATCTGAGTAAAGGTAGTAGCTGTCCCGCAAAGAATAGATCCGATTGTAAATAGAACAAACGATGCAAGGTAAAGATTCTTACGTCCTATTAGTGAGCTCCACCATCCCGACATACTGACCATTATGATTTCTGCAATGCTGTAACTTGTAGCCACCCACGTTATCGAAGACAGATTGGACCCAAAACTGCCCATCATATGTGACATTGAGACATTAACCACGCTCGTGTCCATTACAGCCATAAAAGCTCCGAACATAACAGTGAATGCTATTATCCAGCGTTCAGCCGGAGACATCTCTTCTGGTTCTACAAAATTTGACAAGTTTTTACTCCTGTCGACCCGAGGATGCTGTTTTAAAGCTCTCAGATTTATTTTGTGAAATATCTACGCTTGGAATTACTGACATTCCGGGAGCAAGAAGATATCCAGAGGATGGATTAAAATTATCAAGAACGATTTTCACGGGTACCCGCTGGACAACTTTGATAAAGTTTCCAGCCGCATTTTCCGGGGGTAAAAGAGTGAAGCGCGACCCTGTTCCACGCTGGATTGAGTCTATATGACCTGTAAATGTATGATCAGGATATGAGTCGACCTCTATATCAACATGTTGTCCCGGACGCATAGGCATGATCTGTGTTTCTTTAAAATTAGCAACGATCCAGATATCTGAGCCGACAATGCTGAGTATTTTCTGCCCTGCCAGTACGAAATTGCCGGGTTCAATTGATTTTCGGGTAATATATCCGCTGTATGGGGCTGTAATTTTGGTATATGAGAGATTTAACTTCGCCTGCTCCATTTCCGCTTCCGCTTCACTTAACATTGCTTTGCGCATTTCGATTTGTGCATATGCCTGTTGCACTTTTCCGTATGCCGCTTCAATGGCGGCTTGGGCTTTTATTATTTCAGCTGACTGTGTATTGATTTGAAACTTAACCGAGTTAAGGTTCGCACGAGCCATAGCCTCCTGCGCTTTAGCATGATCAAATTCCTGAATACTTACAGCGCCTGCCTTTGCTATTTTCTGGATACGATTTAAATCATTCTCATCACGAAGATAGCCGGCTTTTGCCTGAGCAACATCGGCCTTAATTTTTGAAAGTCCTGCCGTCTGAGATGAAAACTCTGCTTTTTTCTGTGCTAATTCCTGTTCCGCAGCAACGACGAGTGCATCGGCTTCTTTAACAGAAGCCTGGGCTGATTTAATTCGGGCCTGAGCTACTTCAAGGGCAACCTGATAATCGCGAGGGTCAATCTCTGCGATCACATCTCCTTTTTCTATTTGCTGATTATCTATAACCAGAACTTTTGATATATGACCGGGAACTCGTGGACTGATCGAAATAACATGCGCTTCAACAAAAGCATTATCTGTTGATTCATGACTGATAGCATGAACGTAAATCGGATATACAAGGGCAATACAGATCAGCATGATAACTGTACTGATTAAAATGGTTACTCGTAAATTCCCTTTAAGGCCTTTGGCCTTTTGGCTTTTATCGGTTTGAGATATAGATTTTTTATTCATTTTTTCTGTTATGATATATGGTTTGATGTTTCTTATTTTTCTATTTTGAGAGCCTTGAAAACAAAAGTGCAGGCATGCTTACAGAATGTCTCAATATCTATTCCTTCCGGAGGGAAAAGACTGATAGATCTGATCAGGCTTGGTATATATTGAGCGGTCAGCCTGGGGGCAGAGTCTTCGAATTCTCCTTCATCTATTCCTCTTATTATTACTAATTCGATAAGTGACCATAGCTTAGCTCTCATATCCTGCCATTCTCCGCTGTCAGGGTAATGTATAACCTTACCAAGGAGCTGTGCATTGATACTTTTTCTGAGCAAATGTTGTGCAAGATCAGTTATAATATATGTCAGCTGTTCGGTCGGAGTTAAATCAATCTGAGATGCGTGTTTTTCCAGTTTTTCTACGAGGGTGGCAAACCCCCTGAAAAGAACTGCAAAATAAAGATCGTCCTTGCTTTTAAAGTAAAGGTACAAAGTTCCTTTGCCTACACATGCGACTCGGGCCACATCACTAAGCAGGACTTTGTGGAAGGGCTGATTTGCAAACATCTCCGCAGCGGTATCTAAGATTCGTGTTTCTTTTTCAGAATATTGTTTCATCAATTTAAATCCTCAATTTTGGAAAACAAAACCTGTTCGGTATATTGATTACTATCTCTCAGAACTGACTGGTCAGTATTGAAATCAGTAGATAAGCTTCACAAAAGCATATGTCAAAATATGACTCTGAGTATTTAGGGTGGTTTCAATTTGAGAAATCACATAGAATTAACCAATAAAATCTGCTAAGTTCTCTAGTAAACCTAGTCTAGAGTTAAATATTTAATATATAAATTTATACTTGATATAGTCTTAAGGTGCTAATTTTTTGCAATTAATTAAAAATATTAAGTATTAATTGTGAAAAAAAGTTCATATATTGCATTTTTATTTGAAAATACAATGCTCATAATTAATTTGCATGTGAATTAATTGGCAACTTGTTTTTAAGGCTAAATTATTTGCTTAAATTTATCATGCTAGGATATGTGGAATCTTTCGATCAGATTTTATAATACATTTTATGGCGAGGTATGCATGAAACTTAGCTCAAAAATTTTACTACCACAGGCTTTAACAATTGTTGTTTTGGGATGTGTAAGCGTTTTTATTATTAATGCATCCTTTAAATCATTAAAAGAAATGCACATTCATTCGGTTGTAGATAGTGCTTTTTCTTTTGTTTTGACGAGAGTAACTGATGCATCAAAATCTGCTCAGGAAACAGCCGCTCTTTTTGCTGCAGCTCCCGAAGTCCTCGAAGCATTTAAAATTGCACATTCCGGGAATATCGACGATGAAAGATCTCCTCAATCGCAGGAAGCCAGAGAGCAGATTAGGAAAGTTTTGTCGCCTGAGCTTAAGAATTTCGAAGCCGTCAGTGGTAGTAAACTGCGTTTGCATTTTCATATGCCTAACGGAAGGAGTCTGGTAAGACTTTGGAGAAAAAAGCAGGCAAACAGGAACGGTAATTGGGTTGACATTTCAGATGATCTCTCAAGTTTTCGTAATACCGTTTTAGATGTAAACACTCATGGAAAACCACTGGGTGGAATTGAGCTTGGTCGTGGTGGTTTTGCTATCAGGGGACTTGTTCCAGTTAAAGACTCCTCCGGTGAGATTCTGGGGTCAGCTGAGGTTTTGAATAGCTTTTCACCGATTTTAAAAGGTGTTGAAGATGCTGGGATATCCACAATGTTGTTTATGAATAAGGATATGCTCAACACTGCAACTTCACTGCGAGATGAGTCAAAGTATCCGATTATCGGTGAAGATTATGTTTTAGTCAGCGGAGTGGATAAAGCCGAAAATCTTTCCGCAGTTAATAAAAAATTACTTGATGAAAGCCGAAAAGAAAGAGTTGTTATTGTGCATGATACTGCCGCAATTGCGACTTTGCCTATACATGATTATCGAGGCAACCAGATAGGTGTATTGGTAGGTGTCGTCGATTTACAGAATATGGCAGCCATGTCTCAGCAGGCCAATATTGTACTTTTTGCATGTGTTACCGCTATGCTCCTAATCCCTTTATGTATGATCTTTTTCACATTAAGGAGTCAGGTTGTTGCACCTGTTAAGGAAATTGCAGAAAAAATTAATGATATTAACGAGGACCGTGCTGATCTCAGTACTCTCATAGATATTAAATTTAAAGATGAAATCGGGTATATGACGGGTCAGTTTAACAGCTTGCTGGGTAAGATCTCCACTATGGTAAATGAAATGGAGATATATGTAGATGTTGTAAACTCAGTTCCAGACCCAATTTTTGTCGTTGATGATGAGTATAATATTCTTTTCGCGAATAAGGGTGTGTCCGATTTTAGTGGCCTTGACCCTGAAAAAATTAAAAAATCAAAATGTAAAGATATTTTTAATTCTGAAGTCTGCTCTACAGGCAAATGTCCACTTGAAAAGATTAAAGGGAATGAAAACAGCGACAGTGTTGATATTGTTAAATTGGAAGACCGGTCTGGGCAGACTGTTTATGTCCAGCCTGTTGCCAGAAGTTTACAGGACTCAAAAGGGAATGTTCTTGGATACCTTGAAGTTGCTCGAAATGTAACGGACCTTATTGTTAAAGAAAATAATATTAATGAGCAGCTGAATAAAATCAATGAGGTTAATCGGTCTACACAGGTGGCTTCAGCTGATATTCATAATAATTCTGAAGAGCTCGGTCGTGAAATGGATAGTGTAGATGAGGCTGTTAATAAGCAGCAGGAGTTGCTTTCTGATACAGTGGTAGCTTTTGGACAAATGAATGCAAGCATTTTAGATGTTGCTGAAAATGCTTCCCGTGCTTCTGGTAAGTCGATTGAGACTCAGGAAAAAGCTGAAGCTGGAGCTGTAATTGTGAAGAGTACTTCAGAAGCAATTATTTCCGTTCAGAAAAAGACAGAGTTGATGAGTGATACAATGGAACAGCTGGAAGGACAGGCAGATATAGTTGGCAAGGTACTGCATGTGATAAATGACATAGCGGACCAAACTAATCTCTTAGCTCTTAATGCTGCAATTGAAGCAGCTAGAGCTGGTGATGCCGGTCGAGGTTTTGCTGTTGTAGCTGATGAGGTAAGGAAGCTGGCAGAGAAAACTGTTGATGCTACTAAAGAAGTGGAAGAGGTTATTGCCGGTATACAGAGTCAGGCTAAAAAATCGAAGCAAATTACTTCAGAAACTAATGAACTGGCTGTAGGAGCCGCTGAGTATGCTACTAAGTCCGGAGAGTATTTACAGAGTATTGTAGGACTGATTAATGAGTCTGTTTTGGATGTCCAGAATATTGCCGCAGCTGCAGAAGAACAGTCTGCAAGCTCGGAGCAGATTAATATTGTGATAGGTGAGATCAATGAACTTGCGGTCTCGGTTACCGAAAGGGTTAAAGAGTCAGCGCGTTCGTTAAAGAGTTTGATCGTACTCGCTGAAGAGCTTGAAGATATATCCAAAAAATAATTTAAATATTAGGATTTAATAAAAGAGCCCCTGCCGCAAATTAATTTGCGGCAGGGGCTCTTTGTTTAATAAGTCTTAAACTGAAATTTTTTGTATTGTGCAAACTTAAGTAATTGGTGTACTATCAAAGTATCTAATTTTTTAATGCTCAATGCAGAAAGGAGGGTGTATGTTTAAGAATGTTAAAATAGGCAGTAAACTACTAATAATTTTAGCAATTAACATTGCGTTACTTGTTATAATAGGTCTAATCGCAGGAAAGAGTGCCACCAAAATCAATGATCGCCTAGGGCTTATTTTTGAAAGGGATCTTCAGGGGATGGTCTTTTTGCTGGAAGCTGACAGAGATCTTCATCAGGCTTTCATCGCTGAACGAACAATGATTTTTGCTACTCCAGGTACTGAAGAATATAAATCACAAATGAATGATTATACCAGCAACAAGAAACAGGCAGACACTCGAGTAGATAAATTTGCAGGAACTTCATCTGTTGCGGGGCAGCATGATCTTGTTAAAAAGTATAAGGCAGACCGTGTGAAATGGGATGAAATTTCACTCGATCTTTTAAAAAGAAGAGCTAACGGAGCTCCTACCGAAGAGTTGAGTGCTATCTCGTTAGGTGAAGGACAAAAACGTTTTGACACTATGCGTGATAATATAAACATACTGACAGAGGATCTTCAAAAGCAGGCTGAGACGGCTAAGGAAGAAGCATACTCATCTTATAAAGGGATGGAATATTTAATAATTTCGTTGACAATTTTGAGTGTTCTACTTGGTTCTGGTTTAACTCTTTTGATTTCGAAAAGTGTAACTGTGCCAATTGAAAAGTTAATGATCTTTTCTAAAGAGCTTGGTAGCGGAAAACATCCAGCTCCTTTGAATATGGATCGCTCAGATGAGCTTGGACAATTATCAGCATCATTTGATCAAATGAATATAACATTGCAGCAAAATAATGCAGAAATAGCGTCAAAAAGCAAAGAAGCAGAAGAGAAAGCTGTTGCTGCTGAAGAAGCAATGATTAGAGCAGAAGAGGCTCAGAGAGAAGCAGAAAACGCTAAAGCTCTTGGAATGCATCAGGCCGCAGATCAGCTTGAAGAAATTGTCAATCGAATAGCGTCGGAATCAGGACAGTTAAACGGTTTGATTAACGACTCAAAAAATGGTTCAGAGGTACAAAAGAAGAGAACATCTGAGACAGCTGTTGCCATGGAAGAAATGAATGCAACGGTACTTGATGTTGCCAGCAACGCTGCAAAAGCTGCTGATAATGCAGATGATGCAAAGCATATGGCAGAGGAAGGTAGCGGGATTGTACAAAAAGTTGTGGTATCAATTGAAACACTCAACACTGAAACTGAAAATTTGAATAAAGAGATGGGTGAACTTGGTCAGCATGCCGATGCAATTGGACAGATTATGACTGTGATCAGTGATATTGCTGACCAGACTAACTTGCTTGCTCTCAATGCTGCCATTGAAGCCGCCAGAGCAGGAGAAGCTGGACGCGGATTTGCTGTTGTTGCGGATGAGGTTCGTAAGTTAGCTGAAAAGACAATGACGGCGACTCAGGAAGTAGGTAATGCAATTAATTCAATTCAGCAGAGTGCTCAAAAAAGCATTAATTCTGTAGAACAAACTTCTGACATGGTACAAAACAGCACTGCTCTTACGGAAGAAGCCGGGAATTCACTTGAAAGAATAATGGCGCTTGTAACTAATACTGCTGATCAGGTGCAAGCTATTGCAGCAGCCTCAGAAGAACAGTCTGCAACATTTGAAGAGATTAACAAAGTTTCATCCGAAATAGATATGATTGCTTCTGAAAATGCAGAAGCTATGGTCAATTCTTCACATTCCATGGAGGAATTGGCTGAGCTCTCAGATCAGTTGAGACATCTTACTGCTGAACTCAAAAAAGCATAGTTAAAAGAAAGATAATCCTTTCTGTATTTTAGCTGCTAAATTAGATGATTACGCCATAAATACATTAAAAATTATGGTATTATTTAGAGCCAGCCCAGTTCGGGGCTGGCTCTTTTGATTTGAAAGGACAATTCTGCATATTAATTTAGGAGCAGTTACAAACTTTGCTGCAGGTGATTATAGTTATAGTTGGTGTAAGTGGATATTTAGTAAAAGAAATGCGGACATAGATTTGTTTTTTTGGTATATAAGAATAAATATAAAAAGTTATATCGAATACAAATGGTTATACGATTTATTAGTGCGAGGAGGAGGATAGTAGGAAATATATTATTTTTGAAAACATGTAGAACATAAAAAGATGTTCTGCAAAACAAGGTAAGGAGGTAATGGACTATGGATGTTCCCCCTAAAAACAACCCTAAATGGAAAGACATTGTGACAGGAAAGAAAACCTGTACTCTTAAGTTTCTAGCAGCAAAAATCCTGCTTGCACGTTTGATAAGAAATGTGACTGCGGATAATTCTCCGGGAAATGTAACTGCGGCCGTTAATGAGTTGCATGCGATGTTTACCAGTAATGCCGGTAAGCCAGCAGTTGAAGAAGATCTGAAAACACTTTTTAGTTAGGAGGAAGTATGCAACAGGAGTTGTTTAGTCTCAATGATGTAAAAACACAGATAGCTGATGGTAAGACTCTGCTCATTGCCGGGGATGAAAAACTTCTTAAAGAATTGCCTAAAGGGCAATGGATAGGTGGATCTATCCCATATTTTATTTCTCCTGGTGGCGGTGGGCTTGTCTCACATGATAAGGTTTTTGTTACTGATATTTCAGAACTGACTAAATCTGTATCACTTAAAGTTTATGACCAAAATGGCCTTGGATCAGTCTATAGTGATGCAGGAAATAGTGGGTTTAGTTTTATTGTCATTCCTGCATCAAGTCCTGCCCATGTAGCATTTGCGCTTAATGCTCCGAATTATAAAGATTTCGGTAGTCAGCCTCTCGTAGGCTGGATTTCCGGGGTACATCTGGATGACCTTGGAAAGATAGCTCCAAAAGTTTTCAACGGCGAGACAGGCGAAGTTTATGAAAACGAAGCTGTGGTTATGCATGTTGAATTAATTGCTGGTAAAACTGTTGATGTTGGTATTATAAACAGTTTTGAGCAGGGCGATGGAGATAATCTTACCTTTGCTTCAGATGGTTTTTCGTGCAGTGATGTTATGGTTAATGGGGTTAAAGAAAATTTTGCGGATTACATTCTTAAAAATAAGTTGGATACTAAGCTTCCTTTAGTAGCTGATTATTATGGTGCTTTAATTAATACCAGTTTTCAGAGTGTTGATCCCGGGGGAGAGGTTCATTTTTACGCACCTGTTTTTACCGGAGTACGATATAAAATTGCAAAACCTTTTGCCGATTATGCAGCTGAGTTCAGTAAACAGCTGAAAGAAAATAATGTAGAAGGGCAAACCGTTACATTTTCATGTAACTGCATTCTAAATTATTTGTATTCTGAGCTTGAAGGTAAGAAAACAGACCCATTTGTAGGTCCGATTACTTTCGGTGAAATTGCTTACCAACTATTAAATCAGACTTTGGTTTATTTGACTGTTCATGACATTTAGTATGATTTAGTGAAATCATACTATATATGAAGGCTTTTGCTTATTAACAGCCCTGCTTTCTATGGAAGCAGGGCATTTTATTAGGTCTTTTCTCAGTCAATAAATGATGTTCTCATCTTTATTTGGGGTGGTAGATTGATTTTCCACCGGTTAAGTTCATGCCTGCTGAAGATAATTGTTCCCTGGTTTGGTGCTATCGGATTTATTGATTCTACTTTTTCACCGTTTAAAATCCTCTTAACTATCATGCCGGCGGCTTCGCCCTGAATCTTTCCTGTCATGACAATTCCTCCTACTGCTTTGCCTTTGCCAACACTGACTCCCCAAAATGAAAATACTGGGACCATACTGTTCTTTGTGGTCCACTGAAGTACTTTCGAACTATCAACATGTTTATTACCAACATATAAATGGTAGAAAAGTCCCATGATAACAGCTGAATAACCGTTTTTTGGAGCATTTTGTACCGCTTCCATCCATTCGTTAAAGGAGGATGTCGAAGTAATGTCTCCATGTATGCCTGCTATATTAAAACTCTTTTCACTATTAAAAGTATTATGAAGAATAGTTTGTGCAGACAAACTTTTGTCGAAAAGTACTAAAAATTTCGGGTCTTTTTTGGTAATGATACCTTTAAGGCTCATTATCATTCTTTTAAAAGGGAGCAGCTCAAGGACTCCTGTAATATTTTTATGGAGTGGTATATATTTTCTCGGATTCTGATTGATACCGAGAAATACCACCGGAGTCTTTGTTTGTATAAATTTAGGTCCTAAAGATTTAAGGGCATAGTCATCAGACAGAATGACGATATCAGGTTTAGTCTTTTTGTAGTAGTTCCAGGCCATTACAGCTCTTTTATGATGATCTTTTTCAGGAAGACGTTTAGTATCCATGGCAAAATTCAACATTACAACGCTGTCTTTGAGAACAGAGTTTAATCCGTCGACAATATCAATGTCCCAGAAAAAATCGGAATGATAACTTTCGATCAGCAAAACTTTAGGCTTTGCTAATACATTTAGTGGAATAAGTGCGACTAAGATAAACATTAGGAAAGTTTTAATCATAATTTTTCCATTGGATGCGGTCTATACATATGATGATTTTCACTATGTTAACATTTGGGGGAACTATTGTTTTTGAAGATTTTAAGATTACCATTTTTTTATAATAAATAAAAATTGAATAAAAAGAAATAACAGTATTTTTATAGGCATGAAGATGGACTATTACTGCATAGGTCTTCCAGCTTCCTGGTAGTTGGTATATATTTTAAAATAAAGTATTATTTTTTATAGTCATAAGCATTTATATAGCAGGAGGTGTTAATGGAAAGACTGGGCATGTATATCAGGAAGAATGAAATATGGTTGATGGAGAGGATACTCCGCTACGCAAAAGAGCAAGGATATACAGAATATACTTCAACACTTCTTGAAGCGTGGAGGGTTTCTATTGTAGGCATGTCAGATGCAATTATTGAAAGCTTGAAAATTCTTGATAATGAGCTGCCACAGTTCTCTCCTCATGACCAGTTTTCTGTAAACCCAGTAGCTAAATTTGGTGTAACAGAAGCCCGCCTTCATCGAGAAAGAGGTATCAGTCTTCAGATGTTTCTGGGGTTGTATAAATACTATAGATATACTTTTGTCGATCTTATCGCGGATATGGACGTTTCTGATAAGGACAAGAGATATTACGAACAATTTGTAGTTAGAATCTTTGATATTATAGAGATCGCCTTTTGCTCCGAGTGGTCCGGTATAAGTTCAGATAATGCTATTCTGGAATTACAGAAATCTAATCGTGAAATAACAAATGAAAAAAACAAATATCTTACCTCCTTTGAAAGTTTAAGCATACCAGCTTTTTTGATTGATGATTGTGGTTTGATAGAAAATTTGAATCACGCAGCCTTGCTGATGCTCGGCATCGATTTGAACTCAGGTGCGAGTTATTATGTTGATGAAAAGTTGAAAGAAGTGGTTCCGACCGGGAAATCTATTAGTGAGGTTCTCTGTTGGATTTCTGAAGAAGTTAATGATTTTTTGGCTGGAAAGTTTTCAACTGAAAAATTTGAAATAAACCATAAAGCTGATGGACAAAATATTTATTATACAGTCCGTTTTGCCAGAATGAAGGATGTAAGCGAAAAGTTTAAGGGAGGAATTGTCAGCATTGAGGATATAACTGCGACGAAGTTGTTAGAAATTCAGCTATCTCAAGCTCAAAAGCTTGAAAGTCTTGGGCAGTTGGCAGCAGGAATTGCTCATGAAATCAATACCCCTTTGCAATTTATAGGGCATAATATTCAATTTATTGGAGAGTCACTAGATGATCTTTTACCTTCTTTTAAAGAAGGTATCTCAAAGTCATATGATGAAGATAGTACGGAATTGGATGAAATAGAGTATCTCAAGAATGAAATCCCCACGGCAATTCAGGAGTCTTTAGACGGAGTAAATCGCGTATCTACTATTGTACAGGCTCTAAAGAAATTTGCACACCCAGATCAACAGTCATTTACTAAAATCAATATAAATGACGTTGTGGAGAATGTAATTGAGGTTACGCGTAACGAATGGAAGTATGTGGCTGATATTAAAACTGAACTCAGCGATAATTTGTTCCTGATTGCAGGTGTAAGGGGAGAAATGAACCAGATATTTCTCAACCTTATTGTAAATGCCATTCATGCTGTTCGTGAAAAATACGGAAAAGAGAGTAATTTGGGTGAGATTGTTGTCCATACCAGAAATCATGCAGACTTCGTGGTTATGTCTATTAAAGATAATGGATGCGGAGTTCCTGACAATATAATACATCGTATTTTTGACCCTTTTTTCACCACTAAAGAAGTTGGGGAAGGAACAGGGCAGGGACTTTATATAGTCCACACTCTTGTCGAGAAGATTAACGGAAAAGTTAATTTTAATTCTGAGGAAGGCGTTGGAACTGAATTTATAATACACCTTCCTAAAGCTTTCTAAAATGTAGATTCTACTTTCTCTTTACTGCATATAAACAGTACTCATTAAGTGAGTTAATTGTACTGTTCTTCTGTAATATTCAATAACATCAAGGGGTATGGGTAGATGGGATTTTTTTTAAGTAGAAAATTAATTTTATATATTATACAAAAATGAAAAGGAAATTGGTTAGGAGATAGAAAATTTCTTATAAGCGGAGAAGATCGATGAAAGTTTTTGAGAGAATGAATATCAGAGAGCAGATACTGATTCCGGTGCTAGGAATAGTTATCTTGTGCATTGTCGGCTTGCAGGTCTTCACATATTTGGAATCAACTAAAATACTTGAAAAGGAAATTGTTCAAGCAATAATTAGAGACCAGAAAGCAGCTGTCAGGAGTGTGGATAGCTGGTTTAATTTTGTGAAAGGAACTCTGGTAGACTGGAGTCAGCAACGTGAATTTATCCAGACTCTTGAAGGTGATAAAGCTGCCCGGGCTATTGTAGAAAAGCGTGCTGCGGTTTCTGTAAAAAATTTTCCAGAATTGCGTGATATTGAGGTCGTGAATATTTCCGGGTTAATTGTAGCCGGAACCTCTCCTGATGATAAAATAATTAATGTTTCACAACGTCAGTATTTTAAAGATGCTTTGAACGGGAAGACTACAGTTTCAGATCCTATTATTTCAATGCGGGATAAAAAACCTATTATCATCATCTCTACTCCAATTAGAAAGGAAAGTGGAGATGTGATAGGTGTCTTGTTCGCAGCTGTATCATTTAAAAATCTTTATCAAAATTCTCTCAGTCCAATAAAAATAGGCAAAAGTGGTTATGCATTTGCAGTTGATTCAAAAGGTATGATTGTAGGCCATCCCGACTCTTCAGTTGTGATGAAGATTGATATAAACGATATGCCGTATGGGAAAGATATGCTTTCAAAGGATCATGGAATTTATAAATACTTTCATGAACCGCAGCAGACTTGGAAAATTTTAGCTTATGGAGAAGCTAAAGTTCCAAGATGGCACATAGCTGTAATTGCACCTATTGGAGAGCTTTTAGCTCCTCTTAAAACAATGCGTAATCTTACAATTATGGGAGCTGCCGCGGTTATTTTTGCTGTAGCAGGAGTAGTTTTTTGGGTTGTGAGAAAGATTACGATCACTTTGGGATCTGTTGTTGAATATGCTGACGAGGTTGCCAAAGGTCATTTAGAAAAAACTCTCACTGTTCAAGGGCGTGGTGAAATTAGAACGCTGATTGCTGCATTGCAGGCCATGGTTATTAATTTGGTCGATATGATTGCTATGTCTGAGAAGAAAACTCAGGAGGCTGAAGCACAGTCGGAAATGGCAAGGAAAGCAACACAAGATGCAGAAGAAGCGCGTTCATCCGCAGAAGTGGCGAAGAGTGAAGGTATGAACCATGCCGCTTTAGAGCTTGAAGGAATTACCAGTCAGGTTGGAGCTGCTTCATCACAACTTGCTTCACAGATAGAAAATTCGAGAAGTGGAGCTGAGGCACAAAAATCAAGAACTACTGAAACAGCCACCGCAATGGAGGAAATGAATGCCTCAATGCTGGAGGTTGCCCACAACGCTTCGCAAGCTGCTGAAATGGCAGAAAAGGCAAAGAGTGAAGGGAATAAAAGCGGTAAGGTTGTATGCGATGTCGTTGAGTCTATTAAAACTCTCAATAAGGAAACAGTCATGCTGCAGGAAGAGCTAAACTCTCTCGGAGAGCAGGCTGAGTCTATTGGATTGGTTATGGGGGTCATTACGGATATCGCTGACCAGACGAACCTCCTCGCATTAAACGCAGCTATTGAAGCTGCCCGGGCTGGAGACGCAGGGCGGGGATTTGCTGTTGTTGCCGATGAAGTCCGTAAGCTGGCAGAAAAGACTGTAAGCGCTACAAATGAAGTTGGTAAGGCTATCAGTGCAATCCAAACTGGAGCCCGGAGATCATTACAAAGGATGGAGGACACAACAACAGTTGTAGATGGCAGTACTGAACTTGCCAGTCAGGCTGGTGAGTCCATCGAGTTGATTGTGAATATTGTTGAATCTACTTCTGATATGGTAAGGGCTATTGCCGCAGCTTCAGAGCAGCAGTCAGCTGCATCTGAGGAAATTAATAGAAGCACCAGTGAAGTGAATGAAATAGCCGGCGAAACGGCTGAGTCTATGAATCAGGCTTCTGAAGCGATGAATTCTCTGTCTGAGATGACTGAACGTCTCAATCAGGTTATTGATGGTTTAAAAAGCAGTTAGTCGTTTTTCTTATTATATTGCTAAAGATCAAATTGGCTATTTATAATTAGAGTTGCAATTGGCTAAATTAATACCTCATACATTTTTGTGTGGGGTATTTTTTGTGGATCAGATTGAGAACTGGTACTCTTTATTAAAATCATAGTAGATATTGGCCTTGTTATTTATTATATGTATTAAGTAAAAAACGATATGAAGGAATTAGCGCAAACGAGTTCACTATAATAGAAAGTTATTGGAGCAAGTCACATTATGAAACAAATGAATAAAGTCATATATCTATTTGGAACAATTGTATTGTTTTCATGTGTAACACTTGCAAGCGCCGCAACAGTCAGTGAGTTGTATGACTCAGCCATTACTGATGCAAAAATTGCAAAAGCAGAAGAAATTTCAAGGTCTCTTATAGGTATATCCGCACCTGGCAACAAAAATATACCGGCTTGTCTGTCATGGAAAACTATATCAAACGCACCTCATGTACTTGTCTGCACGTGGGCAGGCAGCCGTATAGCAGGCAAGGGTTGGGCCTCCGGTGAGACTCATTCTTTAGAACTAACTGATAATATATGGATTACAGCTGATCCTCAGCTTAAAAATTTTTTCTTCGATAATGGATTTTGGCCGAGCAGCCACGCAGATAGAATCCTGCGGATTGAACAGCTTCTTGGGCTTCCCCAGAATAGTGGTAAAATTATTTTCATTGAATTTTGGGTCAAGCCATCTGATATTTTCAGACCTTCAGCTGATCCAGATCCTTCAGATCATGAAGCTCAGTTGGAGTATCCATGGAAAAGGTCACATTTTCAGTCTTTGTCAGCGGTTAAGAAAATCCATGAATATGTAAATTCTACTGACCAGAATCATGAATATAATTATAAGGAATGGTTTGAGAACCTGAATGCGACCAGCTACAGTTCTTCTGTCCCTTATCCGTGGACGAGACTTGGATACACGTATGACTGGGCTGATGATAGTCACAACCATAATCATGTAGGGTTGTCTGAATTTATCGTTCAAGGAGGGGCTACAATTGTGATAGAAAGGACTGTAAGCACCGATGATCTGGAAGAATATTTTGCAAAGCCCTAAATAGTTTCCGGTTCCTTTTCTATGATCGTAGCGGCTCGTATATAGCCAATGGTCGAGGTTGGTTATTGGCATGAACTATCAGCAGGAAATCTGATGATAAATAGCGTCTTTTCACCTATCGTTGACTCAACTTCCATACTACCATTATGCTCTTCGGTGATAATAAAATATGAAACAGACAGGCCCAGTCCTGTTCCTTTACCAACGCTTTTTGTCGTATAAAACGGGTCAAAGGCTCTTTTTTTGGTTTCTTCATTCATTCCTGGGCCGTTATCTTCTATCTCAACGATCACTTCATCCTTTATATTTTTAACTCTAAGTATAAATTGGCATTCCTTTTTTTCAGAGTTCTTCTCGGCCATTGCTTCTGCACCATTTTTCAATAGGTTCAAAAAGACCTGCTGTATTTCATTTCCAATACAGAAGATTTTTCTCACTTTTGGATCATATTCTCGCTTGATTTTAATTTTTCTAAAATCGTAATCTCTCTTTAAATTATAATCACTAGCAGCCAGCTCCAAAGTTTTATCTAAAAGTATTGCAAGATCATGAAGCTCAAAATTCTGGTTACTTTTTCGACTGAACTGGAGCATGTTGTGAACTATCGCTGCGGCACGGAAACCTGCGGTTTGAATATTTTCAAGCATTGGAGTTATACCACGTATATCAACGTATTTTCTTATTTGTGCGATGTCTGCGCCACATTCTCTTGCTGCAGATAGATTTTTCTCATGGTCTTTAAAAATACGATTTTGAATATTTTGAACAGCACCCAGTATACCCGAGAGAGGATTGTTAATTTCATGTGCCATCCCAGCCGCTAAGCCTCCTACTGACATCATTTTTTCTGTCTGGACCATTATTTCTTCAGTCTTTTTGCGTTCGGTAATATCAATGTGGGTACCGATTAGTCTTATAGGAGAACCTTTTTCATCAACAATTGGAACATTGCCCCTGGCTAAAATCCACTTCCATTCCCCGTTGCTTGTCTTCATTCTAAACTCAACGGAATATATTGTTTTTTTATTTTGTTTAGAAAAATTTTCTAAATATGCTGTCACAAGCTTTATTACTCTTTCTTTATCATCCGGATGTAAAAGTTTAGTCCATGTATCTAATATATAGGGGAATTCATGGGGTCCATATCCCAACATTTCAAAATATCTTGGGCTAAAGTAAACATCGTTTGTTTTTAGATCCCAATCCCAAAGTCCATCGCTGACAGCTCGCAAAGCCATATCATAACGTTCTTCGCTATTTTTAAGATGCTGCTGAATTATTTTTCGCTTCTCAAGCTCACTTTGCAGATCTTTAGTGCGTTGCTCAACCTGTCTTTTCAATGTCCGGTTGACTATGATGAACAGTACAACAATTATCAGAAATACTATCGCTCCAAGATGCATCCAGCGTCTGACTTTTTGGGGGTTGAAACCTTGGTCATATTGAACTGAAAGCCATGTATTTTGTATCGCAGTAATATCCTTTTGAGACATAGCCTTAACTGTTTTTGAAATGATTGATGCAAGTTCTGGCCAATCATTACGAATGCCCATAGTCAACTGAAGGTCTGTGAATTTTGCAGGGGCTGCTACTTTAAGATTTGAGAGTCCATAGTGTTGGATAAAGTAGACAACGACAGGAAGAGCGTTGATGGTTGCGTATGATCTTCCTGTAGCTACTTCTTTGAGAGAATCCAGTGTCGGAGTGCTGGTCTTTATTACTTTAAGATTTAAGTCCGGGTAATCTTTTTCAATTTCCTTTTGCAGGATGAATTGTTCCTGCACACAAATCTTTTTTGTCTGTATATCTTTTAGTCCACCCACAAAATCAGCATTGCTTCGTGTAACAATTACCCAGGGTAATGTCTGATATGGTACGCTGAAAATCATGTATTTACTGCGATCAGCTGTAGGCTGAATAGCCGGAACCATGTCCACGCCATTTCTATCCCGAATAGCTTGTAAAGCATCAGGCCATGAAATATCCTTTTGAGTTATATAGCTGAATTCTATGCCATGTATTTTCGATATAAGGCTGAGGTAGTCTATGGCAATTCCTGATACATTGTTTCCAGTAATCATAAAAGGAGGCCAGTCTCCTACACGAACGCGTACATGTTTATTTTTTTCTAGCCAGATTTTCTCAGCTTCAGAGAGTTGGATTCTGTCCTTGATAGGCTGAATAGCTATGCCATCCACTTGAAGAGGCTGCTTATAAGACGAATCTGCGGATACTTGAGTATATGATATTGAAATTAAAAAACAAAATGAAAATAAGAAGAAATATTTTAAATAAACCCTGGCATCATAAATTCGACGCTTTTTTTTAATCATTTGCTTCTCGTGCTAAAGTCTTGATAGATACCTTGTTTCCGAAATTAGCTTGTCAGCTTATTTTTATAGCAGGTTCATGGAACAAAAGAAATATCCTCAGAGTAATGATTATAACTTCTATATAGGATATGAGAATATTGATTGTTTAAGCTTATGCCTATCCCATTTAAATCGTTTCCTATACATAATTGATATAATAAATGGAGAGGATCTGCCTGAGCTATTTTCTTTTATCGTTTAGAGTCTGATCGTTAGGTGATGATTCATATTGTCGCATCATTATTGGGGGACGCTGGAGTTTTTGCTTCAAAGGAAGATCTATTTTTTAAGTTGGAGATCTCAATTAAGTTGTTGTCAGGATCTCTGAAATAAAATGAGACAAGTTTACCTGTAGCACCAGTCCTTTCAACTGGACCTTCAATTATTTCTACACCCTTTGTTTTTACAAATTCTATAGCATTTTCAATTTTAGCTTCTGTTAGGAAGCATAAGTCTGCTGAGCCTGAAGTTGGTTGCTGAGCTTTTGGTTCAAATTCTTCACCGAGCTCATGAAAATTAATTTTTTGATTTCCAAATTTAGCAGAAACTCTACCTTCTGCAAAATATTCAATAGTCATATCAAGTACTGTACCATAGAATTGAACAGACTTTTCAATGTTTTTTACTGTTAAAACGATGTGATCTATGTTTGATATTTGCATATAAATAGTTTCATACTCAGGTTTTGTATGAAGCAGATTTTGATTTTTAGATTTTTTGAATTTGCTTGAGATAGGCTGCACCTCATCTATATTAGGTATAGATGCTATTACTTTTTGAAATCTTTGGCCCTTTACTATTGTCAATAACATGCATTAATTTGTAGTAAAGGTTAATTTATTAACCTGATGTTAGGATTTTATTATAATGCAGTTTATTTTTTCTCGTGGTATCCATGCTTATGCTGTTTTTAGTGAAGTAAAGTATAATACAACACGATTGTGTTAAGAGGGGCAAAACTGGTGCCGGTCAATATGTCAAACGAACACACTGAAAAGCATAAACTTTTAAGCGAGTTGGATGCATTGCGGTGTAGAGTTAAAGAGTTAGAGACGCAACTCTCTTTAACTTCAGGTAATGTTTACGAGGAGTTGATGCCTCTTGCAAAAGATGAGCTGAATTTTTTCCGTAGTCTGTTAAACGCTATTCCTGACTTGGTCTGGATAAAGGCCCCAGATGGAATATACTTGGCCTGCAATGAAGCTTTTGAACGTTTTTTTGGGGCAAAGGAATCAGAAATAGTTACAAAAACTGATTATGATTTTGTTGATAAATCTTTGGCAGATTTTTTCCGTTCACAGGATAAACTGGCAATGCAGGCAGATAAGCCATGTACCAATGAAGAATGGATTAATATTGTGGCGACAGGTGAAAGGAAATTAGTCGAAACCATTAAGACTCCAGTCAGGAGCGACGCGGGTGGGCTTATTGGTATTTTAGGAGTTGCCAGGGATATTACTGACCGTAAACAAGCTGAAGAGGGATTGCTAAAGCAGGTAACCGCTTTAACCAGGACTTTAGACTCCTCAAAAGGTGTTGATTTTGCAGATCTGTTTGACATCAAAGATATGCAGCGTCTTCAAGATGAATTTTCAGATGCAATGGGAGTAGCTTCACTTATTACTCATCCAGATGGATCCCCTATAACGCAGGCAAGCAATTTTTGTGAATTGTGTGAACTTATCCGTAAGACTGATAAAGGACGCGAGAATTGCTATAAGTCTGATGCGGTATTTGGGCAGATGAGGAGCGGACCGACAATCAGCACCTGTATGAGCGGCGGATTGTGGGACGCCGGTGCAGGGATTTCTGTTGGTGGGCGCCATGTGGCTAATTGGCTTATCGGTCAGGTTCGTGATGAGCGTCAGGGCGAAGAGAATATACGGGCTTATGCTCATGAAATTGGCGCTGATGAAGATGATATTGCTCAGGCGTTTAGAAAAGTTGGTGCAATGTCACATGAGCAGTTTCTTAGGGTCTCAAAGGTTCTTTATACTCTTGCTACTCAACTTTCGGAGATAGCATATAAGAATGTTCAGCAGTCCCGTTTCATCAACGAACTCAAGAGGACAGAAGCTGAGCTTGCACAGACCCGTAATTATCTTTCAAACATAATTGATTCCATGCCATCCATACTGATCGGCGTAGATACAAGCTGTAGAGTAACACAGTGGAACATGGAGGCAGAAAAAGTCACTGCTATTCAAGCCAGGAATGCGCTTGGACGATCTATTGTCGAAGTTTTGCCGCGCATGGCAACTAAAATGGTTCGCATTGAAGAAGCAATGCGAACTAGAACTCCATGTTCAGATACTCTGCAAACAAATATTTCAGGATGTGAGGTGCTTCACGAAAATATAACCGTTTACCCTCTGGTCTCCAATGGAGTTGATGGGGCTGTTATCCGAATCGATGATGTTACGGATATAGTGAAATTAGAACAGATGATGGTTCAGTCTGAAAAAATGCTATCGGTGGGTGGGCTGGCTGCTGGTATAGCGCATGAAATCAATAATCCGTTAGCAGGTATTTTGGGATATGCGCTCAACATTAAGAGACGTATTTTCGGAAATGTCGAAAAAAACGTAAAAGTTGCTCAAGAGTGTGGTGTGTCGTTGGAAGATGTTCGTAGGTATCTGGAACACAGAGGTATCCCTAGAATGCTTGATGGGATTAATGAGTCTGGTACACGAGCTGCTACTATTGTTCGTAATATGTTGAGTTTTAGCAGAAAAAGCGAAATGAAACTGGAACGTCATGATATCACTGAGCTGCTGGATAACACTCTGGAGTTGGCTGGAAATGATTATAATTTAAAAATAAAATATGATTTTAGGCAGATAAAGATAGTGCGCGAATATGAAAAAGATATTCCACCAGTCCGTTGTGAAAAAAATGAAATACAGCAAGTGTTTTTAAATCTGCTTAAAAACGGCGCTGAAGCCATGATGGAGAAGGACTACGATGATGGACAGCCATGTTTTATCTGTAGAATAAAATATGAAAAGAATAATGTTGTCGCGGAGATCGAAGACAATGGGCCTGGCATTGATGATGGTATCCGTAAACGTATTTTTGAGCCTTTTTATACCACTAAACTGGTAGGTCATGGAACAGGACTTGGACTGTCTGTTTCATGTTTTATTGTGACAGAGCTTCATCATGGCAGCATGGAAATTGATTCAATGTCGGGGAAATGGACTCGTTTTATCATTAAATTGCCACTTGGTGACGATGCCTTTTTTGACAAAGAGTCTCTTGAGTCTTGATTATTTTTCTTAGTACGAAGTGTGAAGACTAAAGTCCGACGATAATATTGATCTATTTTTGTTTCTCTGCAAAAGCGGCTAATTTGTAGTGGTTCATACTTGATCTGACAGCCAGCCTTTTTGATGGAGCTGCAATTGTCAGTTTAGTCTAAACTTTGGACCTTCTCATCCCAAAGTGGTTTGGCCTCCATCATAGTTGCTAATGGTGTTCGACCGCAACACATTTTCCCTTGATGAGAACGTTGCGTGTTGTATTCATCTATCCAGATATCGAGGTCTTCTTGCAAATCTTCCAGTGAAGAGTAAATCTTACGTCTGAACGTGACCTTGTAAAACTCATCAAGAATTGTTTTGTGGAAACGTTCGCAGATCCCGTTTGTTTGTGGATGGCGTACTTTTGTTTTTGTGTGCTCAATGCCACAAACACCAAGAAACAACTGGTAATCATGTGTTTCTAAATTGCCGCAATACTCTGTGCCTCTATCGGTGAGAATACGCAAAATACCCATATCCTGTTCAGCAAAAAAGGGAACAACCTTATCATTAAGCATGTCAGCGGCAGTGATAGGTGTTTTGGTAGTGTAGAGCTTTGCTGCTGCCCACTTGGAGTAGGTGTCTACAAAAGTTTGTTGGTAGATCCGACCAACTCCCTTTATCGTACCGACATAAAAGGTATCTTGGCTGCCAAGATAGCCAGGATGGGCTGTTTCGATTTCCCCGCAAGCAATGTCGTCATCCTTTTTCCGTTCCAGAGCTTGAACCTGCGCTTCGGTAAGGACAATTCCTTGCTCTGCTGAAATCTTTTCCAAAGCCTTCAGGCGGAGCTTGAAATTATGAAGACCGTGCCGCAGCCAAATAGATCTAATGCCGGACGGCGAGACAAAAACACCTAATTTTCTTAGCTCGTTACTGGCTCTTGTTTGTCCATGAGCAGGAAAGTCAGTTGCGTAAACAAAGACTGCGTCTTCGATAGCCTGATCAACTCTATTTTTTAGGTTTGGCTTACGACGTGATTTATCAAAAAGAGCTTCGACTCCGCCTTCTTCCTTGGCTGACTGATACCGATAAAAAGTGTCACGAGAAAAGCCCATCAACTTGCAAGCTCTCGAAACATTACCAAGCTCTTCAGCCAGATTTAACAGACCAATCTTGTGTTTTATGATGTTTTGATT